>JBCCWR010000095.1:0-8866 GCA_039193385.1 Verrucomicrobiota bacterium | reverse complement strand
GGTAATAGCAGTAGAGTCGTCGCTAACCTTTTCGGAACCAAAGTAGCCGCAAATTCACTGGGTGTCATCGTTGATGTCTCCACCTCCACCCATAAAGTTATTCAAGTTCCCCTTAAAGAAATCGATAAAAATTTTCCGAACGCCTTGATTGTCCTCAGCCCAGGCTGCGGGATGGACCCAGCCCATAAAGGGGATACGTACCCTGCGGAAACATTCGAAGAAGAAATCTGGCTTAAAAAACGCTATGACCAAGAATTTAACAAATACGCACACCTTGAAAAAACAAAAGAAAGATTATATGAATTAAAAAGAAAATTTTTTAAATTCAACATTCATGAATTCATTGTCGAACTCCTCGATACAAATAAAGAGTTTAATAGTTTTTATAAAAAAGCTAAGAGAGAAGGTAGACTCTACATTCAAAATGATGTCCTAATCCAAGGTGAAAAAAAACAAGAGGGTAATCGCACTTCTGCGATACAAGGTGCCTTTGATTTTCTCACCAAACAAGGTGTTGATACGATCTATTGGTTCGCAGATTTCAGAGATAAAATAGATAATGAACTTGCCAAAAAATTAATAAAAGACCTACATAGAAATGCTGTCACTGTCTACTGTCACGACTTCAGAGCACCTGATATAACTACAACAAATCAGCCTCATGCTAAAACCATTGCTGACATTTCTAACAAGACCGGTGGGACATTTATCTACAAAACAATTAAAGCAAAATAAGTAACATCTCAGCACTCTGCCTTAGCATTCTTTGTCCATAAAAGTCATGTATCATTAAAATTACAAAAATTACTTCCGAATAGCTCTTTAATAAGATATGTTATTGTAATGAAGCAGACATCTAAAGGTCATTTCGGAGCATCTCTAGGCGCGCTATCTTTTTCACTTATCATCCATATTGTTCTATTTTTTATTCTTAGCGGGGTTGTTATTTTCCAAGCCGTTATTCCCAAACAAGGCTTTCTGCTATCTGATGCCGATGTTTTCTCTCAAGGCGAGCAAATATTCACTGATGATATGGATATGATCGAACTCGAAGAACCTACCTTGGATCCTATCTTACCACAAAACAACGACCTTACTGTAGAACCACCTGATACAGCACCTGTCTATACGAACATGACTAATATTATTAAAACCCAGATTGCACAATCTACGACTACCATTGAAGCTATTCCACAGGATGCTATCCCTACCATGGATCCAGCGAATATCACTCAAACTACCAACCAATTCAATGATAGTGTCGTAAAACGTGTTAGTAACGATCGAGTCGTTGCCAATCTTTTCGGAGCTGAGATAGCAGCAAATTTGCTAGGGGTCATCGTAGATATTTCCTTCTCCACCCACGCTGTCATTCAAGTTCCCCTTGAAGAAATCGATAAAAATTTTCCTGACGCATTAATCGTCCTCAGTCCTGGCTGTGGAATGGATCCTAAACAAAAGGGAGATACTTATCCTGTTAAGCAGTTTGAAGATGATATCTGGTTGAAAAAACGATACGAAATAGAATCCAGGAAATACAAGAAGCTTCAGGAAAAAGATGAAGACCTCTATAAATCGAAAGAGGGTTATTTCAAATTCAACATTCATCAATTCCTTGTCGAACTCCTAGATAAAAACAAAGATTTTGATAGATTCTATAAAAAAGCTAAACGTGAAGGTAGGCTCTATATACAGAATTCTGTCTTAATCGAGAATGAAGAGCTACAAGAGAAAGCCCGTATAGCAGGGACGCAGGGAGCTTTTCGTTTTCTTATGGAACAAGGCGTAGACTCCATCTACTGGTTTGCAGATTTCGATGATATCGTAAACGACAAAGTCGCTGAGGAACTCATGAATGATCTAAGTAAAGATGATGTCATTGTCTATTGCCATGACTTCAGAGATCCTAATATAACTAAAGCGAACAGACCCCATTCTAAAATTATTAATGACTTTACAAAAAACAGCGGTGGCACATTTATCTATAAAACGATTGAGGCAGATTAATAGAAAATAGTAACATCGATTAGCTTGGAGATAATATCTACAAGTTTTTCTTCCTCTAAAAATCTAAAAATTGCCCATTATTCATCTTAAACAGCAGAATAAAATTTTTCCCGTATAATACGTTCTCGTGCTCCAGGCATTTCCATAAAAAGCTCAATGGCTATTTCCATAACTTCATTTGAATTTTCTACAAGCGTATCGACGATCGGTTGCTTATTGATTGAATAATAGGTAAGTACAACTTTTTCTTCCATAGATTCTGGAGCATGCGCACGTTCTAAATTTACGACGCGTAATGTGTCTCCCTCCGAGAAAGATAACTCATATCCCTTACAAATATCTGCAACGTTTAATTCCCGCCAATCATTAGAACGATAAAAAAATTCTACTTCCGTTGGATTCTCTAAATCACCCATTTTTTTTTCCTAGAATTAAGAATCGACCCCTTTTGCACAAGAATGAGAAGCAAAACAAAGAAATTTACAATTATCCCATTATTAAGAATTTTTTACCGACTAGAGGCTTGCAGGTGCCAACATTTCACGCTTAGATATTGACCTTGTTGCTCTGGAAGGATGGCAGAGTGGACGATTGCACCGGTCTTGAAAACCGGCGTGCAGAGATGCACCCTGGGTTCGAATCCCAGTCCTTCCGCCATTTGATACACTTGTTTAAAACTCTTATTTTTCAATGGTTCGCATCCCATCTAGATTTTACGTTTTTTGTTCGCATCTTCCCAATCTATGGTAAGCCCTGTATAGGCTAGGAGGCTGCAAGATCAGTTTCAAAATCAAAGCCTATGTATCCTTATCGCTTGCTCTCAATATGTCGATAACTCTTGACGAATTAAACGTGTCCATTATTGTGGACGAATGGATTTGGAACGCGCTATCAAAGCCTTTGACGCACTGTCTCAGGAGACGCGACTCAAAGTTTTTAAAATTCTTATTGAGTATGGAAAAAGCGGTACGTCCGCCGGAACGATCAGTGATCGCCTTAGCATTCCGCATAATACGCTATCTTTCCACTTATCCCACCTTACGCAGGCAGGCTTAATTTCTGCCCGTAAAGATGGGCGATCCATGATTTATGCAGCAAATGTTAACTCTATAGAGTCGCTCATAAACTACCTGCGCGAAAATTGCTGCATCAACGAAGAAGGTGAAAAATCCCTCTGTGCAACAACAGAAAGTGAGTGCTAACCATGAAACATATCCTTGTTCTTTGTACTGGGAATAGTTTCCGTTCTATTATGGCAGAAGCCTTAATCAACACGCATGCGACAGGCACAGATGAGGATATTAACGCCGCTTTTGATGAAACCCTTAATCTATTGAAACACAAAATTGAAATTGAATTATTATGACTGAACAATCTCCTCTTGGTTTTTTTGAACGCTATTTATCCCTATGGGTCGCACTTTGTATCGCCGCAGGGGTTGGGCTGGGTATTGCTGCACCATCCATCTTTCAGACCATTGCAGAGCTAGAATACGCTCAAGTTAATCTGGTCGTGGCCGTATTCATCTGGATCATGATCTATCCAATGATGGTCAATGTCGATTTTGCCAGCATCAAGGATGTTGGCCGCAAACCCAAAGGCCTTTGCATCACACTTGTCATTAACTGGCTTATCAAACCCTTTACTATGGCAGCACTCGGTGTGTTGTTTTTTGAGCATGTCTTTGCCGGATTGATCCCCCACGAAACCGCCAAAGAATATATCGCCGGAGTGATTTTGCTTGGTGTAGCGCCATGCACGGCGATGGTATTTGTGTGGAGTCAACTGGTGCGCGGCGATGCCAATTACACTTTGGTACAGGTGTCAATCAATGACATTATTATGATCTTCGCATTTGCGCCGCTTGCTGCATTTTTACTCGGTGTTACCGATGTTGTTGTGCCATGGGAAACATTACTCCTTTCCGTTGTTTTATATGTTATTACGCCGTTAGCGGCTGGTTACATCACCCGCCGCAAGCTGGATAAAAACCATAACGATGAACGCATTGAGCGTTTCACCGCTAAAGTAAAGCCGTTTTCGATCATAGGACTACTCGCCACAGTTGTCCTGTTATTTGGTTTTCAGGCACAAACCATCATCGATAAACCGATGGTTATTGTCCTGATTGCCATACCACTGCTGATACAAAGCTACGGCATCTTTTTTGTCGCTTACGGCTGGGCATATCTCTGGCGTGTTCCATTTACGACCGCTGCACCAGCCGCGCTTATTGGTACATCTAATTTCTTCGAGCTGGCCGTTGCTGTTGCCATTAGTTTATTTGGACTGCACTCAGGAGCAGCACTTGCCACAGTCGTTGGTGTATTGGTCGAAGTCCCGGTGATGCTATCGCTCGTCTCCTTTGCCAACAAAACAAGGCATAAATTTTCCAAGCCCTAAATTTCAGTTATTTAAAACCGGCTCAAAGGCCGGTTGGATTTGACTTCTTAAGCTTCGACAATTTTGACCGCCACACAGTGTGCTAACAACAACTGTTGAAGATACTCTCCATTGCGAAAGACAGTGTTTTAACCTCCATTATGCAATAAAGAGCGAGTCTGATGTGTAAAAGCTTGAGGATAAGAAAACCTAAATCTAGATTTAGAGGATTACCATGAGAAAATCCGACCAGCAGCTGATGTATTAATTCAGTTTGGCGCTGTTTATCAGTGAGCTATAGACAACATCAACCCTCACTGTGATCTAGTGGTATCTAAATTTAAAAAATGCTCAAAATAAAAGTACATGATGATGAATTTCAAAATTTATAAAATAATCAATTAAAATATTCCTTAAATCATTCCACCAACAGAATTTTTCATTATGAAGATTGCCTTTTTTAGCACCAAACCTTACGACGAGAGATTTTTTAACACAGCCAACCAATCACTGAATTACACATTTCAATACTTCGAACCACACCTTAATGCACAGACGGCCTCATTGGCTAAAGGATGTGAGGTCGCATGTGCCTTTGTGAATGACACCTTAGATAAAGAAACCATAGAAATCCTTGCTTCTTCTGGTATTCGTCATATCGCCTTACGATGTGCAGGTTACAATCAGGTTGATCTTAAGACAGCAGAGGCACACAAAATTCTAGTCTCACGTGTTCCTGCATA
Organism: Verrucomicrobiota bacterium; assembly: GCA_039193385.1. Lineage (GTDB taxonomy): Bacteria > Verrucomicrobiota > Verrucomicrobiia > Methylacidiphilales > JBCCWR01 > JBCCWR01. The sequence continues at coordinate 3,734 of JBCCWR010000095.1, read as the reverse complement.
CTCGCCCCATGCTGTTGCAGAGCATACTCTAGCTCTTATGCTGGCTCTGAATCGAAAAGTTCACAGAGCCCATAGTCGTATACGTGAAGGAAATTTTGCTCTGGATGGTCTACTGGGCTATGACATCTATGGCTTAACTGCCGGTATAATAGGAACAGGAAAGATAGGCATCAATGTTGTTAGAATTTTACAAGGTTTTGGTTGTGAAGTATTAGCCTATGACCCTTATCCTAACTCAGAATGCGAACAACTTGGAGCTAGATATGTAAGTATCGAGGAACTTTTGAGCCGCTCACACATAGTTAGTTTACATTGTCCATTAACACCTGAAAGCCACCATCTTGTCAATGATCAAACTATTGCTGTGATGAAAGACGGCGTTACTTTAATCAATACCAGCCGAGGCGGACTCATAGATACACCAGCAGTTATCAGAGGCCTAAAATCAGCTAAAATTGGTTACCTAGGCCTTGATGTCTATGAGGAGGAAAGTGACCTCTTTTTTGAAGATCTTTCAAATCAAGTTATCCAAGACGATATCTTCGCGCGCCTAACGACTTTCCCCAATGTCATCATCACAGGACATCAGGCCTTTTTTACAGGAGAAGCATTCAGAAATATTGCTGATACAACACTAGCTAATATCCGTGAATACAAAGAAACTGGCCAGTGCAACAACTGCATTCATTCACCATGATCTGATAGCAAACAAATCTAAATGCTTGGCAAGTTAGCACTACATAAAATAATAACTTCGCAAAGATTCATCACTCATAGTTATTTTCTTTTCACGAGAATATTGAAATTTAAGACAAAGAAATATCTAAAAAAATATGGGCTAGTCCCCTCTTTCAAAGCTGATATCCATCTGGGAGCTATTATGTGTCATGAAGTAGGTGATGATAAACGAGAAATTGCCTATCTCAGCGATGCGACGAATACAACAGCTCATATTCAAAATCAGGCCTAAAACACTCCAAACTCTATTGTCGTATCGGAGGATTATATAAACTCCTTTGACCTTCTTCATGTCCTTGAAGCTATCGGTCTCGGAATGCTCGAGCTGAAAGGGAAAGTTAACAAGATGAAGCTTTATGCCATTGATGACGCTTTAAAGTAGTTAAATTCAGACACACCTAATGATCTTATACAGATCATTAGAACCTCAAGCTTAGAAGTTTTTTCCCGATACTAAAATGAATGCCTGAGGAAGAAACGAAGCAGGAACCCTTACCCTCTGAACAGGAAACTGAACTAAAGGAAAAAGGAAGTTCTGAGTCAAAAAAAGAAGCTGATGCCAGCATTCAGACTGCAGAAGTGCCTGAAAATATTGATCCTGAAGCATCTAAAACGACCCAGATCACAACACCGCCTGCGTCGATGTCACCGCAAGCGCCTGAACTACCAGAGGATGTAACACCTGAAACTGCAGAGACCGTTCAGATTCCTCGAGTTCCTTTTAAGGATGAAGAAAAAGATAATACGCCTACCGCAGAAGCTGAACAAAAAGCCGAGTCAGAAATTGATAAAGCTTTAGAAGAGGCTATTGAAATTCAAAACACTGAGACTGAAAAATCAGACACTAAAGATCAGCCTACTTCTAATACGGCTGAGCAAACAGAGCCATCTGAGGCTATAATAGACAAGGCACTAGAAGATACGAATGAACCTATCGCAACTGAAACACCAACAGACGAAGTATCCAAAACGAATGAAGATAGTACAGAAGAAGATCAAACAGCAGAATCTCTAGTTGAAAACGAGTTATCTTCTACTGAAAAATCTGAAGAGCCGCAGCTTAAAGAAAATGAGGAAGTCACTCAATCTGAAGCCATAAAAGAGAAAGCACCAGAAGATACCAGCGAACCTATCGCAACTGAAACACCAACAGACGAAGTATCCAAAACGAATGAAGATAATGCAGAAGAAAATCAAACAGCAGAATCTCTAGTTTAAAACGAATTATCTTCTACCGAAAAACCTGAAGAGCCGCAGCTTAAAGAAAATGAGGAAGCCACTCAATCTGAAGCATTAAAAGAGAAAGCTCCGGAAGATATCAGCGAACCTATCGCACCTGAAGCACCAGAGAGTGAAGCTTCCAAAACAAACAAAGATAATACAGAACAAAAGGAGACCTCAGAATCTCTAGGTGAAAACAAGACATCTTCTACTGAAAAAGCTGAAGAGACACAACTTAAAGAAAATGAGGAAAAAGCCCAATCCGAAGCTATAAAGGATAAGGCTCCAGAAGAGGCGAACGAAACTCCTGCAGCTGAAACAACAGAGAGTGAAGATTCTAAAACAAATAAAGATAATACAGAACAAAAGGAGACTTCAGAATCTCTAGATGAAAAGAAACTCTCTTCTGTTGAAAAGGCTGAGGACTCGCATCATAAAAAAATTGCTCAAAAAGATTCAAAGTCCAAGACAGAAAATATCAACGCATCCAAACCACAGTTTCCTATTACCAAAGATATCGTTCAATCATCTCCAACAATCAAAGATGACACAACCCTAGAGCAACGTTCACGTCCCATCTTATTTTGGGAAGGGATTATTTCCGCTTTCTTATTTGGGTTTTTATTAAATTACGGCTTTGAATGTTCAATAGCCGCATCATGGACTGCGGGAGTAACATTGCTGTGCGCTTGGTGGTTCATTACAGAGCCTATTCCCGTTGCTGCTACGGCTCTCATACCCTTTGCTCTTCTGCCCTTCCTTAGTAATATTTCATACGTAGAAATTTCTCAGGCATATGGCCATCACCTGATTTTTCTTATTATAGGAGGTATGCTTATTGCCAAAGCCATGGAGAAAAATGGCCTACATCGCCGTGGTGCTCTTTTGTTCATTCAATTTCTCGGGGCGAGAGGAGAAAAACGTATTGTGCTGGCTTTAATGCTGACTAGTGCTTTTTTGAGCATGTGGATGAATAACGCCGCTATATGTATTGTGATGCTTCCCATTGCATCTGCCATTCTCGAATATAACTCAGGCCGTCCCAGCTTCCGCACCGTACTCTTACTTGGTATAGCTTATGCGTGTAGCATCGGAGGAATCGCTACTCCCCTAGGTGCATCATCAAATACATTATTTTTATCTATTTATAATGAGACAACCGGATACATCTTTAGCTTTGAAGAATGGACTCATATTGGATTTTCTATTGTACTTATTTTGTTACCGCTGACCTGGATCTTCCTTTCAATGAATTTAAGAGGAAAAGAATCTCTTGCGACTCCACAAACTGAAAAATGGACCAAAGGAGAATTTCGTGTGCTTCTAGTACTATTGGCAACAATTCTCGTATGGGCAAGCCGTTCCTTCTGGACAGAACCTTTGGGTTCCAACTATCTGAGTGATAGCACCGTTGCGTTATTGGCTGGCATAGCATGCTTCATCATTCCTTCCGGTAGAAAGAAAGGGGAGCGATTGCTTGAATGGAATAAAGCGAAGGAAATACCTTGGGATTTGCTTTTACTCATCGGCAGTGGGATTGCTATTGCTAAAGCTTTCAACAGCTCTGGCTTGAGTGATCAAATTGGGTTACTATTAGTCAACATCACTTTTTTGCACCCTTTATTACTCATTTTATGCATTTGCGTTATCACAGCTATACTCACAGAATGCACCTCAAACACTGGGGCCGTAAATATCATGCTTCCTATACTGGCAATCATTGCTATGGAATCAGGCTTAGAACCAGAAAAACTTATGATTCCAGCTACGATTTG
>JBCCWR010000094.1:0-8872 GCA_039193385.1 Verrucomicrobiota bacterium | reverse complement strand
TCAACTGGGCAACTTTAGGAATTTCAATCTGCTTGTAGGGAATATTGAATTTCTGAAGAAGCGTTTCTGTTTCTGAGGCAGCATAGTTTTTTCCAGTATAAACATTAAAAGAGAAAGTCTGGGTTGATTGACGGCTATAGCCATGAAGAGCTAGGCCAAGTGAAAGACCTACGTCTGAGGAGGCAGGTTGGATGAAAACATTTTCAAAAGGAGTTTGGTCGATTATCGCACTGTTGGCCAAGCAGTTTAGCCCGACTCCACCTGCGATGCAGAGATTCTTCATGCCTGTTTTTTCATAAGCATAGTTAGCTAGATGAACCATACAGCGTTCGGCCTCTTCTTGGACTTCAAATGCTATTTTAGAATAGAAGTCATTAGTGACTTCTGATGGTTGTGGGCATGCTGGAATAGCTTGCTTGAGCATTTCTCGCGGCGCTCGGTCGATGAAATGACTGAAGTCTGTGACCATACCTTTGTAAACAGGTTGGAGATGCAGGATAGCATCACCTTTGATGTCTCTTCCCAGTGCCGCCAGTCCCATGGTTTTGCCTTCTTGTCCGCGGGCAAAACCTAAAATTTCTGAAGTAACCACTTCATAGACCAGTCCAATGCCTATACCATGCGCTTGTTCAATGAGTCGAATGCCTTGTGAGTTTCCAACAAAAAGAGAATTGGTTTCAACGTTAGAGCCAAACCCATCTACAATAAGTATAGCTGCCTCCTTGAAATTGGAAGGATAGTAAGCGGAAGCGGCATGAGCCATGTGATGAGAGTCGATATAGAGTAATTTGTTATAGTCGAGTTTGAGTTTGGTTTTGATATAGTCGTGTTCCAGCTTTCTATAATGGTTTGCGGTATCAGTCAGTTGTTTGTGAAAGACGTAATCCACGACGATCAGATCCACTTCTGAAAAATCCTTAATTCCAAAATGATCCATACAGTAGCGGATAGAGCGTAAGGGTGAGTAATGTGATTTTTTTACTCTGCACAATCTTTCTTCGGCAATGGCTACATACTCCAGAGTACCGTTTCTATCAGTGACTATGGAAGCACTTGGATCGTGACTGGCGAAATTATTAAATCCTAGAACGTTCATATTATTAGAATGCTGGGTTTGGTATTTTTTTCATGGTGACGAGGCCATTGTTATACATCTCATTATCCAATGTTTGTAAGGAGGCGTATTCAAAGGAGAAGTGTGTTTCCGTTTTTTGAGTGAGATATTGGATCAGTCCATCAAAGCCATTGATGATCTCTGTGCCATAGCGTTGTTCTTTTTTGAAAAAGGCATTTGATGAATAGAATTTGCCCTCGGGTTTTAAAAGATGGTGCGAGTTATCCAAAACACTGTCGAAGTCTTCCAGGATATACCATAGGATTTGATTCAATATGACGGCATCATACTGTTTCTCAGGCAGTGTATCTTTTGCACTGATATTTCCATGATGAAAGGTAAGGTGAGGAAATGTTTCACAAGCCTTAGTAATGGCTAGAGCGCTTATATCAATCCCTTCAACCGTAGTTTGCGGAAAGGCATTTTTCAATGTGTTGCAAACGTATCCATGACCACAACCTACTTCGAGTATAGAAGCAGGACTGTTTTTGGTTAATTTTTCTATCAGTAAATTCCGTGAAGTTTGGTAATAATTTTTAAGCTTAGAGTCTGTTCCACTTTGTCCCCAGGGATCAGATTCATACTGATAGAGTGATTCAAAGTCGCCAATGAATTCGAGTAATCCCCCAGCATTCTCTTTGAAAACAAAATCCTGACTGATGCTGGTGCTAGACATGGTCAAATAAGCCTTGTTTTTGCATATCTTTTAAAACACGGATGGTGGTTTCGATAGTTTCTGTAATTAGTTTCTGATCATGAGAGAGTGATATGAAATTACTTCTGCCAGGTTTGAGATAAATACCCGCCTTGAGCATCTGATGGTAAAAGAGTTGTTGAATGTTCTGGGGAAGTTCAATTCGGTCTCTCTCACGTCGAGAGTGTGGCGGTTCTTTGCAAAAATTGATACGGAACATAGATGCTGCAGATGAGATATGGATCGGTAGATCTGCTTTAGCAGTGAAATGATTGATGATATTGGCTAGTTCTCTGGTTCTTGTATTTAAGATTTCGTAAATATCCGGGTTATCGATCAAATAAGTTAGCATTGTATCGCCTGCCGCGAGTGACATTGGGTTGGCCGAAAACGTTCCACCTAAAAAGACAGCTTGTAGGTTATCGGGTCCTTGTATGGTTCGGCGTAGGGATTCTGTGACACCTACGATGCCGATGGGTAAACCACCTCCTATAATTTTCCCATAAGTGGCTATGTCAGGTTGAATATCAAAATATTCAATACCTCCTGCGAGTGCCAAGCGAAAGCCTGTGATGATTTCATCAAAACACAATAGGATGTCATTTTCTTTTGTTGTTTGAGCTAATTCTTTAAGAAAGGATTCGATGCCTTTGTCTCCACGGGCTAAACTTCCCTGAACAGGTTCAATCATGACCGCAGCGAGTTGATCTCGGTTTTGTTCAATTAAATGAAATGCTTCAGTACGGTCATAAGGAAGCATGATGATGAGATCTTTGAGAGAAGAGGGTAGGCCGGAAGATTTATCTGAGGGGGATGGTTGTTTATCGGATGATGTAGGATCGTCATCCCATAAAGCGCCATCGTGACTGCCATGCCATCCACCAGAAAAGACTGCTATCTTGTTTTTTCTAGTATGAGCACGCGCGATACGCATGGCCCGCATGGTTGCTTCTGAGCCGCTGTTGCAATAGGCAAAGCCTTTGAAGTGAGGTAGCACCTGGTTTAGCTTTTCACTAAAACGGTGCATTTCTTCTGTTGGCAAAAGATAGGCTGTGCCGCAATCAGCTTGTTTTTTGAGAGTATTTCTAATAACGCTTGGTGCGTGACCCAGTATGGCTGAGCCTGCGGCCATGCTGTAATCAAGCACTTGTTTTTCATTTGTCGTGGTCAGGTGTGCTCCTGCAGCTTTTTTTATGATGAGTGGAGCTTGCGCTAATGAATAACCTTCGTTGAGGACCAGATTGGATTCGCGGGACGCTAAAACCTTTTCATGTTCTTGGGAAGCGATGACCAGGATGTTTCCAGCCTGGTGCTTCTTGATAAGATAATCGCAGAAGCTGTGCGCAAAATCGGGTTCGTTCAACAAAGACTTGAAATAAGTGCCTATCTTATTCTCATAAGACATGTCCTCAATGAGCAGTTTTTTGACATAACCTATATCCAGAGAGGGATTGAGTGTTTGTGATGAATTAATGTGAAAGTGATGTTTGCCTAGTAGTGCACGAATACTTTTCTTATTAAATAGATTTACATGCCCAGGTGGAAGAATTTGCACATGGTTTGTACCAGCGATATGCCATTCGAAGCTATCCGTGTTCGGAGTTGAAAAAACGAGAATGCCTTGTGGTCTAAGAAGTTTACTTATTTTGGTGATGAGGGCATTAGGATCGACAATGTGCTCGATGGTATCCCACAGAGTTATGATATCGAATTTTTTGCTCTCATTAAGTTCGAGTATATCCGCACAAATAGTTGCCGTTTCAGGGTAACGTCTTTGTAGTTCCTCACATGCTGAAGGATTGATATCGCAGCTAGTAATATGAAAATGGGTGTTGCAACGGTGCAGAGCTTCATGAAAGACCCCTATGGCTGAGCCAATATCGAGCAAGTCTCCGCTGGTCTTGTATTGTTGAATCAATTTGACTCGTGGTAAAAAAAGGTCGACACGTTTTTCAAATGAATCTCTGAAAAATTCATTTTCAAATTCTTTCATACTACTGTTGTAATATGCTTCGATCTGTTTTGAGGAGGGATAGGGATTACAAAAGATCAGCTGACAATCTTCACATTGACTCATATTAAAGCCATAAGCATAGGTGAAGTCATGGATTGTAGATGAACCACAAACAGGGCAGGAAAAAAGTTTCGGATTAGGATTGGGAACTTCGCACAACTGCGTGGTTGTTTTCTCCATTGTCTGAGAAAGAAACTGCTGTTTTTTAGAAGTATGGATATCGTCAAATGTGATGGACATGTGCTGAAGTCAGTTTTTTCTTGTTAGCTTGCCCTTTTTGACTTTCCCAGATGTGCTGCCAGACGCGCACGTGATTAAATCCATGAAAAGTTCCTTCCACATTGCATGACTTGCAGGGAGAGAAATTGCGTGGTCCCTGAGCGAGGCGTTTGCGGAAATTTTCGATCAGATGTCCTTTCCAGACTTCCATAATGGATTGACCATATAGATTGCCCAGTTTGACTTTTTTGTTCCAATCTTGTACACACAAAAGTACATCGCCATTCCAATCAACCGTCATGGAGTAATGCGTGTAGTAACAAGGTTTAGTTGTATCGACTGGTAATTGCCCTTGTAAATTGAGCGTTCCAGCGCGATTGGTGAGCTTAAGTCCGTATTCTTCATCAGCATGATGCCACCGGTCTCGTAGAATGAAATGGTCTTGATTAATGCCGGCAGATCTGAACATTTTTTCAAATTTCTCAGTCTGCTGTTCTCCATCATACATACTGACGGCAATATAGTCTAAACCAGCGTCATAAAGACCAGCAATGAGTTCAGTGGTCAGTTTATCCCCATTCGTAACGAGTTCAGTACGAATGCTATGACCAAATCTCTGAATAATCTCTGTAAAGTCAGGGTGTAAGAGAGGTTCACTGAATCCACAAAAAACAACTGCTCCATCGAAATGAATTTCTTTTAATTCTTGCGCCATTTTAGAGGCTAGATCCGGTTTGAGAAAAAGTTTTTGATTGGGGTAGACATCAGATTTAGATCTAGGGCAGAAAACGCATTTTCTGTTGCATAATTCGGTGATATTCAAGTCAATCCAACTGAAAAGAGGGACACCGTCATGAATTTTGACTTCGTCCACAAAGGCACTTTTCCGGTCAAGATTTCTTTTAGTGGCCCTGTTCATGTGAACTTTTTTCCTGCGCTCCCTCTTTTTTTCCTGCTTCAGGCGAAAGTCGTTTTTAGAGACTATTAGATGACATATCGTCTTATCTGCATGGAGACTTTAGAATCAACGAAACAGGGGAAAAAAGTTCCAGGGCATCTGTTAGGAATCAAAATGAGGGCCCTTTGTAAAAGCTTTCATTGCCAGATCTGTAAGCGAGCTCTCCGCCGAATCTGTTCAATAAGCCTTTCGTGACGTTCTAAGGTAATGTCCGAGTTCATTTTTTGATGGAATTCGATGAGAAATTCATCCACGAGATCCATGCTTTTATCTTCAAGCATCTTTTCAAGAACAGCATATTCAGCGCCTTCGATGTCCATTTTAATAGTGATGAAATCTTCCTTGGAAAAGTTTTGCATCAACCAGGCACTAAAATCGATCGCTTCGACTGGAATGGGGTTTTCGTAATCGACTTGACTGCTATTTTTTTCATGGTGATTCATGAGAGTAGAGCCACCCTTGAAATTAGGACCCCATTTTGTCGCTAAAAAGAAATGAACAGTTTCGTTCTTGGTCCACACGGCCTGATTTAAAAATGTTAATTTTCTGCCAGGCATTTCTTTTAAAACTTTATGAACTTCGTCTTTTAACTCGGGTTGAGCTTCAAAGGCATAAAATTCAAACAAAGGTAGCTTTTTCATGTACTCGCGTGTGACTTTGAAGGTGTTGGCGCCACAGTCGATAAAGATCTTACGTCTGGCCTTTTTGAGCTTGAGCTGACGTTTTAGCTTGGCCCTTTCTCTACGGAAATCAACGGACGCTTTGTCAGTTATTTTCATTTTCTACAAACAGTCTGTTTTATTAGAAGAGACAATCCCTCCTTTTATATTGGTTCGTAGTAAGAAAAACTGAATTTAATTTGTGGCCTGATGCCTTTTTATCTTATTTGAAACGCATATTCGTTTCTGCTTCCTGAGCCAATGCCTTGGCCATATCACTAAATATTAAACGATGAATTGGGTATAAAACATACCAATAAGCATTTCCCCAGAAACCCTTGGGCACAAAAATAGCCGTTTGAATGAGGCGCGAACCTTTCTTTTCATGACGGACTTCCCACTGTAGCCAGGCTTTACCAGGCACTTTCATTTCTGCACGTAAACGTAATAGGCGATTCTGAACAACTTCTTCTACTCGCCAAAAGTCCAAAGCTTCTCCCACCAATAATTCTTCAGGATGCCTCCGGCCTCTTCTTAAGCCAGGCCCTCCAATCAGTCGATCAAATATACCGCGCAAATGCCAGGCCCATTTCCAGGTTAACCAACCTTTTGCACCCCCGACGGATGTAAAAGTTTGGAAGACTTTTTTGCTGGATGCTGAAATTGGAAGAGAACGTTTTTCCTGGATAACTCCCTCGCGGTCTGTCACTTCATAAGGTCTATAGTCACACTTTCCCCCTACCGCTCCACTCCAGTGCGTTTCAATAAAACCTTTATCAATGACATCGAGTGCTCGCTTTACAGCCAGCTTATAGTCAGCCGGCTTAATCTCTGGAAAGGCTTCTTGAGCTTTTGTCGTATCCCCGGTTAACGAACGAATCATACTTTGCACGATAGGAACTGCTAAGCGGTTGGTAATCGGTGTGACGAGTCCTATCCACAAAGCTGCCAAAGTAGGTGCCAACACCGGAACAGGAAAGATAGTTCTTTTTAGGCCACGCACCTCAGCAAAGATCAACATCATCTCCTTAAACTTCATGGCATCCGTACCTACGTTGACCACACCTAGGGGAGGGCTTTTTAAAGCTTCAACGAGGTAGCTCAACATATCGCGCACCGCAATAGGTTGAATTTCATTCATGATCCACTTGGGAGCAACCATAATGGGTAAACGTTCTGTTAAATAACGCACCATCTCAAAAGATGCCGATCCGGAACCAATAATGGGGCCTGCGCGAAATTCAGTTGTAGGTAAACTTTTTCGAAGAATGCGTCCTACTTCATCACGGCTTTTTAAATGTTTGGATAAATGGCTGGGATTACTACTGGGCATGAGTCCTCCCAGATAAATCACATGACTTAAGTTTTTATTTTCTTTTCCACAAAGCACAAAGTTTTCCGCTCCACGGCGCTCTCGATCTCCGAAACCCGCTCCCTCAGTCATAGAATGAATAAGATAATACGCCACATCGACATCTTGTAAGGCAGGGGCTAGGGATTCTTTATTTAATACATCACCCTTTACGATAGTCACCTGGTCTTCCCAAGCTCGCCCCGCAACACGTTTATCATCACGCACTAGAATTTTTACGTCATGCCCAGCAGAGATTAAACGTGGAATTAAACGTCCGCCAATATAGCCGGTTGCACCTGTTACGAGAATTTTCATTGAAACGAAGGTGCTGCTCTTTTTATATGCAGCACGTTGCTTTATAAATTTATCGGTGCCAGTTAATTAACTTTAAAGTTTATTTTTAGCAATCTTATCTAGGAGCAAACGGTTCAAGCGAATCCCAGCGGCCATGTTTTCAAGATGAAAGTTTTCATTGGGAGAGTGAGCACGACAATCAGGTAGTGCCAGTCCTAGAAGCAAAGTGTCAACGCCAAGCACACGTTTAAATTCGACAATGATAGGGATGCTGCCTCCTTCACGGATGAGGGCAGGCTCAGTTCCGTGAAAAGCTTCTTTAAGTGCTGCTTGTGCAGCTTTGCCATAACGACTCTGTGGATCACATAGATAACCCTCTCCACTATGTCCTTTGTCAATTTCTATGCGAACAGACTTAGGGCAATGTTTGATAAAATGCTTCTCAGCCTTATCTAGTAAGTCCTGGCATTTTTGATCTGGCACTGTGCGGAAAGTTAATTTCAGCGTTGCTTCTGCGGGAAGCACAGTTTTTGTTCCTTCTCCTTGATAACCTCCATAAAGCCCATTGACCTCTGCAGTGGGACGGCTCCATAAACGCTCCAGAGTCGAGTATCCAGACTCGCCTTCAAGTGCAGGCGCACCGGTTTCATGAAGCCAGTCTTCATCTTGAGTGGGAAGTTTGTTCCAGGCTTCATGCTCCCAGGATTGAGGTTTTTTAACATCATCATAAAATCCATCGATAGCCACATGCATGTTTTCGTCATGTAAGGTATGAACAAGCCGCGCCAAAACAGTAACGGGGTTTGCTATAGCTCCGCCATAAGTGCCAGAGTGCAGATCATGTCCGGCAGCTTGTAAGCGCACTTCCATGCCTGCCACACCTCGCAGGCCATAGGTGAATGTTGGTACACCCTTGGCAATCATTCCCGTATCTGAGACTACGATGACGTCACACTGCAGTTCATCTTTTTTCTGCTCCAGGAAAGGTATGAGATGAGGGCTGCCTATTTCTTCTTCGCCTTCGATGAGAAAAATTAGATTGACCGGTAACTCGCCCTGATCTTTCAAAGTCTGCTCTATTCCAAAAATATGAGATAAAATCTGTCCCTTATTGTCTGTAGACCCGCGCGCATAAATTACAGAGTCTTTGATATACGGTTCGAAAGGGGGGTGTTCCCAAAGTTCGATGGGATCTACGGGTTGTACGTCATAGTGTCCATAGATCAAGACTGTAGGACGTTCCGCTCGGTGTTCGTTTTTGGCTAGCACAATCGGTGAACCCTGTGTCTCGTGCTTTTCTGTTTTTAATCCCATGTCGGCTAGTTTTTTTACAAGCCAATTTGCGCACTTAATCACTTCTTCCTTGTAAGAAGAGTCCGTAGAAACGCTTCCATACTTTAAAAATTCAATAAATTCGTTGAGTTGCTGATCTGTTACCAATTTCATTGCTATATAACTACCTAATAATGAAAACCTAGCAGCTGTTGTTCTTCTGTCATCTACCAACTTTACAGGCAACTTTTTATGCTTTTATGAATAAAATTAATTTCTATAAATTCCATAATT
>JBCCWR010000093.1:0-9180 GCA_039193385.1 Verrucomicrobiota bacterium | reverse complement strand
ATTTTGATAGGTCAGTTCACAGGTTCTTCCTTATCTTATATGATTCTATATTTGATAGGCTATTTACCTTATCGAGATAAAATATTTCCGAACAAGACGGCCGAACCAACCGCTTAAACGCGGCTGGCTTTGATTGACTAACACACTAAACTCACTTAAACCACAGAATGTGAGACACGCATAAAGCGGTGGCTCACCTCCACGTTATGTAGATATGAAAAAGTCTCGGATAATGTACATTGAGCAGAAAGCTGGCGACTTAATTGGGCCATCTCGGATTGGCCGTGTCACTTTCTCTAAGACGGGCAAAATGATCTATTACAAAGACCAAAAATTCCAGAGCCTCAAAGGCGCGGGTTTTAAGTCAAATTACTACGATATAGATACTCACGACGATTATTGGATTTCGGGACCAAGAAAAGATGGTCAGGATAAACTATATGGAGGCGAAGCCGATTTTATAGATGACGATGTTTGGGATGAGTATTGGCGAGATATAAGGTCTATCGATCCTCCTAAAATGATAAAAGAAACATAACAAAGCTGTAGATGTAATCGCTACGCTGCGCTTCGCGATACATCACCGCCAACGTTCAACGAAAATTATGAAAATATTTTATTCTATTGTCTTGTCACTATTTTTTAGCCTCCCCTCATTTGCAGGTTTAATAAGCGAAGAAGGCCAGTATTCATTTTTCGGCGGTGATGCAAAAATTAAGATCTATGAGGCAAAAGGTAAACTTAACTACCGAATTACCTATCAGTCTACTACAGGTGGCCCTGCTATACCTGATATTGATCCAGAGAAAGATTGGTTCATTTATCCCGAGAACAAAAATGTATATTGGATCTATTACGGAGAGGGCACATTAAAAAAATTAGAGATTAAGCCCAACGGGGTAAAATCTAGTTCTAGTACCATCGTGAAAAATTTATTTTATGAGGCACCAGTTCCAGTTATTAAAGAAATCAAGAAGCAGAAAGAGTAGAACAAAACAGTTCACCAAATGCGCTTACCCATTCGACGCTTTCCCCTTTGGGGAACTTGCTCAGGGTTTCGCTTTTGGTGACTTCAACGTTCTGCAAAAAAAACTTGAATAATACACCTATATAAGCACATTGGGTGTATGAGTAGAACTAACATTGTTTTGAATGACAACCTAGTTTCACAAGGTTTGAAACTTACAGGGCTAAAAACTAAGAAAGATCTGGTTGATCTAGCTTTGCGTGAATTGCTTAGAAAAGAAAATCAAAAGTCTATTCTTTCGCTTGAAGGTAAATTTAAATGGGATGGCAATTTAAACGAAGCAAGAATCCATAGATTTGATAGATGATTTTAATAGATACAAGCGTTTGGATAGACTTCTTTGAAGGCAATGATCACTGGACAAAAGAGAGATTAAAACAAAAAATCAATGAAAGAGAATCCATCGCTTATATAGATCTCATTTTACTCGAGATTTTACAAGGAATTCGCAAGGATTCTGATAGACAGAAGCTAGAAAGTTACTTTTCTAACTTTGTTCCTTTGATGCAAACTCGATCATCAATTTTATTGGCAGCAGAGATATACCAAGAGCTTCAAAGAAAAGGTTATAAAATTAGAAGTATAATTGATTGCTTAATATCTGCCATAAGCATTGAAACTGGATCTAGCATACTTCATAAAGATCGAGACTATGATTATATTGAAAAATTCTATCCCATTGTTACTGAAAAAGAGTAGAGGCACAACCAAGCACCGTATCCAACACCAACATCTCGACTGTGTCATATTCCCTACTAGGCAGGCACCATGCAAAAGCCTCATTCATTTGGTGTGCATAAGCTAGACGTTAACATACGGCTGGCTGTGCATTATTTTGTAGGAAAGAGAAGCGACTTTATTTAATTTCACTGCATGGAAAGAACAATGATAGGTAAGGAAGCTGGCGTACCCTATTGTGTTAATATTAATGCCGAGTTTCCCCTCTTCGTGTATCACGCCTTGTCACCAGGCGGCAAGCCGCCTGCTAACATTTCGTTGTACACGACCTGCTCTCGGCCTCACTTTAAAAACAAGTTTTATATCTCGCCCCTCGCAGGCGTGTAAACTCGGCATTCTACTAAAAGTAATGAAAATATTTTTTGCATTCTTATCGTTAATTTTGATTAGCGGAGAAGCTATGGCCAAAGAATTAAAATATGAAGGTTTCGTTAGTTGGATTGAAGACAGCCAAATCATTGAAATTGGCCGTATAATTCGAAAGGAAGAGAAATGGAAGGTCGTTGACCGCAAGAAAATTGTCGGAGAGAAAAGTAAGAATTTTAGCGATCTAGTTGCGAAGAAGATCGCATACGAAAATGATCGTCACCGATGCTTTTATTTGCCTCGCTTTATGGCCAAAGCGAAAAAGGAAAAAGAAGAATTAGAAATCTGGTTTTGTTTTGGTTGTTTTGATTTTCAAGCAATGGGTAATCTTGGCACGACTGAAATAAAGTCATTTGCACCAATCGCAGAAAAGCTTTTGGTTTTATTTGAAGAACACTATAAAAAATAAAGTCGAAAATCGCTTCTCAGAACTTCGCTTCGCTCGTCCTGAGAGCTTGACGTTGGATAAGAAAATATGAGAACTCTAATATTCGCGGCTTCACTTCTTTGCATCGGGTATATCGCAGGATACTCAAACATGTGGGGGAAATGGAATGAGGAACGAAAGAGAATTGAAGACTCTCCATACAATGAGAACTTTGCAAGACTGCTTTGGTCAGCGGAAGCACTGAACGAAAAGAACAAAGAGAAAGAACTGAACCTTTTAGTCTCAGACCTATTGACTCAGGCAACAGCCCAAGACGAATTCTTCAATCAGCTAAAGGAAGAGAGAATGAATGAAAGTGAGCCTATCGTTCTCTACGGTGGCGTCTTAGTTCCTCTACTTGTAATCCTAGCGTCTTTAACCAGACCAAGGAAGACCCAACCAGTCGAGATAGCCAACACCTAGGCTGCGCCGAGGCGTCGGCTACTCAATACGTTACTTGAATACGAGGTTGGCCAATGAGTTTGGGGGTTGGGAGAAGTGGTGCGCCGAGAGAGAATCGAACTCTCGCTACCAGCTTGGAAGGCTGAAGTCCTACCACTAAACGACCGGCGCATTCAATGAATTTGGAATTTGAAATCCTAGTACAGACTCTATAAATTACAACTTCTTTCTCAGGCATGGGTTCAATGCCTCTGTTGCCATCTGTATGCGACAACTCTCTCAGTCCTTAAGAAGCGTCTCATACCCCATCTATGGCTTGTTTCCGTTGTCTGACAAGGTGGTAATTCTTCTGCTTGATTCGATAGTTGATTGCTTTAGTTTGTGAAATGCTCGAGACAAAATGACCTTTGAAATCATTTTTATACTGATTCTGCTGATAGGCTGCCTGATAGCGTTCATACGCGAATGGGCTTCGCCCGATGTGATTGCACTGACTGCCTTTGGTCTGTTGATGCTTTTTCAGATTCTGGATGTCAAGGAGGCACTCTCTGTTTTCAGTAACCCTGCGCCGCTCACCATTGCGGCGATGTTTATTATGAGTGCCGCTCTGCAAAAAACAGGTGCTTTAGATTTTATCGGGAGCTGGCTCTCCCGTTTTAAGAACAGCCATATCTCTGTCATGCTGCTTTTGCTGATGCTTGTTGTAGGCGTTGCCTCGGCCTTTGTGAACAATACGCCCATTGTAGCTATCTTTATCCCTATCTTACTATCCGTGGCTCGCACACACCAGCAGGCACCGTCGAAACTACTCATGCCTCTTTCCTTTGCGGCTATCATGGGTGGAAGCTGCACCCTCATTGGCACTTCAACGAATCTCATTATCTCGGGCATTGTTGTGCAGGAACAATACAATATGCAGCCTATTGGTTTGTTTGAAATCACACCTTTGGCTATGCCTCTTCTTCTCATTGGCATTGCTTATGTGGCTCTTTTCGGACCTAAGTTTTTGCCCGACCGCTTAAACATTACTTCTGTTCTAAGCCCTGAGGAACGGAAAACTTTTTTGTGCCATACACTTGTGCAACACAATTCACCTTTCATTGGACATAAGCTCACGGATACGGTTCTGGCATCCTCGGCTACTTTTCGTATCATTGAAATCCGCCGTAATGGGGCCCGCCTGACTATTCCCCTCAATGAGATAACCATACGTCCTTTTGACCGCATTCTTTTTTCTGCCCCTTTAAAGTACACCACTGAAAATAAGGAGACCGGGGAACAAACCTTGTCTTCTGAATTTGAAGAAGAGCATGGGCTTCAAACGCTTTCAACTGTTGAGGGCGCCATCATCGAGGGTATCATTGCGGCGAACTCTTCGCTGATAGCAAAGACCATTCGTAATATACGTTTTCGTCAGACCTTTGGCATGGTTATCCTAGCGGTACACCGGGAAGGCAGAAATCTCGATAAAGACTTTCTTGATAAAAAACTGGAATTTGGTGATACGATCTTGATGCTTGGTCCTAACACGACGTTTGATCAGCTGCGGGATAAAGGCGATTTCATGCTTCTGGAGGATCGTGAGCAAAAGCCGGAGGCTTTACACAAGGCCAAGGCACCCTTTGCCTGGCTCGCTTTCGCGGGAATCATCATCGCGGCAAGTATCGGCTTCATTCCCATTGTCATCGCGGCCATTCTTGGCTGTATATTTCTTTTTCTTACCAAGACAATCGAATCGGATGAAGCCTACCGTTCTATTGACTGGAGCATCATTCTGCTTATCTACGGTATGCTTGGCCTGGGCCTTGGCATGGAGAAGACGCATACGGCATCCTATCTTGCGGAACATATGATTACTTTAATCAAAACCTTAGTTCCGGCGGTTATGCTGCCTTTCATTGCCATCGGTCTGATTTATTTAGCTACCAATATTTTAACTGAGTTGGTCTCTAACAGTGCTACGGCAGTGGTTATGACACCTATAGCCATCAATCTGGCTCTGGGATTAGATCTTGATCCACGCCCGTTTGTCATCGCCATCATGATCGCGGCATCCGCTTCCTTCCTGACGCCGATCGGTTATCAAACCAATACAATGATTTATGGTGCGGGCGGTTATAAGTTTACGGACTTCACCCGCTTTGGTATGCCTCTGGCTTTGATCTTCTGGCTGTTATCGACGGCGGTCATTCCGCTCATTTGGCCGTTGCAGAGTGCTTCTTGAGGATGCTGTATAGCTTTTCCGTTTTTTGAGAGACCATATGATGGTCGCTGGCTGTATCTGGCACGTCTATTGTCGTGTGGTGCCTATCCATGAATTCAGATAGAGGACTTGAATAAGTAATGTAGTCATACACATCCCCCTGACCATATTTTCCAGGCTTCATGGTCAGCCGAAGATGCGCCTCACTAGAGAAATAAGCATTCTTAAACTTTCTCTCTTTGAGCATTGTGAAAGTCTTTTCTCGATCGAAGACTTTATTCAAAACGGAGGTATTAAAATCTCCCAAAACGATAATTTTATCTTTGAACGGATCAATCCCCAGTCGCTCCCAATCCCGTAGAATATAACGCATCGTACGTTCACGACGTACTATATTATTGTTAAAATTACCAATATTACTTTTGAGATGGACGCCATAGATATAGAGCAAAGTTTCATCATGGCATGCAAAGGACGCGGCCAGGACACCGCGTCGAGGGCGATCTCGTGTCAACGCCATATCACTGAAATCCAATACCCAGATATCTTTCCAAGGAATTGCACTCATAAAGGCCAGCGACTGAAGTGGCAAATCAGGTCGCTCATCTTCAGCTCGCGGAATATGCGTACAAGCAAGTGCGGGATAATTGAGCTGTAGTTTTTTTAACGCCTGGAGATCTCTGACTTCACATAAAAAAATAAACCAAGGATTGAGTTCTCGTATGTGGTGGCGAACTTCTGTGACTTGCGTATCAATAGTATGTTGATCTGTTTCTTTAGGTGACAAGCCCGGAAACCAGCGAACATTCCATGTAGCGATGGAAGCTTCATATGCCCTATTCGCTCTACCCGCTCTATCTGCTCTGCTTGCTCTATCCGCCTTATTATCGGCTTGCTGAAAAACTAGCTCTACGTGGGGTTCTGCTATTCGGCACGGTTCAAACCCGTAGGCATCCAATAGAAACAGTAAGTATATAAAGTTAAAAACGTAAAAATTCGTATTTGATATTAACCTCATCTTTATTGTACTTTGTAAGAAAACATAATTATGCAAACACCGCCACTAAAGTTCCGAGTTGCTGTTGGCCTCATTGCTCTGCTTGCACTTGTTTTTCTGGCCGTATCGATTTTTGCCGTTCATACAGCATACACCTACAAACGCTCTCTCTTCTCCTTCAAGGAGGAGCACCGCTTACTCATCGAGGAGAACATGGATCTGACACGTCAGCTTGAGCAACTGCGTAATGCTCACAAAACAATTGAAGATCTCCTGCTGGACAATCGAAAAAAACTTTCCAAAGCAGAACAGGCCAGACTCGAGCTGGAAAAAAACAAAGCCCAGGAGCTTCTGGACCGAATGGAAGAGAAACAGAGCGTTATGCAGCAGCGTAATTTACTGTGGGCCACTATCCGTAGCCATCTTGCTCCTGAAGTCTCCAGTGAAAGAATTGCGCTTATACGTGATAACAACCAAATCATTATCCGCATTCCCAACGAGCTTCTTTTTGAGGAAGCCTCTGTCATCATACGACGCGGGGTTAAAGTGAAACAGGCCACGATATGGCAAGATCCCCAAGAAGATTCTAATACCACCGAAGAATCTCTTCTTTTCACGAATTACAATCAGGAGGAAAAAGAGCCTTTCGATGAAAGCTCTATGCTTTCTGACGCTGAATATATTCTTTCTAAAATTTCTCAACTGCTGAATAAAAACCTGCCTGAGACCGACATACTGGTTGAAGGTCATACGGATAACATCCCCATTAGCAATGCCTTGATGGATCAGTTTCCCAGCAACTGGGAATTATCTTCTGCACGGGCTACGGCAACTGTCCGCTACCTTCAGGAATTTTGTAATGTTGATCCCTCCCGCATGATCGCTGTGGGCCGGGCGGATACCTTGCCTATTACCAGCAATGAAACAGCCGAAGGACGCAAAAACAACCGTCGCGTGGAAATTATCCTGGAAATGAATGATAATATGCTGGCACGTATGTCGCTTAATCTTGAACACACACAACGGCTTTCAGGCCATTCCAAAGTGGTCGTGGATGCTGCAACTAATTGATGGAATCCATTTGCCCCCCTCTCAAACCTCTGCTAATTATTTCAACGTGATGCGCCAAACTTTATTGCTTCTTATTTTGGGGGCAAATTGCCTGAATGCTGCCAGTACAACCGCTCTGGATGCCTACAAACTAGCTCGTGAACAAGTCAACAAGCTGGCTCGTGAAAGTCTTGTGCAAATAGATGGCAAGCCTCACTCCCCTTCTATTTTGCCTAATGAGTGGATTATTCTTTTTTACGACCCTTACGCAGATCAAAACGGCACCATGGTACGCATCGCCGGCAAAACCATCGTTGAAATACGGGATGGTTTCATGCAGATGGGAAAATTCCGTATGGCTTCTTACAAGCAGGAAGAAATTCTTGATGTCAGCAAACTAAAAGTTGATTCGGATGATGTGCTGAAAATCCTGAGAAAGTCTCCTCTATTAACGGATGTTAAAATATCCAGTCTTGGACTTTGGCTTAAAAAAGACGGTAAAGGTCCACTTGCACCATCCCTATGGTATGTCACGCTTTATGGGCTCAATCATAAAGCAGATGAAATCGAATTTGGTGAAGCTGAAATCTCTGCGTACTCTGGAAAAATCGTAAGACTGGATGTAAATCTCAAAAAGATTGAACCGAAGTTAGAAAATTAATCTTACGGATCGAACACATCGTGCAATTTTTGGGGTATAGGCTAAGTGGAAGTTTAGCACTTTGTGCCCTCTTTTGCTTAACTTGTTCGTTCCAGGCTCTGGCAAAGTTATCGATTACGGGAGATTCACCGGAGTGGCGTAAGCTCGATCCCTACCAGAAGACCATCACTCACAAGAAATTTCACGAGCTGGTAAATACTATTTACTCTATTGATCAATATTTATATGAGTATCTTACCGTCCACGAAGATCGCATAGACGTTTATCTGGAAAAAGAAAAACAAACAAAACTATGGACTCTGTACTTGGCCAAGGATGAAACCCTGGAAAATCCCTTTAACCGCCACCAGATTTTAAAGCGCAAGTTTTCCTTCAATTATAGACCTTTGCCCTTACTCGGTATTACGATCTGTTTAGACCCCGGTCACATTGGGGGCAAGTGGACAAAAATCGAAGAGCGCCACATGCAAATGCGCACGGGCAATTATCCCCCCATTACCGAAGGTGACCTGACAACAATCACCTGTCGTCATGTGGAAAGAATTCTCAAAGCGGCGGGAGCCAAAGTCCAATGGACCCGGGAAGATAACGAACCTGTGACGGATCTACGCCCGACGGACTTATACAAAGAAGCGCTGGACTATTATAAAAAATCACCGCGTCGAAGCTTACGTTATGCTAACTCAAGTTCTCTGACTCAGGTGATGCTCTGGGCTAATCTTCTTTTTTACCGCGTTTTTGAAATTGAAGCACGTGCGCGACGTATTGAAAAACTCCAACCCGATATGACTCTCTGTGTACACTTTAACGCTGCGCCAACTCCTAACCCCATGCGCCCGCGGCTTTATAACGTTCGCAAACTTGTTACTTTCGTTCATGGTTCTTACACGAGTGAAGAAATTGATGACCTCTGGCAACGCTATCATCTCTTTAAAAAACTTCTTGAATGCTCTGTCTATACTGAAATTGAGGCGAGCGATTCTATTACCAAACGCATGGTTGAAATGTGGGGCTGGCCACCTGAAAATTATGACAGTTGGGATACAGCTCACCGCGCTCACCCTGAAAACCCGTACATCTGGTCAAGAAACCTGCTGGCCAATAGACTATACCCTGGCCCGGTTGTTTTTATTGAAGGTCCCTATATGAATGATAAATACGCATTTCACCGCCTGGTCGAAGGTGACTATGACGGCATTCGCATTATCAAAGGTAAGCCAGAACGTAGCATCTTTCGTGAATTTGCCGAAACCATCGCAGAAGGAATCATCGATTTCTACTCACGCCCGCAAAAAGAACAAACCACATT
>JBCCWR010000092.1:0-9187 GCA_039193385.1 Verrucomicrobiota bacterium | reverse complement strand
CCAAGCGCTCTGTATAACTTTCTCAATATTCTCATATTTGGGTTTCCAACCTAGAGCCTCTTTTATCTTGGATGAATCAGCGACAAGTTTAGGCGGGTCGCCAGCGCGACGTGGCTCTTCTAAAGCAGGGATTTCATGTCCGGTCACTTTACGTGCTGTATCAATAATCTCCTTTACTGAATTACCCTGTCCTGTTCCTAAATTGAATGAATCACTTTGATCCGCATTTAAAGCCATAATATGAGCACTGGCCAAGTCACGAATGTGAATGTAGTCGCGTATACAAGTGCCATCCTCCGTGGGGTAATCGTTACCAAAGATTTTAATGTTTTCACGTTTGCCCAAGGCCACTTGTAAAACGAGAGGGATAAGATGTGTTTCAATGCGGTGATCTTCACCGAATTTTTCAGAAGCTCCCGCAGCATTAAAGTAACGTAGATTAACGTGTGTAAAATCATGAATTTCAGAAATCCAACGTAGCATTTGCTCAAACATCAGTTTGGATTGTCCGTAAGGATTAATGGGTCTCTGGGGCAAACTCTCGTGCAGAGGAACAGCTTCAGGGATGCCATAGGTTGCACACGTTGACGAAAAGACCAGTCGTTTTACTCCTGCAGCCAGCATGGCTTCGATGAGATTCAAGCCATTAGCCACGTTATTGCGAAAATACTTGGTAGGATCTGTCATGGATTCGCCGACCAGTGCGTTGGCTGCAAAGTGCATGACCGCGTCCGGTCGATGTTTTTGGAGTGTTTCCTGGATCAATGACTTGTCAGCAAAGTCTCCCTCGATAAATGTGGCTCGTTCATCTATCGCCTTGCGGTGCCCCTCAGTCAGGTTATCAAAAACCACCACGTCATGCTCTTCATCAAGCAGTGTTTCTACACAAATGCTGCCTATATAGCCCGCGCCACCAGTTACGAATACTTTCATCGCCAGTTATTATATCTGGCTGTCAACCCCTGTTCCGCTGGCTTCTCTTGCTCTCTTAATATGATGTTCTAAGCCATAAGTTGGCGCAGAACGTAGGGGAGAATGCCGCCATTGCGGTAGTACTCCACTTCCACAGGTGTGTCGAGGCGGCATGTGATGGGGACATCTTGCTTGGAGTTATCAGCTCTTGTGATTTGCAGAGTCAATTGCTGGCGTGGTTGCACATGGTTGTCCAAGCCAATAATGGTGTAACTTTCAGAACCATCAAGATTCAATGTCTTGGCATTGGTTCCCGCCTCAAAGCAACAGGGTAGAACGCCCATGCCAACAAGGTTGGAGCGGTGAATACGTTCGAAGCTCTCCGTGATTACCGCTTTTACACCAAGCAGTCGTGTGCCTTTCGCCGCCCAATCGCGTGAAGAACCTGTTCCATATTCTTTACCGCCGATGACTACCAGTGGAATACCTTGTTCTGCATACGTTTGTGCTGCATCATAAATGTCAGCAACATCGCCTTCAGATGAATTGACATAGCACTTCGTAACACCACCCTCAGTTCCAGGGACCATGAGGTTCTTGATACGTACATTGGCGAATGTTCCGCGCGTCATGATGCGGTCATTCCCACGACGCGATCCATAAGAGTTGAAATCTTTTTCCTCGACACCCTTTTCGATGAGATAACGGCCGGCAGGGCTATCTTTTTTAATTTTTCCAGCAGGTGAGATATGGTCAGTTGTAACAGAATCTCCGAAGACGCCTAGAGGGCGTGCTTGCTCAATGGGTTGGATTTCGCCCACGCTGGAACTGAAGTTTTCAAAGAAAGGTGGGTGTTGGATGTAAGTGCTTTGCTCATTCCACTGATAAACATTGCCTGTACTAGAGGGGATTTCATTCCAGTCAGGGTTCTGATTGGCAAAGTCGCCATAGAGTTTGGCAAAGACCTCAGGCTTAAGCGCCGTTTTCATAAGTTGTTGTACTTCATCAAGACTGGGCCAGATGTCCTTGAGGTATACATCCTTACCATCGCGATCTTTGGCTAATGGCTCAGAAGACATGTCGATGCTAACTCGTCCGGCAATCGCGAAAGCGACAACCAGAGGCGGTGACATAAGGAAGTTTGATTTGATAGCCTGGTGGACACGAGCTTCAAAGTTACGGTTTCCTGAAAGCACAGATGCGGCTACAAGATCATTGTCTACGATAGCTTTTTCTACAGGCTCTGCCAGAGGACCAGAGTTTCCGATACACGTAGCGCAACCATAGCCCACGAGGTTAAAGCCGAGTTGATTGAGATAAGACTGAAGACCTGTGTTTTCCAGATAGTCGGAGACAACGCGCGAACCAGGGGCGAGTGAGGTTTTGACCGCAGGATTTACCGTCAAACCTTTCTCTGCAGCTTTCTTGGCCAACAATCCTGCTGCAAGCATGACGGATGGGTTGGATGTGTTGGTGCATGATGTGATGGATGCGATAAGTACGCTGCCATGACCAATCTGAGCTGGAACCGTTGCAAGAGTTCCACCACTCGCAGCTTCTGCGAGACTATCCGCCGTAGGCATATCGATAGAAACACGCTTATTCAATGCACCGCTTTCCTGGCCAAACCCACCATCAGGAACAGATGTGCTGAATAATTCTGCAAAACGGTTGCCGAGGTTAGAAAGAGTAATACGATCTTGTGGGCGCTTAGGTCCGGCAACAGATGGCTCAACCGTGCCGAGATCAAGCTCAAGATCGACCGAGTATTGGACCTGCCCTTTTTGAGGAATACCAAAAAGATTCTGAGCTCGGTAGTAATCCTCAAACAATGCCACTTGCTCCTCCGTGCGGCCCGTAGAACGCATGAAGTCGATAGTGGCTGAGTCGATGGGGAAGAATCCCATTGTTGCGCCATACTCAGGTGCCATATTGGCGATTGTCGCCCGGTCGACAAGCGCCATAGCTTCAACACCAGGACCATAAAATTCAACAAACTTACCCACAACTTTAGCTTCGCGTAACATCTGGGTTACGCGTAGTGCTATGTCTGTTGCTGTGGCGCCTTCTGAAAGAGTTCCAGTGATGTGAACGCCAACAACTTCAGGGGTAAGAAAAGTAATGGGTTGGCCGAGCATACCAGCTTCTGCTTCGATGCCGCCAACGCCCCAGCCAACAACGCCCAGGCCATTGATCATTGTCGTATGAGAATCGGTGCCGACAAGCGTGTCAGGATAAACAACGGGTTTTTCGCCCTTGCCCATCAGAACCCCGCGAGCAAGATATTCAAGATTAACCTGATGAATGATGCCGATGCCTGGAGGAACGACTTTAAAAGTATCAAAAGCTTGTTGCCCCCATTTGAGGAATTCATAGCGCTCCCGGTTGCGCGTGAATTCATAGTTCATGTTTAACTTGTAAGCCTGTGCAGAGCCTGCGAAATCTACCTGCACGGAGTGATCGACAACCAGGTCGACGGGAACAAGCGGTTCGATCATTTTGGGATTCTTGTTTGCTTTCTCAACCGCTGAACGCATCGCGGCTAAGTCAACAAGTAGAGGCACACCTGTGAAATCCTGCAACACAATGCGTGCAACCGTAAAGGGGATTTCGTTAGGCGCAGGGCTGGTTGCATTCCACGACGCCAGGTTTTTCACATCTTGTTCCGTGACCTTGGACTCGTCGCAATTTCTTAAGACAGATTCCAGAACGATACGAATGCTCACCGGCAAAGACGAAACGTCTAAGTTCAGTTTCTCTCCAAGTTCCGGTAAAGAATAGTAACTGTAATGCTTGCCTTTTGAATCAAAGGTCTTAAGCGTGTCTTTATGAATCTCACTAACATTTCCCATACATGCATTAACATAACCCAAAATGGGAGTGTTTCGATAAAATTTTTGGAGAGTTTTGATCAGAAAAGAAAATTAGTCCGAAATACCTGAGCCAGCTTGTGCTTTGCGAACCTGAATGAGTGTCCTGCTTCTAGAAAGATTTCGACCGGGAATCATAGTGGCGATTCTCAACTCTTTGGGCATGAAGTAGCCATTTACCTCCATAACACCTAGGATTTCCACTTTTTTAACGACCTGGTCTTTGGCATTGAAGGCATCGACTCTGAGAAGAGCGAGATGATCTGAGCTAATCCAGTAATGTGCTTTGGCGTAACGGCTGGGAATCGAAGGACGGGATTCATAAGCCCAAGCCGGTAGCGTTAGAATAGAATCTGCACCAAGTGGTTTAACATTATGCCAGCGTATAAAATCCAGTCCAAGATCCTCATAGGCAATGTCAGAATCGAGGATAATTTTTTTGCGCTCCTCAAATGATAGCAAATGCCAGGGATCGCCTGTTTTAGCTCGGGTCATAATGTGGCTACCTTGTGGTGTGAAAGTGACCTTGATGTGCAAGGGTATTTTCTGAAATTCATAAATCATGGTGCGCTCCTTCGTGCGAAGAAGAATAGGGTGGAATTTATCTTTGATCTTGATGAAGCCGCTCATGAGAAAGTCTTGAAAAACCATGTTTTGCCAAACACGTGCCTGTACAATTTCCGGACTGGGAATAGGCTTGGATTTGTCAATACCCGCATACGAGTATGGGGCTAAGGTAAAGAAGATAAGTAAAAGAGCACAGCGTGCAGAGTATTTAACTTGTGTCATGGTGCGATGGGAGCTTTCCTAGCGAGGTTCTTATGATTAGTCAAATCTATGCTTTAGACGTCGCCCTGCTACGTTTAATCAATGTGCAATGGACACATCCTCTTATCGATATATTAATGGTTCTGGTTTCTGACTTCGGGCTGTTTAAGATTCCCTTGATTATTGGAGGGGTCTTGATGCTCCTGTTGGGTCAGTTTAGAGAAAGGCTTTTTGTACTCTGCCTCCTGCTTTGTCTTGGTATTGGTGACGCTGGTATTAATTCGTATATCAAAAAAACAGTAAATCGTCCTCGTCCACATGAGAGTGTTGAAGACATCCATCATGTTCGACGCGAGGGCTGGAAAGTTGTAGTAGAGCCTTCACATCCTCGCCCGGTAGAGCGTGGTCGTTCCATGACATCGGGGCATGTTTGTAATAATGTGGCTATCGGATTTCTCCTAACCCTTATTTACGGAGGAAGATTTAGATTGATTTGGTTCTGGGTTTTCCTGGTCAGCTATTCGCGAATTTATTTGGGAGTTCATTTTCCCAGTGATGCTTTTGTTTCTTTCTTTGTTGCTGCTGCATATACGCTGGGTATTTGCTTTGGGGTGCAGAAAATATGGCAAGGGCTCACCCGAAAATTCAAACCAGAGTGGTTGGAAGATCGACCTCATCTATTCCGATGGGACCAGATCAATGTGTTTTCTTCGCTTAAGCCTAAGAAAAATTGAACCCGCTTTAAGCTAAGCCATTGAGGACGAGTCAGATCTTGCACAGATGGTCCTGTCGCTATGGCATAATGCCGGTTTAACTTATTTTTTGAGATATTTCTTTCGTTTGCATTCTAATAAATTACATTAAATGTCTTATTAGTTATAATTAATTAGTAAACGGATGTAATAAACTATGAAGCAATTAAAGAATATACGAAACAGTCTTTTACGTAGCCTCAGCTTATCAAGCTTCCTTTTAATGACTCTGATGTCTGGCAGTCTGGCGGCCTCCGGTAAGCAGCCTAACGTCATCATCGTTATCACTGATGATCAGGGTTATGGCGACTTAAACTTTACTGGAAACAAAGCAATACAAACACCTGCGCTCAATAAGCTTCGAAGTGAAAGCACTTTTTTGAATGATTTTCACGCCGACCCGACTTGCGCGCCTACTCGAGCTGCTTTGATGACGGGTCGCTACTCTGGGCGTGTTGGTGTCTGGCACACCATCCAAGGTCGTAATATGCTGCGTCAGCGTGAGGTTACTATGGCCGACATTTTTGGAAAAAATGGATACGCTACGGGGCTTTTTGGTAAATGGCACTTGGGAGATGCCTATCCATACCGACCGGAAGATCGAGGTTTTCAAAGTTATGTCTATCACTATGCTGGAGGCGTGGGCCAGACTCCAGATTACTGGGGGAATGATTATTTTGATGATACCTATATGGCAAACGGAAAACTGCGGCGTTTCAAAGGCTATTGCACTGATGTTTGGTTCGACGAAGGTATGAAGTTTATCAAAACCACTAAAGAAAAAGGTCAACCTTTCTTTGCTTATATCTCCACAAACGCGCCACATAGTCCTTACTACGTTCCGCTCGAATACGAAAATAAATATCAAGGAAAAGAGGATGTTCCTCTAGCAGCTTTCTACGGCATGATTACCAACATCGATGATAACATGGCTAAATTGATGCGATTTCTCCAGGAAGAAAAACTCGCTGATAATACCATCCTTATCTTCATGACGGATAACGGTTCTTCCATCGGTAAGAAAGGTAAGAAAGGTAATCAAGGTTACAATGGAGGTATGCGAGGCAAGAAGGCCTCCGAATATGATGGTGGGCATCGTGTTCCTTTTATGATTCGCTGGCCTGGTGGAAATATTGTAGCTGGTAAATCCGTGGAGCGGCTCACCGCACACCTCGACATCTTGCCAACCTTAATTCAGTTATGTGGATTGGAAGCACCTGCTATTGCCTTTGATGGAACAGACATCAGCGAACTGCTTTATAAAGATGGTAAAGATTGGTCAAACCGCACTTTGGTTGTTGAATCGCAGCGTGTGGTGGATCCTATTAAATGGCGTAAGACTTCTGTCATGACAGACCGCTGGCGTTTGATTAATGGCAAAGAGCTTTACGACATAGAGGCCGATCCAGGACAGAAAAATAACCTAGCACAGCAATACCCTGAAGTTCTGGAACGCTTGGCTGCGGAATATGATAAATTCTGGGATGATGTATCCGCAGAACATCATCTGAACAGCTTTGTGATCGTCGGCTCAGATCATGTGCCTATTGTTACTTTGACCTCTCATGATTGGATGAAAGGTGGTATGCCTGCCTGGCATCAGAAATATGTCGAAAACAATAAAATGGCCTTTGAGTCATTCTGGAATTTAGAAGTGGAGCAGACAGGCGAATATGAAATCTCACTACGACGCTGGCCGGTTGAAGCTGATAAAGCCATCAATGATGGCACCTTTGGCGAGGCGACTAATTATAAAAAAGCACGTCTTCGTATAGGCGAAATGGAAGAAACAAAAGACATCCCTGCTGGGGCAAAGGAGATTACCTTTAAAGTATATCTAGAAAAAGGAAATATCGAACTAGCTCCTGTCTTCTTTGGATCTCAAGAAAAGGCCACACCATTCTACGCTTACATCACGCATCAGCCCAAACCTGGCTGGCAGACTCTCGAAGGGATAGGCCTACCACGTTACGACCCTAACTATGGTCGTAAACAACCTCAAAAGAAATGGTAGTGATTAGGTTCTATTCACGCTTTTGGCGTGAAGCATGTTGCCAACTAAGAAATACACTTTTTCTAAAAAAGTTTAAAAACCAAATGCTTGAGTAAATCTCTGGCTCCAACTTTTACAAGGATTTTTGCCATATCAAATTCGATTAAGCTCAAGCAGACATGTTTTGGAAAATGGAGAGACTATGTTATCTTTCTGTGTTGATGAAATGTGTTGTTGCGATTACTGGGGCCAGCGGCTCTATCTATGCCCAGCGTTTGTTAAATAATATCAATGCACAAGAACATGAAGTCCATGTGGTACTCAGTTCTCATGCAGATGAGGTGGCTGCTTGTGAAATAGACGGTTATCATTTTCCTGAACATGTACGTGTCCATCAGGACCATTCTATGCAAGTTCCTTTTGTCAGCGGTTCTGCTCAATTTGAAGTGATGGCTATTGTTCCATGTTCTATGGGAACTTTGGGGCGTATAGCTTATGGTTATTCGGATAGTGTGATTTGCCGCGCTGCGGATGTTTTTCTAAAGGAGAAACGCAAACTCATTCTCGTGCCGCGCGAGACTCCATGGAATCTCATTCAGGCAAAAAACGTCGTGTCAGTTATGGAAGCTGGGGCTACTGTTTTACCTGCCATTCCTTCATTTTATGGTAGACCAGATTCAGTAGAAGCTGTTGCGGATACTGTAGTGGCACGTGTTTTAGATCACATGGGTATTCAGAGTAATTTGGTTAAGCGTTGGAAAGAAGGCGAAGCTAAGGATTAATTGATGCAGAATTTAAGTTCGAGTATGTCTGAGAAGAATGAAAAGCCACCGTCTCTGTTTTTCCGAATAGGCAAATTTGTACGCTTTTCTCATACAGTGTTTGCTTTGCCATTTGCTCTTATAAGTATGCTGGTTGCGGCAGAAGGTTTGCCTCACTGGAGTGTTTTTCTTTGGATACTTGTTTGCATGGTTGCGGCACGAACCGCAGCTATGGCTTTCAATCGATTGGTGGATTGGGAGATTGATCAGGAAAATCCACGCACCGAGGAGAGACATAAGCTTGTGACTAAGCCTGTGGCAAATGCCTTGGTATGGATTTCTGCGGTCTTATTCGTTATAGCGACCACACAGCTAAATTTGCTTTGTATGGTGCTGGCTCCAGTCGCTGTGGCGCTCATCTTTTTCTATTCAGTGACAAAACGTTTTACGTCATACACACACTTTTTTCTGGGACTGGCACTTTCTGCAGCGCCAATGGGTGCCTGGGCGGCTGTAACAGGCGAGCTATTTTCATGGATACCTTATATATTGGGCCTCGCCGTGCTTTTTTGGGTTTTTGGGTTCGATCTTATTTATTCAACTTTGGATGCGGAGTTTGATAAAAAATCCGGTCTCAATAGTATGCCTGCGCGTTTTGGTATTCCTACCACATTGACTATAGCTCGTTGGCTACACGTTTTAGCAGCGCTCGTGTTTGCTGTTTTTGGTTATTTCGCTGATTTAAGCTGGGGCTTTCTGCTTGCCTGGCTTATCAGTGTTGGGGGACTTATTTATGAACATAAGCTTTCTAAGAAAGGTGATATAGGCTCTATCAACCAAGCTTTTTTTCAAGTTAATGCTATAGTTAGTGTAGCACTTTTTGTTGGAGTTAGTTTGGATGTATTTTTGTGGAAATCATGAGCAAACATTCAGAAGTTTTAGAGGAAATAAGCAATAAGGTTTTTGCTGAGGAGCGCATCTCTGAAAATGAAGCGCTTTGGTTATATCGTTATGCGGATCTGCACGAATTAGGAAAGTTGGCTAATTTTTTGCGTGAAAGAAAGAATGGAAACGTTGCCACTTATATTGTGAACCGTTATCTCAATTATTCAAATATATGTATCTTGAATT
>JBCCWR010000091.1:0-9285 GCA_039193385.1 Verrucomicrobiota bacterium | reverse complement strand
GGCGAAATATGGGTGGGGTCCACTATTTCAAAGATTATTACGATAGTGTGAGAATGGGTGAGGAAATAGCTATCGGTATTATGAAAGATCAAGCAGCTGGTTATCCTAAAGATTCCTTCAATATGAGTCTCAAGACCTTTGATGGTGTTACTAAGCTTTAATGAATAGAATAAGAAGTTTTTATCTTCACATACTGCGGGATGTCTTAGTTTATGTATTAATCCGTTCATAAGTATTCGGAACGTGTTCTTGTATAATATGAGACTATATAAGGCCCTCTTAGAAATTTTCCCCATTACTTTTGAACGGCTTTGTATAAGGAATGTTAATTATTTTTTGTGATTTAAATTCACTTGTCGGTCCTTATATCTTTGGTAGGTAAAATTTTTAGTATGTCTAGAATCACTTAATTTTCTGAAAAAAGTTAAACAACAAATAGCATTGTCATACATTGGAAGAATAATGAAATGAGCAAAAATACAAAAGGTGGTTCAGTGGTTTGGTATTGCTTCCTTATGGCTATTATTCTTTCGAGTATTTTTTGGCTCTTAACTCCTTTTATAGTTGGGTTCATGCTCACAAAGTATCCTATCGCCAGATGTGACTTAGAATATTATGCCATGTTTGGTGATTTGTTTGGCTCTATCAATGCTCTTTTCACAGCTCTAGCTTTTGCAGGGCTCATTGTCACAATCATTATACAACAAAAAGAGTATAGAGCTAATACAGATCAATTAAAGCAAGCTGCCTCTTCTATTGAAAAACAAGTGGGGTTAATGAAAAAATCAGCAAGACTAGCTGATATACCAAATAGAATTGCTTCATGCAGAATGGCCTTAACGGCTCTTGATACTTTTCAAGATGATAAAGAAATTGATAAACTCATATATCTCAAAACTTACAGAGAGAATGCGCTTAAAAAGCTAGAAACGCCTGATACTGGGGATACAGAGGCAAGAAAACAAATATATAAAGAAATATCTGAAATTTGGAATGCGAGAGATGAAATTAGTAGCGAGCTAATAACATAATCATACCTATGTAATTTGATCGATATGAGTAAACATCCCAAATATTTTCAAATTAATAATAGCGATAAGAATGAAACTTATTGGGCTGCTGCTGTCCATGGATCATTTTTAATTAGTGGTTCAAAGGAATTGAATGAAGAGTGCGTGGGTGATAAGAAATTTATACTTAGCTTTGGAGATCATAATTCCTATGATGTTATCGTAGAGAAAGTTGATCAAAATTTACGTCTAGTGCTCTGGAGAGTTGAATCTGAAGAAGATATTGAGAGTGATGATATTTGGAATTTTGAATTCTCTATTGATGCACACGCTTCTGCTTTATATACCCAGATCCACGTAGGAAGTGGAGATAATATACCCCTAACACTTAGTGATATTATTTATTGTCACTCAGACAATGGAATTTTGACCGCGAATTATAGTAGTAGTGGTTGGCCAATTACCAAGAACGCTCATATAGGCTGCGTGGTAAGCCTGGAACAGGATTCTAGGCATATAGCTATTTTACACGATGTATATGGTGATCCTGGAGATTCAAAAGTAAAACTTATTACCTGTGAAGCTATTAAAAGGTTTCTTGATGAGAATATCGATGGATTTAATGAAAGTATCAAAAACATCTCTGGATCCTTAACTGAGCAAGAGGTTGTTAACTCAAAATCTAGTCAAGAGAAAGCAGTTCCAGAAACTATCACTGATGATTCATCTGAAACCAAGCGAGAGATTCTTGAGCAACTCATGCCTCAAACTCTGGGAAAAATTGATAAAACATTAAAGGATTACAATAGTGTAAAACAATGGCTAACAGAATGCTTGAAAAAAGTAACAGAGAATGAAATTACTGAAACGGAGGATCTTGTTGAAATCTTTTTATCTCAAGATTTGATAGAAGTTATAGTTGTAGCTATTATAGAGTCCAACAGGTCTCTCCAATCACAGAATGAGGTGGTGCGTGATTTGATGGAAAAACTTGTTATATCTGCCATTAACATGGATTGGTATAAAGTCCATAAACATGAAAATGACGACACCATTGAGTGTCCTGACGTAAGTTCAGATTTTGAGGATGTTAATTTTCAGTTTATGGTTTTGGCACTAAATGACAGTAAAACAAAAAATGAAGATATAAATACAGCTATCTTGGATTCTAATTTTATGGGACCTAGCGTGAATCATAATGACTTACTCTTGGACATTAAACATAAAATCTTAACTAAACGCCAAGACTTTGAACCTACTTTTAATATTCCTAAAAGAGAAGATGCACCTGCTGTTAATAACTCATTCTCAGGCTTCATCAAAAGTATTTTATATGAAAAAAAGCATGCAGTTGATAAAGCGAAAGTTTTTGTGATGGTTTTTTCAGAACTAAGGGCTGATGAAAAAAATAATTATCTCGAGGTCATTATAGATGATTATGAGTTATTTAAGGAAAAAAATGGGGATGAAGGCTCAGATTGGTCACAATTTATTTTCTTTCAGAAGAGAATCAACTAT
Organism: Verrucomicrobiota bacterium; assembly: GCA_039193385.1. Classification (GTDB taxonomy): domain Bacteria; phylum Verrucomicrobiota; class Verrucomicrobiia; order Methylacidiphilales; family JBCCWR01; genus JBCCWR01. Next base: position 6,757 of record JBCCWR010000091.1, on the reverse strand, counting down.
GGAGATGTACTTCCTTTTGCAAATGCGCTGGAACTTAAACTAAGGTGGCAAAGGTTTAAAGATGCTTATCAAATAAATGAAACATGAAGATTTTAATCCTAAAGTAAACGAACCGATCGATTTGCCTGAACGAGGTTCTTGGCCGAAGTCGTGTCATGTTTTTGATGAAACAAGTGTCTGGGCGGTTAAAGCCTCACTTGCATCGGGGCGTCCGCTGTTGCTTCGTGGTGAACCTGGTATAGGTAAGAGTCAGTTAGCCCGGGCGGTAGCAGAGGTTTTGGAAGCATCCTTTATGCCGTTTGTGGTGCAGGCGGGCTGTGAGAGCGAGGACTTACTGTATAAGTATGATGCTGTTTCCCGCCTGGCGCATGCGCAGATTGCTGGTAGTTATGCTGAGACACCGGAAGAAGTCAAAGAAGAGCTGGCAGCGAAAAAGTTTATTCAGCCCTCTGTCTTATGGTGGGCTTATCATTATGAAAGCGCAAAGAAACAGTTTGATGAAAGTGGTGTGCCAGGCACTCGCCCGCCCTATGACAAACCGAATAAGGGTGCGGTTGTTTTAATTGATGAAATTGATAAGGCTGACTCTTCCATACCAAACAGCTTACTGGAGGCGATGGCTAACCGAGGTTTTCGCGTTGAAGCCACTGGAGAAGATGTGTCTATAAAAAATGAAAATCCACCTCTCATCATTATTACTACGAATGAAGAGCGAGAACTGCCTGCTGCTTTTGTGCGACGTTGTCTGGTTGTGCAGATGAATTTTCCGGGAGGGGATTCTGCCATTAAAGTTCTTACGGATATGGCCAAAGTTCATTTTGAAGAAAAAGACGTGGATGGGGAGCTTATGACTCAGGTCGCGGAGCTTTTGCTGGAGGATCGTGCTGAGGCGAAGAAACTTCATGTGACTCCTCCCGGATTTTCGGAATATCTGGATACACTGCGAGCGCTGAAGGAACTGCATCCGGGAGATAAAGAGAAACAGGAAGAAGCTTTGGATAAAATTGCCTCCTTCGCTTTTGATAAGCATCCGAAGCATTCCTGATTGTATAATCTATTCGCCTTATGAGTCGTTCATCCTTTAACTACCGTGGGGATTTGCTGCGATTAAGTCACTCTTTGGGTGAAGATGCCACACTCAAACTGACCGAAGGACTGGGTTTTATTCATACGGTTCAGCCTGATAACTCTAAACTTGTTAATGATGAAATAAGCATCAAGGAAAAGAGCAACTTCCTCGACCTACAGAGCACCCAAAAATCGGATGAATCAGAGCATGACCAAAACAAGGAGCATCAGTCTCTGTCCAGCTTTCTGGTGCCTATGGCATTACGCATCAAGCATATCAATGAGAAACCGCCCGAGCTCAAAGATTTATTAGATCCTGAGATCGATTCGATCACAAAAGATGAACTGGCTGTAGACTGGTCTGTCCCTGATCTGGATAAAGCGCCACTTATGCCTTGGTCCAGGCTCTGGCCTCGTCTGAAGAAGAGAAGTAAAAGTCGTTTGCCGGGTCGCAAGCCGGATGTGCCAGGTATAGTCAAAGTCCTGTCGCGTATGCAAGTGGTCAGAAAACTGCCCAGGCAGGAACAGGATGGGTGGAGTGAACAGTGGCTTGTATTGCTGGATAAACGTTCATCCATGACACTGTTCGAAGATGACATCAGAGGACTTGTTCAGGCTCTATCATTACTACGTGGAAGAGAAGGGATGAAATGTCTGGTACTTGCACAAGGGCGTTACAGTAACACTGCGGATGTTTATGATTTTTTTACAGGTAAGCCTGAACAGGTTACAGTGTCCAAAGATGCACCAGTGCTTCTTATCAGTGATATGGGGCAACTGGAAGGAGACACATCTTCCATTAACTACTGGAAGTGGCTTGGAGATAGCTGGCTTAAAAAAGGATTACGACTTAGTGCCTTAGTTCCCTGTCCTAAAGATCGGTGGAACCCATCGCTGCAAAGAATCTGGAATTCTATTCTATGGGATCGTGCCTCTTCTATGGATTCGATTCATTCTGGTGATTCTGAGGGCAAGGAAGACGCAGTTTTAGAAGCTTTACTGAATGCGTTTGCTCCGGCCGCTTACATCACTCCAGCACTTTTAAGGCAGGTTCGTCTGTTGCTGGCTCTGGAAGGTAAATCGGCAAACTGCGGACATGAATTCGATCTCTGGAGGCATAGAGACATGGGTCAGTTTTTCAGCCAGAGATGTATTTCGCCTGAGGCTGCTAAAAATCGTTTTGAGAACTTTTCGGACTTCTCTCCTAAAACAAAGCAGGTGCTAGCCGACTTATACAGAGACTTTTACCGCGGAGCATCCTGCCTGGTTCGGGATCAGGTCTTGATCACTCTTAAGCAGGCAGGTGCACCTCTTCCTGAAGCTGAAGCTAAGCTTTATGAGCAGCATAAAAAGAGTCTTCAGGCGATGTTTAGAGAGGATAAAGCTGTCAGTTCAGATCTGACAGAGTGGTATCAGAGAGTCTATAGTCGCTTAGCATCACCCCTGGAGAAGAATGAGTTTTATACTCAGGCCTGGGCTGCGAGTTATTATATCTACCAAAAGAAAAACCGTGATCATGGATCATCCCTGCAGATGCCAGGGGATTTACCTGAAGAGCAAAAGGAAATAGCTCGCAAAGTCTGGGATGCTATGCAGTCCAACAAGAAGAACACCTCAGTGAAGCAATGGTTTCTGGAACAGAGGGGGCACTCTTTGCACTTTCGGAAGGCATCCGAGAAGGTAGATACATCTACAAAGGCTTTAGCTGAAATTTCCTGTAAGATCCCGCGTATCGAGCTAACCAGTCGTTTAAGCCGTGTTGCGGAAAAGAATAAGAAAATAACCCATGGCCTTTTTATAAATGATCCAGAAGTGGACATGAAGGTTCCTGTGAAAATGTCGGAGATGGATCATATGCTTATTTCTACAGATGCTATGGATACGCATCTCTGGAAAGCGCAGCTTCCCCCCTGGTCACAACGGATGGGCTATGATCGCTATGGATTGTATGCTGAGTTGAAGGTTAAGGGCGTGAGTTTTCGGTTGCGGTGGATAGCTCCGGGGCGATTTATGATGGGCTCTCCTGATGATGAGGATGGTAGGAGTGACGATGAGAAGCTACATGAAGTCGTTATTACCAAAGGTTACTGGATGGCTGAAACGCAGACGACGCAGGAGCTTTGGCGTGTAGTGATGGGTAAGAATCCAAGTAAATTTGATAAGGGGAAGGATTGTCCGGTGGATGATGTGAGCTGGGAGGACTGCGTTGCGTTTTGTCATAAGTTGGAAGCAGAGCAGGAGTTGTTGGATGAAGCGACAGGTAAGCCCTGCTTATCCTTTAGCTTACCGACCGAAGCACAGTGGGAATATGCCTGCCGTGCCGGAACACAGAGTGCGTATAGCTGGGGGGATACATTTGAACTAGGTCGATGTAATGCTGAAAATAATCCAGATGTTAGTGGAGCAGGAAAAAATGTAGAGACTTTTAGAAAGTCGAAACTTCCTGTTGACTCGACAATGCCCGTCAAAACTTTTTCACCCAATGGCTGGGGGTTGTATGACATGCATGGCAATGTATTGGAGTGGTGTCGAGATAGGTATGATGAGGCGTATTACAGGGAGAGTCCGCAGGAAGATCCTCAAGAGCCTGATAGTGGTCTCGGCTTAGATAGCCTAGATATGCGGGTGCTTCGTGGTGGCCGCTACTGGTTCTATGCCTGGAGCTGCCGTTCTGCTTACCGCGGCAGGAGCGACCCGTCGTACCGGGGCAGGGGTTTTGGCTTCCGCCTGGTCGCAGGTCAAAAAGTGAGCTCAAGCAAGGACCCGGAGGGTCAAAGAAAAGCAGAGCAAGAGCGAAGTAAGGGTGCTGGCGGTAGCAGCAGCACCCAAGACGACGCTCGAGCTCGCACTGTGCGAGGAGCTAAAGCGAGGCGCACTCAAAATAAGCAGGGACAGCACAGTGACACTAAGCTGGAAGCTAAGCTTGTGGGACTGTGGGATGAGAGTTCACGAGAAACGGTGGCATCGTTTGATTTCTTTGGAGAGACGAAGTCGAGAGTTGTAGAAGAAAAGCCTGGCTGGGCAAGTGAGATGATCACAGACACCTATGGCAGGCTTGCCATGATAGATATTAAAGGCGTAGGTTTTTCTTTTCGTAAAATAGAGCCTGGAGAATTTATAATGGGTTCACCACTTGATGAAAACGGAAGGAGTCATAATGAGGTTCAGCATAAGGTGAGAATAACGCGTGGTTATTGGATGGGTGTGACTCCTGTAACTCAGGAACAATGGGAGATTGTTATGAGGGAAAATCCTAGCCATTTTAAAGGTGAAGATAAACGGAGACATCCCGTAGAGACTGTAAGCTGGGAACAGGTTCAGGTATTCAACAGGTTGTTAGTGGATCATATTTCTGAGGGAGATTTTAGATTACCAACGGAGGCGGAGTGGGAGTATGCGTGTCGGGCGGGAACAGAGAGTGCGTATAACAATGGGAAGAATTGCACAGAACCAGAAGGAGAAGACCCCGCCATGGAGGAAGTGGGATGGTATTCTAAAAACAGTGGAAATATGACGCATGAAGTGGGACAAAAGCAGGCTAATGGTTGGGGATTGTATGACATGCATGGCAATGTATGGGAGTGGTGTCGAGATAGGTATGATGAGGCGTATTACAGGGAGAGTCCGCAGGAAGATCCTCAAGGGCCTGATAGTGGCTACATCCTGGTGCTTCGTGGTGGCGGCTACTGGAACGGTGCCGGGGTCTGCCGTTCTGCTTGCCGCAGCAGGAGCGACCCGTCGGGCCGGGGCGGGGTTATTGGCTTCCGCCTGGTCGTAGGTCAAAAGTGAGCATATGGTGTTAGTAGATAATGTTTACGACAAAAAACACATGCTTTAGTTTGGCATGTTTTTGATTCAATTCGTTTTGATTTAAGAAGGTTCTATGACTCAGACAAGTAAGCTCTATAGCTCCGTATCCATGCCATCGCCCTTCCCTCCATTATGGGCAGTGGGGTGGGGCGAAGATCGTCATCATGGAGTATTTGCAGATCTGCCTTTGAAAGAAGAGGTTTCAATGGAAATGAGGTGGATACCTCCTGGACGTTTTTTAATGGGATCGCCAGAAGGGGAACCCGGAAGGTCTGATGATGAAAAACAGCATGAGGTGGTTTTGACCCAAGGGTACTGGATGGGGCGAACGGTGGTGACGCAGGCGCAGTGGAAAGCTGTGATGGGTGATAATAACAATCCGAGTCAAAATAAAGAACAAGAACATGAAGATAGCCCCGTAGATAGTGTGAACTGGGACGACTGTGTGAGCTACTGTGAGAGAGTCAATGAGTTCTTAAAGCTGGCTCTTCATCAAGAAGAGCCGCGAGGCATACAGGGTGTTGAAGTAAGATTACCAACGGAGGCGGAGTGGGAGTATGCGTGTCGGGCGGGAACAGAGAGTGCGTATAACAATGGGAAGAATGGCACAGAACCAGAAGGAGAAGACCCCGCCATGGAGGAAGTGGGATGGTATTCTAAAAACAGTGGAAGTATGACGCATGAAGTGGGACAAAAGCAGGCTAATGGTTGGGGATTGTATGACATGCATGGGAATGTATGGGAATGGTGTAAGGATTGGTATGATGAGTCGTATTACAAGGAGAGCCCACTGAAAGATCCCCAAGGACCAGATAGTGGCCTCGGCTTAGATATGCGGGTGCTTCGTGGTGGCGGCTACTGGAGCTTTGCCGGGCTCTGCCGTTCTGCTTACCGCAACGGGAGCGACCCGTCGGGCCGGAGCTGGAGGATTGGCTTCCGCCTGGTCGTAGGTCAAAAGTGAGCTCAAGCAAGAAAAGACAAGCATGAAGCGGAGCTAAGCGCAGAACCGAAAGCGAAGTGAGGGACGAACGAGTAAGAAGGTTCAAGCTCGTGGAGCGAAAAAAGTGCCAGTAAAAATGCCAGTAAAAGTGAGTGAATAGTAGTAGAAGATAGTAACGGAATCGGCTTGAATTCTAGGGTAAAACGCCCATTATAACTACAACTTAAGGCTAATTTTCGAGCGATCCCCGCCGCCTCCATACTCATTTAAAAGGTTGAACCAGTAGAACGTAGCAGGTCAATCTTTTAAATGAAAGTTGTAGTCAGGTGTGGCTTAATTAATGACCTACACAAATTTATCTATTTCCGTTATATCAACAATCAATAACTGCGTATCTTTATCGGATTACTCTCTGTCGTGCTTTATATCACGGATCCGTTATCAAGGTTACATGCGATGATAGGAAAAGAAGGCTTGCGTGCCGTTCTCGACACTCAGCGCTAAACGAATATTCAAATGTGCCATCTGCTCCAGATAGCGAGATGAGTCAATGCCACCCGCATCAATAGGATCGAAGCCACTCGTAGCGATCAACTTCTTAACTTGCGCTTTTGCCGATTCATTGTTTCCGCAATAAAAACCTGCTGGTTTGACGGTTAGTGTATCCAATTTATCTGCGTTCATCATGTCAGCAAAAATGGTATTAAAGGCCTTCACGATATAGCTATTGGGTAGCGCTTTGGCTGTTTCTTCTCCGGCAGAGTTTTCAAGGCCTAATGACAGTGGTGACCTGACTCTGAAAAGATAGACGGATTGAAAATATAGTTCTGATTCTATAGAAAAAAGAAAGAGCAGAACGAAATGAAAAGAAGTCGATTTAGTGAAGAACAAGTAGTGGTGATATTGCGAGAAGGAGCTGGGATGAAAGTAAGGGAGGTT
>JBCCWR010000090.1:0-9354 GCA_039193385.1 Verrucomicrobiota bacterium | reverse complement strand
TATGGCAACGTCTTCTTCATCCTCGACACCGATGACTTTTTTAACGCCATCTTCATCCCAGCCATTCATGTAACAGGTGCCCAAGCCTAGAGACTCAGCTGCCAGGGCTGCGTGAGATGCTGAAATCATGGCATCTTTGATAGCATATTCTCTTTCCTTTTCTCCCAGACCCGACTGAAAGCCAGGGGCATTTTCACGTATGAAGCCCGCGAACTTTTCAGGCCAGGCTCCCAGTTCAACGGCCTGATTGATGATTTGGTCCATGTTATTTTCCCAGCCACGGATATCTGCTGCGAAAACAAAGACCACGGGAGCTTGAACAATTTGTTTTTGTCCCCAGGCGACGTCGGCCAAGGCTTGTTTCTGTTCCTGGCTTTTGAGCAGAATGGTACGCGTAGGTTGAAAGTTCCAGCTACTCGGTGCGGCGATAGTTGCTTCGATGATCTTGTTAAGAATGTCATCGGGAATCGGGTCGGCTTTGAATGATTTAACCGAACGCCGTTTTAAAGCAGACTCATGAACAGATAGATTACTCATATGCGATGAGGTTAGTGACATTCGCCTTATGGTCAAGCAGCTCGATTATTTTCTGTAGTAGTCAGCCATGATCTTGGTCACAGATTGGACTCGCTGCCTGAGTTCCTTGGGACTATGAACTTGTGCATGTTCTCCCCAACTTAGAACCCAACGTTCGATCTCGGGCAAGCTGCCCAGTGTAAGCGTTAATTCAATGGTTCCGTCAGGCAAATCTTTGATTTGTTGTGATGGATGCCAAAATTTTTCTTTAATAAGCTGAGCTGCCCAGGCATCGAAGTGGATACGCACTTCATGCATATCCTTACCTGAAAAAACGCCGAAGCTGTTTTTGAGCATTTCGGAAATGGAAAAGTCGGGAGGAATCACAAAAGTCTCATTGAGCAAAAGGACATTAGAGATACGGGGAAGAGCGAAGGTGCGAATGTCTTTTCTACTTTTATCGTAAGCGAAGAGATACCATTGATTATCGATGGAAGCTAAGTGATAGGGGTTTACTTCACGCATTTCGGAATCACTGGCCTGTAATTTTTTGTAATCAAAACGGATGGCACAGGAACGCATAACAGACTGGCTTAGTTTTTCAAAGAGCTTCAGGTCGGCTATAGCAGAGCCGGATGAGCGAAAGGAAAAGAAGCTCTCCCAATTGCCAAGCTCAAAGGAGACTTGATCCCGCAAGCCTTCGGTCAACTTTTGAAAGGCTGCCTGCAGAGGTTTTTCAAACGCTGTTCCCTGATACTGAGCCATGGCTTTTTGGGCAACGAATAAGGCGACAAGCTCGCCTTCAGATACTTGAACTGTAGGAAAGTGGCTGACCGGCTCAGTGTAATAATAACCAAATTTTGTTTGTTCATAATCTATAGGCAGGCCCAACTGATCCCGCATAAAATCAAAATCACGCTGAATGGTTTTTGTGGAGACTTCCAACGCACGAGCTAGCTTGTTGCAATTCGGGTATCGTTCATTCTGTAATTCTTCATGAATACGTAACATGCGAACAAGTGGCGGGCGGGATGTTTTTCTGCTACGAGTGCTTTCTGGCATCGGGAAATATTAGTGACACCTGGCCATGAAAAGAATAGCAAAAATGTAGCTGAGTGATAGCTTACACTTTTCATTGAATCATTTACTTTGGCAAACATGGCAGAAGATATACCAAAACCTTTTCTCGAGCATTTAGAAGATTTGCGCTGGGTGCTACTAAAAAGTCTTACGAGTCTCTTAATCTTTATGATTCTCGCATGTGTGTTTCACCAACAAATTCTTGCCATACTGCAGTTGCCCCTGGAACGAGCTATTGAGGCGAGGGGGGCGAAAGTGAGTGATTATCTCATTATGCTCAATGTGACCGATCCTCTGACAATTACTATCAAGACAGGTTTCTTTGCCGGAATGGTTCTAGCACTCCCTTTAATTTTCTATTTTATAGGAGATTTTGTTTTGCCAGCGCTTCATGTTCATGAAAAGAAGTTGCTCATCCCAACTTTTATGTCAGGTGGACTGCTTTTTTTAGGAGGGTGTGTCTTTTGTTATTATCTGGTTTTACCTGTTGCCTTGCCTTTTTTTATGGACTGGGGAGAAGCTTTAAATACCAAGGCGCAAATCCCTTTGAGTTTTTACATCACCTTCGTGCTGCAAGTGATGACTGCTTTTGGTCTCTCCTTTGAACTTCCACTTGTGATGATTATCCTAGCCAATCTTGGCATCGTGAATAAAAAGATGCTTACGCAATACCGGCGTCATGCCATCCTGGCGCTCCTTGTTTTTTCCGCATGTATTACTCCGGCAGATCCTGTAACGCTCGCGCTTCTTTTCTTTCCTCTCTATGGCCTCTATGAAGTGAGTGTTTTTATAGTCGGCTTTATTGATAAAAAACATCTCAAGAAAGAGAAGAAGTTCTGGCATGGCTAGGTTCTATTCACGAATTTGCAGGAGATCTTTGTCGTATTGATGAAGATGCTTTTACCTTAATCCCTTCAGCTAAATTGAGAGAGGCTAGGAAAATTTTCATATGACAAGCCCTTTTCAATTAAATACTTGATTTAAACAAACGTTTGATTACTTTATGTGTATGTCAGCTTCCAAAGGTACACATGTTCTGAATATTGATATCGAAGATACACGTGGACAAATTCTTGTGGCGGCGGAAAAGCTATTTGCAGAAAACGGGTTTCAAGCGACCTCGCTTCGTTCTATTACAAATGAGGCCAGAGTCAATATTGCTTCAGTGAATTATCACTTTGGGTCAAAAGAAAAACTCATTCTTGAATTACTTCGTCAGGGGATTCGTCCTCTCAATGAGGAGCGATATCGAATGTTGGATGCCTTTGAAGCTGAGTACGATGAAAAAGATGAGACTATCCCGGTTGAGAAAATTTTAGAGGCGCTATTTCGTCCTGCGTTTCAATATTTTGCGCATCAGGAACGAAGGTACTTTCTTAGGGTGTTGGGACGTTGTCTAACCGAAGAAGCAGAATTTATTAGTGATATTTTTGAAAATGAGTGGGAACCACTATGCAAAAAGTTTGAAAAAACATTGCATGATACACTACCGGAGATGCCTGACTATAATCGTTTCTGGCGTCTTCATTTAGCCGTTGGAGGTTTAATTCATATTTTTAATCCTGTGACAATGGGAATGATTCAAGACAAACCCAAGGCAGAGAATGATTCTGAAAAATTACTACAGGAGCTGATCTGTTTTTCTGCGGCTGGCTTCAAAGCCGAAATTCAATCATGAAAGTCCCTTTACAGTTTTTCTTGTCTTTAGCTTTGATGATATTAACCAGCTGTGCTGTTAGTCCAGATCGTCGTTTGCCCGATCTGGGAATGACGATTCCTGCCGCGTGGGCCACAACTGAGGTGATGCGTGATGATATACGTGTGGGCTGGCTGGCAGATTTTGATGATGTGATTTTACTGGAGCTGGCTGCGGAGATGCTAAGAAATAACTTTGACTTGCAAGCGACTGTAGCACGTTTGGATCAGGCTATGGAGGATGCTGTGATCGCCGGAGCAGACCAGTTGCCTAGTGTGGATTTGAGTGCAAGCGGAAGTAAAGCTCAGAGTTTATCACGCACACCAGCCGGTGCGGCAGATACTTTTGATGGCTTTAGCAGAAGTCGCAGCACGACTTTAGGTTTGTCGATGGATGTATCATGGGAATTGGATGTCTGGGGGCGTATTCGTTCTAATAAAGCTGCCGCACTCGCTGATGTGGAAGGTGCTATGGATGATCTGCAAGCTGCGCGTTTGTCATTGGTCGCACAGACGGCAAAGGCCTGGTTTGCTTTAACAGATGCCAAGTTACAGAAAGATTTAGCTGAGGAAACGGCCAAGAGCCGCAAAGAAACAACGGAACTTTTACATTCACGTTTTAAAAATGGCATCACAGAAGCCTTGGATGTACACCTGGCTCGATCCAGTGAAGCTGAAGCTCTAGCCCTCGTTGAAGAAGTGACCATTAACTTTGAACAGGCACAGCGTGCTTTGGAAATATTATTGGGACGCTATCCGGGTGCCGAGCTAGTGGCTGCTGAAGATTTGCAAGCCGTTCCACCTCCTATACCAGCGGGAATTCCTGCGCAAATTTTAACCAGACGTCCGGATCTCGCGGCTGCAGAACGCCGTGTGGCAGCAGCTTTAATGCGTAAGAAATCTGCCAAAGCAGCGAAGTATCCACGTATCAGCCTGACTGCATCCGCAGGAACCACAAGTGATGCCTTGTCTGATCTGGTTGATCCAAAACAAAATATATGGAATTTCGCCATGAATTTTCTGACACCTGTTTTTGATGCGGGCCGTTTAGCTGCCGAGGAAAAAAAAGCGGATGCAAGACAAAGAGAGCTTGTTGCTGATTTTGGCACGCAAGCTTTAACAGCTTTTGAGGAAGTTGAGACAGCATTGTCGAATGAAGAAAAATTAAAGAAAAGTGAAGAGAACCTGAAAGTAGCACGGGATGAACTTCTGGCCGCTTATAATCAGGCGACGGAGAGTTATCAGCAAGGGTTGGTAGATATTTTGACGGTTTTAGATACAGAGCGACGCATGTTAGCCGCAAGGCAGGATTATATCACAATCAGGAGGCGTAGATTGCAAAGCCGGGTGGATTTACATTTAGCTCTGGGTGGAAACTTTGAAGCGAGATTGGTTCAGCAAAAACAGGAGAGTGCTCTATGAAGGCTAAAAAAGGTAAATCAATATTTAAAATTGTCGTAACGTTAGGATTATGTGTCGGCCTGCTCGCAGTAGCTTTGGCTGTTGTTAAAATTATGCACAAGACGGCTCCTGAAGTCGTCAAGAAGCCGCGCGAAATATCATATCCTACAGTTTCGGTTTCCAAGATAACGCGTGAGGATGTAGCTGTAGAAGTCGAGACACAGGGTACGGTCATGCCTCGAACAGAAACAGTGCTTGTTGCGGAAGTTTCAGGGAAAATTATTAAGGTATCGCCCTCGCTTGAAACAGGAGCCTTTTTTAGTAAAGGGGATCTTTTACTAACCATAGATCGTCGCGATTATGAAATGGCAGTCGTTCAAGCCGAAGCGGAACTGGCTGCTGCTGAAGCTAATTTACAAAGTGAGCAGGCACAGGCGGAGCAGGCTAAGAAAGATTGGGAACGGCTGGGTGAAGGCGAACAGCCTGCACTTTCAGCGCGTATTCCTCAGCTACGTGAAGCACAGGCGACTTTGCGTTCAGCTTGGGCTATTCTGGAAAATGCCAAAACGGATCTGGAACGCACTCAGGTAATCGCACCATATGATGGACGAGTCCGAGCGAAGAATGCTGATATTGGACAGTATGTAACTTCGGGAACACAATTAGCAGAGATCTTTGCCACAGATTATGCAGAAGTTCGTTTACCACTTACGGAAGAACAGGTGGCATTGATTGATTTACCTATTGGCTATAGATCGGAAGACAAAGTGAAACAATCTAAAGTGAAGTTGAAGGCTGACTTTGGTAGTAAATCGCAAGCATGGGATGCACGTATTGTGCGCAGTGAAGGAGTGGTTAATACGGAAAGTAGAATGTTCTATGCCATAGCCCGTGTGGATGACCCCTATAATCGTCATGATAACAACTCGGGTAAAACTGCTCTGCCAGTGGGTCTTTTTGTATCGGCTTATATCCAGGGGAAAACATTTTCTAATGTGGTGAAGCTGCCACGCGAGGCACTCAAGGATGACGATACGCTGCATCTTATAACGGATGAAGATAGATTACAAATTGTGGATGTTGACATTCTTTACTCGGGTAAAAATTTCGTTGTAGTGGATGGAAAAATGGGGGGTCAATGGTATTCGACCACGCCACTGGAAATTGCCGTAGCCGAGATGCAAGTAACGCCTAAAAGATCGCAAGAGAGCACATCGGCTAAAGCAAATATGAAAGTCGCTCAAGGTAAAGTGGGACAAATGCCTGCCGTAGAACAAACTGAAGCAAAAACGGAGTAAGCTGTCATGAAAACAATGATAGGTTGGTTTATCCGTAATCCTGTTGCATCCAATCTCCTCATGGGTGCCATTATCATGTCAGGTTTATTGAGCCTGGCTCGAATGAAGATAGAAATTTTTCCTGAGACGGCTTTGGATACGGTTAATGTCTCGGTAGATTATCCCGGCTCCACACCCTATGAAGTAGAGGAGGGAATCTGTATTCCCATCGAAGAAGCCATTCAGGATCTTGAGGGAATTAAAAAAATTACTTCCAAGGCCAGAGAAGGCGGCGGTTATGCTACAGTCGAAGTCGAATCTGGTCACAAAGTGCGTGATGTGCTGGATGATATCAAAGTCCGTGTCGATGCTATTACGACGTTTCCTGAAGATGCTGAAAAGCCCGTTATCGAAGAATTAACTATTAAAAACCAAGTTCTCAGTTTAGCTGTTAGCGGAGACACGGATGAGAAAACATTGCGACTTTTAGTAGAGCAAGTACGCGATGAGCTTCTGGCCTATGAGTATATTCCGGAAAAGAAGGATTTTCTGGGCAACTTATTAGCTATTTTACGAGGAACACCCAAGATAACACAGGTCGAGATGGCTAGTGTGAGACCCTATGAAATCAGCATAGAGGTTTCTGAAGCGGATCTACGTAAATATGGCTTAACCTTTGATGAAGTGGCTCAGGCTATCAGTCGGTCTTCTTTAGATATTCCTGGAGGAGCCATAAAGACAAGTGCTGGAGAGATTTTGTTGCGCACAGAAGGTCAGGCTTACTGGGGAGAAGAGTTTTCTGACCTTGTTTTGATATCGCGTGCAGACGGATCACGTATTGTTTTGGGAGATATTGCTCAGGTGAAAGATGCTTTTGAAGAAAACAGTCTCAAGGGGGCTTTTGATGGAGAGCGTGCGGCGCTGGTTAGTGTTTTTCGCGTTGGAGGGCAGAGTGCTTTGGATATCGACAGACTGGTTCATGCCTATGTTGAAGACTTTCGTCCTAAACTGCCTGAAGGTATTAAACTGGAAATTTGGAAAAACGATTCTATCTATCTTCAGCAGCGTATTGAGTTATTACTGAGAAATGCTGCCCAGGGCTTAGTGTTAGTCTTTATTTGTTTAGCGCTTTTTTTGCGTATGAACGTAGCTATCTGGGTGACGCTGGGTATACCTATCTCTTTTCTGGGAGCATTCTCTGTCATGGCTCTCATGGGAGTGTCCATCAATATGATCTCTCTGTTTTCCATGATTCTTGTTTTAGGCATTATTGTGGATGACGCCATCGTAGTAGGAGAAAATGTTTACACGCATAGTCAAAAGTACGGCAGTGGATTGCATTCTGCGCTCTCTGGAACTATGCAAGTTACCGTTCCGGTCATCTTTGCGATATTGACCACCATTGCGGCCTTTGCACCCATGCTCAATATTCCGGGAGTGGCAGGAAAAATATGGGGTGTGATTCCTATGACTGTGATTCCCGCACTGGTTTTTTCCATGTTGGAATCAAAATTGATTTTACCCTCACATCTCTCTCATTTGAAGACAGAACGCAGTGATAAGCCATTGCGTGGGCTTAGTGGCTTATGGCGTTGGATTCGACGACACTTTGCTCAAGGCTTAAATCTATTTATTCGTCATATCTACCGCAGAATCGTATTTATATCGACGGAGTTTCGTTATGTTACCGTTGCCGTTTTTGTGGCTTTATTATTTCTTAGTGTAGGCATGGTCCAAAGTGGGTGGCTTAAGTTTGTATTCTTTCCCAGAGTTCCTGCTGATTTTGTAATTGCGAGGTTGGAATTTCCCATTGGCACGTCGTTTCAGGTTACGGAAAAAGCTATTAAGAAAATCGAGAATGCAGCTTTAGTGTTACGTGATGAAGTTGAAAACGATAGCGATGCACCTGTTTTTTCTCATGTTCTAGCGACTACGGGTTCTCAGCCATTTGTTGGGGCATTTGACTTAAAAATGGACCAAGCTCAGTCCCATGTCGGTGAAGTTACCGTCGAGCTCACCCCTGCAAATAAAAGAAATGTCACGAGCGGTTATATCGAAAAACGCTGGCGAGAATTAACCGGGGTTATTCCAGGTGCTATTGAATTATCCTTCACTTCTAAACTTCAGGATGTGGGCGAACCTATTAATATCCAAATCATAGGACGTGATTTTGAAAAGCTTAAGAGCATTTCAGCCCAACTTAAGAAGAAGCTGGAAGAATATACGGGCGTTTATGACATCTCCGATAATTTCCGATCAGGAAAAAAGGAAATTAAGCTGGATATTCTTCCCTCTGCGGAAAGCTTAGGGCTAACGCTATCTGATTTAGGGCGGCAGGTTAGACAAGCATTCTATGGTGCAGAAGCACAACGCATTCAACGTGGGCGGGATGAAGTCAAAGTGATGGTGCGTTACCCTTATGAAGAGAGAAAATCTGTTGTCGATTTGGATAATTTGAGAATACGCGATGGTCAGGGCAATGAGATTCCTTTTGCTCAAGTAGCAGATGCTAGAGTAGGGCGTGGTTTTTCCACGATAACACGCGTAGATTTACAGCGTGCCATTAACATCACTGCAGACGTCGATCAAACTCAAGGTAATGCCCAAGAGATTTTGTCTAACCTTGAGAATGATTTTCTCAAAGATGTAATCGCTGAGAATCCTGGTGTTTACTATTCCTTAGAAGGGCAGAGCCGTGAACAGAAAGAGACCATTGGCGGACTTTTGGTGGGTGCGCTTTATGCAATCTTTGCCATTTATGCTTTAATGGCCATACCTTTTAAATCCTATATTAAACCTGCCATTATCATGTCTGTTATTCCATTCAGCATCACAGGTGTCGCTGCAGGTCATATTATTATGGGAATGCCTATTAGTATGTTATCAGTTTGTGGGATGATCGCCTTAACCGGAGTCGTAGTAAATGATGGACTAGTTCTCATTGATTACATTAATCAGAATCAATGGAAAGGGTTGCCTTTAGGGCTTAGTGTAAGGCGTGCAGGGGTAGCGCGTTTCCGAGCTATTCTCTTAACCTCCCTAACAACTTTTGTCGGACTCATGCCGCTTTTATCTGAAACGAGCACGCAGGCTCAATTTTTGAAGCCAATGGCTGTATCATTAGCCTATGGGGTATTGTTTGCTACGCTGTTAAATCTGGTTCTTGTTCCCTGTTTCTATATGATTCTACAAGATATTCTCAAATCTTTAAGGAGGCTTTTTGGTATAGATAAGCCCTCTGCCCGAGTTGCTTGAAAATATTACCATCTGGATCGATGGATTTTTGAACAAGAAACGTTATAATCTATAGAACTACCACTCGTATGGAATACCAAGAATTTTGCCTGTAGCTTCGGTAATGGAATTTTTTAATTCTTCATTTTCT
>JBCCWR010000089.1:0-9506 GCA_039193385.1 Verrucomicrobiota bacterium | reverse complement strand
GATTAATGGATGACGAGCTTTATAAAACGAATGATACAAAAACTTATTCACCCCCTTCATCATCGTCGTCATCATCACAATCATCACTTGATTGCAGCTTAATGGTTTCTGACTTTTTCAACTTGTCGATATTGGACGAATCGAGTTCGGCTTGCAGGGCATAACCTGATACGACTAGGAGTAAGCTTAATGCGATAATAATGTATTCTTTTTTCATAGATTAACTTTCTGGTACAATTAAGTGATTAATTGTCAATTCGAGACTATTAAAAGTGCCTATTATCTTTTTCAAGAAAAAAATGACTTAATAGTCTGTAATACTATAAATTCTTTTTTAAGCATATCCCTAACTCATTCAAAATGAACAGTTTAAAAATATAGCTTCACTTGAGATGAGCTGTTTAAACGGATAAAAAAGCTATTGTAACTTATTACTATCCGTCGAGGTTTATGCTTTTACAGTTACAGCTGAAGACACAATCCGTTCCGATTTATAATATCACCGAGAAAAAATCTGAGCAAAAAGTTCAAAAAATACTCTATCTTGTAACCTAACCTAAATCACGCAAATCAATTCCATTGATATTACGTCTATGATTTGATGGATCTTATGAAATCAACACTATTTCTCGCTTTAAGTTTGCTGTGCTCCTCTGTCGTCTTAGCGGACCAAAGTTTTGAAAAGCTGGAGCAGGAAGCCTTTGCGCAGATTAATCAATACCGGGCTTCTCAAAATCTGCCGCCATTGCAGTTTGATGTAACCCTATACCAGGTCGCACAAGAACATTCTCAAAACATGGCTAGTGGTAAAACCCCTTTCGGACACAAGGACTTCAAACAACGCTACCAGCAGATCACTCGTGGCTCTTCAGGTAAGCGTGCCTCTGAAAACGTGGCCAAAAATACTTATGCACCATCACAAACGGTGCAGCGTGCTGTGCAGAGCTGGATTAAAAGCTCTGGGCATCGAAAAAATATTTTGGGAAACTATCGGAAAAGCGGCCTAGCTATAGCCCGCTCTAAGGAAGATCTTTTCTACTTCACTCAAATCTTCATGAATTAGCCTCAGAGATTTTATAAGCTATAGGCTCACGATTGTTCGAGCAGGATACCGCTGTCTTTAAGAAGAATACCCTGGCTGCTTTTGAGACGGATAAGTGCTTTGTTGTAATCAGCCAGATCTCGCAATTCCCGTATTTTAGCAAGTAGCGCATTACGCTGAATTTCCAGAACAACAAAGGTGGTGCTGGCTCCTTCTTTAAGCTTGGCTTCTTCTGCGAAGGCATTCTGGTCTTCAAACTCACGCGCTTTGAGACTGGCTTCGTATTTCTTACGCGCACTATGAACAGAGTTTACGGCGTTATCAATTTCGATGATGATTGCCTGCTCTTTGTCTTTGATGGAAAGCAGTGTTCTGGCTTTTTCCAGTTTAGCCTGCTCCACTCGAGAGATCTCCGCTTTATTGCCCCAGGGAATAGAAAAGCGTAACCCAACCGTCCACTGTTCATCCCGAGTTTCTGTGACATTTTTAAAACTCTTGCCCAAGTCATCTGCCAGCCCGCTGTAGCCAAAGCTGCTCTGCAGATCAAGCTGGGGCAGAAGTTGGTTTTTACGGAATGATAACTGGAGGTTACGCTGCTGGGCTTCTTTGAGGAGGGCGATAAAGTCTGCCCTATTTTCAAGACCTACTGCTATATCATACTTAACCTGACGATCCGGCCCTGGGAGATAGAGCTTATCTTTAGTAGCAATGCTTTTGGAGAGCCATTTGGCGACGTCTCTGCTGATGAGACGCACCATGCTGTTTTCCGTTTCAGATAGTGTGTTCTCCGCTTCTACGACGAGACTGAGACGCGATGCCACTTCAGCACGAGCTTTGGAAACATCCAGCATAGTCATAGCACCTAGTTGCTGGCGTGACTTATTATCCTCCAGAAGCTTTTGGGCTAGTCCCAATGAATCCACTTTTGAATCTAAATCCTGCTGAGCCAGCAGAAGATCAAAGTAGGTAAAGTATACATTTTGTACGATTTGTTCCACTCGATCGATGAATTCTTGATGGGCGATTTCTACGCTCTTACGTGCAATACGGATATCTGCTAGGGTGTTGCTGGATCCAAAATCCTTGAGCAGCGGTTGGGTCACTTCCACACCTGTAAATGAATTGAACTCATTGGAAAAATCATTAAAAGTAGTCATACGGTCACGCGTACGGGTGGTGATAGCCACTTCCGCGCCTGTAGCTATTTTTTGTCTCACAGACGCGCTTCCGTTAGCCGTACGAGATTTCGTGGCAGAACGACCATCGGCAGCAATCTGTTCTGCGGTACGCGGCGAGCTAGTTTCCCCATAGTCGACATTGGCCGTAAATCTGGGATCTAACTCGGCCTCAGCTTCAGCGAGACGTGCCTTGGATATAGCGGGAGAAATACGACTAATGGCAACATCAAGATTTGACTGTAAAGCCATGCTAAGTGCTTCACGAATACTGAGTTCAATACTTTTCTCCGTATCCTTAAGGGAGATATCAATCACAGGCGCTTCGTCAGGATCTGGAAGAGAAACATCCGCGTTTTCATCAGACGTTACGAGAGGAATCTGCAAAGGTTCCTGATTTTCAAATGCGAGAAGAGAAGTAGAAAATATTAAACTAGGAGCTGTCCCTAGAAGCACAAAGGCAAGTAGAGCATTCAACTGAGGTGAACGTTTTATACCAGTCAAATCACTGCTTTTCATAATCAAATCTGGTTATAATCAATCTTTGTGTAGCTTATCAAAATACTCTCTAAGTTTATCCAACCCTGTGGATTCCTTAGCAGAGATTTCTACAATGTCGCAGTCAAACCGTTGTTTGAACTCTTTCAGCTTTTCTTCAGCATCGGCTAAATCCATCTTATTCGCTATAACAAAATATGGTCGCTTGGCCAGCTCCTGATTATAGAGTGACATTTCCTCACGGAGTTTCATAAAGTCTTCGGCTGGATGACGCGCCTCACTTCCCGCCATATCAAGAACCATAGCCATCACACTACAGCGTTCAATATGGCGTAGAAAATCATGCCCCAAACCCACTCCTTCATGTGCTCCTTCTATGAGCCCAGGAATATCGGCCATCTTGATGCGTTTTATAGGTGAAAGATCGATGACGCCAACAACTGGCCGCAACGTTGTAAAGGGGTAAGAAGCTACCTTGGGTTTGGCTTGAGAGAGGGCCCGTAATAAGCTGGATTTACCCGCATTGGGAAAACCCACCAGACCCACATCGGCAATCGACTTAAGCTCAAAAATGAATTGACCAAACTCGCCCGCTTTTCCTTTGGTCGTCTTAGTGGGTGCCTGATTGGTGGACGATTTAAAATGATAGTTACCTAAGCCACCCTTGCCACCTTCACAGAGCACTCTCTCTTGCTCGGGTTCCACTAGATCAAGAACCATATCGGCGTTCAATTCATCACCCGCGCGCTGAAAATCCCCTTCATCACAAGGCACCTGATAAATGACCGTTCCAGGCGGAACTTCCACAATGAGTTTCTTACCGCTGCGGCCTGTTTTACGCGAACCCTTTCCAGGAATGCCGTTCTTAGCAAAGACGTGAGGCGAATACTTGAGATGAGTGAGGTTGTTGCGGTGAGGATTCACATAGAGGACTACGTCCGCTCCCTTACCTCCATCCCCGCCATCAGGACCGCCCATTGGCACATATTTCTCCCGGCGAAAACTGGAACAACCATCCCCTCCCTTACCGGCTTTTATCCAAACCCTGACTCGATCAACAAACATAGCTGCAAAGTATAACAAAAAATCTTTTCACCTTAAAAAACTTTCATGCATTGGTTGGATTGACCGGATCCATTGATTTAATAAGAAATGCGTTTTCCAGGTCGGCCAAAGTTTTCTTTTTTCTTTTTGTATCATACCCCACAGAGGTAGATGCTTTTTTCACCGCACTTCCATTTCGTTGATTGTTTTTTCTGATTTTTGCTTCACGCAACTTTTCTGCTTTGACCTTATGTCTGGTTTTACCCTGTTTCTTGGCTTCAAGCTCCTCAACAAGCATACGCCTGGCCAGGAAGCGATTGATAGACTGACTGCGCTCCCGTTGACAGCGGATTCGCACACCACTCTGTTTGTGCACTAAGACCACTCCTGCAGCCGTCTTACTACGCTTCTGCCCACCTTTACCACGTCCAGCATAGAAAGTTTCATCTATGTCTTCTTCTTGAAGTTCGAGTTGTTCCATACGCGCATAGAGATCCTTTATCTTTGCGGATGTCACGGGAAAAGAGAGCTGCTTTTTTAGGGGCATAAAGAATATAATAACTACACCGTTGAGTTTATGGCTTGAGCCGCTAATGCCAAATGCTATTTTCCCTCTTTTGGTACAATGAGTAGCTCTAAACGGATCTTTGTAGCAGGTCATTGCGGCCTCGTAGGTAGTAGTATTGTTCTGCATATTAAAAGCAATTACCCGGACTGGGAAGTACTGACTCAGACACGTCAGGAACTGGATCTACGCAACGAAGAGGCTGTTAGAACTTATCTTGCTGAGGTTCAACCTGACTATGTGATTGATGCTGCGGCAAAAGTCGGGGGCATCAAAGCTAACAACGACTTTCCCGTGGAATTTCTGTTAGAAAATCTTGCCATACAGAATTCTCTTATCAAAGCTGCGCATGAGAGTGGTGTAGAAAAACTTCTTTTTCTGGGAAGCTCCTGTATTTACCCCAAGCATGCGCCACAGCCTATCCGTGAAGAACATTTGCTGACGGGCCCTCTGGAACCAACCAATGATGCTTATGCTATAGCTAAAATAGCAGGCATTAAACTATGCCAGGCTTATCGCCGCCAGTACGGAGCCAAGTTCATCAGCGCTATGCCCACAAATCTCTATGGACCCAATGATAACTTTGACCCCCTTAATTCGCATGTGCTTCCCGGTCTTATGTATAAAATGCATCATGCAAAACTGGAGAATAAATCAAGCGTTACTTTGTGGGGAACGGGACAACCGAGACGTGAGTTTCTCCATGCGGACGATATGGCGGCTGCCTGCGTTTTCCTTATACAAAACTATGATAAAGAAGAGATCATTAATGTAGGCTGCGGTGAAGATGTCTCTATCCAAGAACTCGCGGACATGATTCAGCAAGCTGTGGGGTTTACAGGAAAAATAACATGGGATACCAGCCAGCCGGACGGCACGCCTCGGAAGTTGCTTAACATCGACCGCATCAAATCCCTTGGCTGGGACCCCAGCATTTCTCTCCAAGAAGGTATCCGCAAAACCTACCAATGGTTTTTAGAGAATAAAGCCTAAGACAGGAAGTTAGATGCTATCTTAGCTATAGTTCCATTTTTCGCTTTTCTGATCGATGGCTGCGCATATAAGAGTTGTCTCTCATGCTTCCAATATTTGAAAGGATCATTAGACAGGCAGGAACTACAGCAGCTCCTAAAGCCATCATTCTCTATTCCATTGTCTTTTTTACCTTGGTTACTGCAGGCTGGTTTTTCATTCCTCTCGCGGAGAACAATAAATTCCCCGATTTCTTTACCTATTTTTATTGGGTTCTCGTGACTTGCTCGACTGTAGGTTATGGCGACTTTTACCCGGAGTCCTTAGTAGGTCGACTTTTTGCTATCTTCTTGATTTTATTTGGTATTGGCGCCGTCACGATTTTGATTTCTAAGTCGATCGAATTCGTCATCAAAATCAAACAACAAATTCTCGAAGGGAAACTCATCTTTATGAATAAAAACCACAATCTGCTAATTGGATATAATGAGCAAATTACCAGGAAACTGGTTAACGAAATTAAAGGGTTTAACGGAGGTTCTCAAATCGTGCTCATTGCCCCGTTAGAAGAAAACCCTCTACAAGGTCAGGCGCAGTTTGTACAGGGAGACATTACAGCCAAAGAGATACTAACCAAAGCATGCATCAAGGAGGCCAAGAATATTTTTGTTATTGGTCGGGATGATAATGAAACAATCTTAGCCATCGTATCTATCCATACATTAATCAACGATACCAAGCATACGGTTGCTTATCTCAATGATGTATCAAAAGAGGAATACATCAATGACATTGCTCCTCATGTATCCATCATTATAGACGATGCCACATGCCTGGCTGTTCAGGAAATGCAGGATCCAGGGATTGCCCGCGTCTATGGCAAGTTCTTATCCAACCTCAATGGAGATACAGGCTATGGCATCGAGTTACCCGAACAGTGGGTTTCACGCAGCTATGGCGACATCACCTGTTCTTTGAAAAAAGACAGCAACTATCTCCTCATTGGTGTGCAACGCGGGGAGGAATGCCATGAAAATCCTGATGTTGATTTAAAAGCTCAAAAAGGAGACCGGCTTTTTGTTGTTGGCAGCAAACGTCCTCAAACTAGTGATTTAGTGAAATAACTTGAGGATATCCTATGATTTATAATTCTTTGAGGAAATGAATCAGTTCACGTAATGCTTTACCACGGTGACTGATGGCATGCTTTATTTCTGAAGATAGAATGCCAAAAGTTTGTTCATAGCCGTCCGGCTTAAACATTGGATCATAGCCGAATCCCCCACTTCCATAGAGTTTATCCACTATCTCTCCGCGCACGATACCCTCAAATGTTTGCAAAACTTGATCGCCTCTGACCAGGGCTAACACACAATGAAACTGAGCACCACGTTGTTCAAGCCCCTCCATCTTATGCAAAAGTTTTTCATTATTTAGAGCATCATCACAAGCTTCACCGGCATAGCGTGCTGAATAAACACCTGGCTCTCCTTGCAGAACATCGACTTCCAGCCCTGAATCATCGGCAATCACATAGCCATCATAACCCTGTTTTAGAGCTTCCGCACTGACTTCAAGTGCCTTCTTCTTTGCATTGGCCTCAAAGGTATCTCCATCCTCAATCACCTCAAACTGATCATTCAAATCAATGAGACTGCGAACCTCCCAACTGTCTCCCAGCATTTCTTTAAACTCGCGGATTTTACCTTTGTTCTTCGTCGCTACAATCAACTGTTTCATCACCTAGCCTCCTGCGACTACTCTCAAAAATTCCAGACGGTCTCCATGCTCAAGTTCGCATTCTTTCCACTCATGTCTGAGTAGAGCTCGTCCGTTGTACTCCACTAATGTCATATTAGGTTTTAGGTTCAAATCTTCCACTAAACTTTGCACAGAAAGACCTACATCGAGTTGGCGTGCCTTACCATTAGTGAATATAACGATCTTAGCCGCCATTAACTTTATGCCGCTTTTGTTAAGTCCGTAAGCTGTGACAATCCAAAGTCCCAATCTTTCCAAACGGGGTCTAGTCCCATCATTTTCAGGCCAGCGGCGACTTCCTCAGCATTACGTTGATCCGAGATTTGGAATTGTTCCGTAGCGCATGCACCTTGCCCACCTTCTGCAGTAATAACGGAAACAGCTTTACCTTTTTCACGGCGAACGAGCTTTTCTTGACCCTGCCCGGTATACCCTCCCGGTTCCGTGCGTGCCCCAGCACTCATATGAGTAATACCCAACCGCGCCAAACCATCGCGTAACGACTGCGGTTCACGTGTAGAAAGCACCAGACCTATTTGAGGAAAGCAAACACGTAGTGCCAGATAAATCTGTGTTAGCTGGCGGTCTGTTACATGCACCAGTGGTTCAAACTCACCCGCCGCAGGTTTCAGTCGAGGTAATGAAACTGTGACAAAAGCTTTCCAACAATGCTTGAGTAAATGCTCAACATGAGCGGCCAGGGCAAGGGCCTCCTTTTTCCAGTCGCTCAACCCAAGCAAAGCTCCAATACCTAAGCGCTTAAAACCTGCCTCATAGGCTCGTTCAGCACAGTCCAGACGCCAAGCAAAATCTTTTTTCGGTCCTGCAACATGCATCTCCTTATACAAAGCTCTGTCGTAAGTCTCTTGGTAAACCACAAGTCCCTCAGCGCCTGCTTCGACAATGGGTTTGTATTGATCCGTCTCCATAGGACCCACTTCTAAACTAACCGAAGACATCAATGGATGAATCGTCTCCACACACTCTTTGAGATAGCTATCAGAAATAAATTTTGGATGTTCTCCGGCAACGATGAGTATACTGCGAAACCCCTTCTCATAAAGATAACGACATTCGCGCTCAAGCTCATCCGTAGAAAGCGTCACACGTAAAATGGGATTATTTCGAGAAAAGCCACAATACTTACAAATGTTCACACATTCATTGGAAACATATACCGGAGCGAAAAGCCGCATGGTTTTTCCGAAATACTGCCGCGTGGTCCTTTGAGCTTCTTTGGCCAGCAGTTCCAGATCTGTCTCCTCTGAAAGCATCTGCTCAAAGCGAAGTAAGTGGGAGGAATAACGCTTCCTTCCATTTTCTAATTCCGCATAAACACTGGAAAATGCCATGACACAAAACTTAGCTCAAAACACTTCTACCTGACAATATCTGCTTTGGGCTAGCATCAGAAATGGGAACGTGATTCTTTATTCGTTTTCTGAATCATATCTTTCAATAATTGCTCATCATAACTAAAGGTTTTGAGATCATTCATTGCTTTGTCTCTGAGCTCTACTAATAAACGGCCATATTTTCTCTCTATGGTTTTATTGGGACTTTCATCAAATTTACGCCAGTTATATACCATTTCATATAAAGTTCTCGAAAGTCTAGATACTTGAGGATCGATAATTGCCGAGGCTTTATTTAACTTATCTATGGCCGTTCTATACGTCTCTTCAGAATATTGTCTGGCATATATAATACCATTGTTGACTTCAAACCCATCTACAACGGCATATAAAAAAGGTCCCGTGGCATTTAAAATTTGCTCAATGGAAGAGTTGAGAGTGAGTTTTCTTCTAATTGTTCCATTGATGGCCTGGATAAGGAATTTTGATGATAAATGGTGAGGGTGCTTTTTAATAATCTCAATTAACATCTTCTGGGCTTCGTAATCCGTCTTAAGCCTCTCTTTGACTCTAACTCGTGAGAAGCGTTTAGCTAAAGTGCTGAAAGCATCAATGGATTGCGCTAAATCTTCGTCTCTGTTGATTTTAGCTATCTCTATAGCCTCATCTAAGGTTTTTACAGAAAAAATTTGTGTATTCATTAACGCATGTAAGCCTTCGATAATCATAAAATCTATAACTTGCTCTTCGTTTCCTTGCGGAATCAACGTGATTTGACAACCATCGGCGATAGAACCGTCCAGTTTAAAGGGAATGCCTCCAACTTCCCGGATTTTTCCATCTATTGTAATGTCTCCGGTGACACTGAGGTTTTGATCAATTTCAAAACCCTGCACTAAAGATTCCATTAAGATGCAGAAGGCAGTGCCAGCGGAACCACCATCTTTGGGAGAATATTTATCTCCGAAACTAAATTCAAAAAAATCACCATTACAGTTTCCCAGTTGGAAAATCAACCCCCAGTAGCTGTTGCTACGGCCAGTAACACAGACGGTGAGGCCCCCTTAGAGGTAAGTTTTAGTGCAAACCAATCT
>JBCCWR010000088.1:0-9938 GCA_039193385.1 Verrucomicrobiota bacterium | reverse complement strand
ATTCTTTTTATTTTTTAAGAAGATCAAATCATTTCATTGTGTGATCTACACTCTGCATGACCCATTGGAGATAGCTCTCATGTCCTGCTTGAATTGGCCAGGCAATCAACTCCGGGCAGTCGTAAGGATGAATTTCCAACAAGCGTTTTTGCAAAGCGTCTAAACCAGTGGTGGCAAATTTAATCAATAACACCATCTCTGTATCCTGGTGGAGCTTAGCTTTCCAGCTATAAAAAGACTCAGCTCCCGGAAGAAGAGAAACACAGGCGGCCAGTTTTTCTTCTACGAGAATTCTGGCGATTTTACGTCCATCTTCTGTGTTCGCTACCGTGCTCAGTGCTATAGAAATCTCAGTCGGTTTCATCTATTGAGCTGATTTAAGAAAAAGTTTCGTTGCTTTTCACTAATGGGCATACCCACTTGTTCCATAACCATGAGCAAGTCTTCCCAAACTTTACGTTTGTCAGAAATGCGGTTTTGGTAAAGCAGATAGGCTGGATGAAATGTTGGCATAAGCGGTATACCCTCAAAGGAATGCCACTGTCCACGAATGCGCGTAATAGAAACTTTAGCTTTACCAAGAACTCCTTCTACCGCAGTGGAACCTAAGGCAACTAGCACTTTGGGCTGAATAATACCAATTTGAGCCGCCAGGTATGGACGGCATGTGTTCATTTCATCCAGAGTCGGCTTGCGGTTACCAGGGGCATTGGGCGGCATATCTGGACGACACTTTAAAACATTGCCAATGTAAACATCATCACGAGTTAAATCCATAGCCTGAATCATTTTTGTTAACAATTGACCTGCAGCCCCCACAAAAGGCTCACCTTGCTTGTCCTCATCTGCCCCGGGAGCTTCGCCCACAAACATAATATCAGCAGCGGGACTTCCTTCACCAAAAACCACCTGCTTTCGACTACGAGCTAAGTGGGAACACTTTTGACAATCAATCGAACGTTTACGCAAAGCCTCAAGCTCACGTCTTTTTTCTTCCAGGGAAAGTTTGTTTAAACCAGGCTTGGCATATGGCTTTCTCTTAGGCTCAGATTCTTTTACGGTAGGAGAAACGTGTGGGGCTGGAGAATCCAAAGAGGGTTTCTCTTTTTGATACGATCCATTTTGAGGTGCCCTTTGTTCTCTTTGTTCTCTTTGTGCAGAGCGTCCATATATCTTTAAAGATGCTACAAGCTCTCTGTCCAATGCCACTTCGGATTCACCTAAGCATTGCAAACTGTGTACATATTGAGCCGCTACCTGAGCTAAACTGGCATCTTTATCTTCCTCAGTGTTCTTCATCCATCTTACTCCCAAATTGCTCAAAATCCTGCGGTAAAGGCGCAGAAAACTCCAGCTCAGATCCTGTGCGAGGATGATTTATTTTTAAACGTGTTGCATGAAGCAACTGACGCTGAACTTGAAGCTTCCTCACCCAATCCGGGGCTCCTCCATAAGTCATATCTCCCACAACAGGTAAACCAGCAGCGGCACTATGCACACGTATCTGATGCGTACGCCCAGTGTGAAGGACAAGTTCCATGAAACTTACGCGTTTCAAACGCTTTAGCACTAAAAAATCTGTCAAAGCTTTACGCCCATGATTAACTACGGCCATTTTATGACGTTGAACCGGATGACGCCCGATCGAGCCTGTCCATTTACCACGATCCCATTTGGGAGCACCAATCAAATAAGCTTGGTACACCTTGTTTACTTGACGCGCCTGAAACTGTGCCGAGAAACTTCTGTGAGCTAAATCACTCTTAGCCACGAGTAAAATACCACTGGTATCTTTATCCAAGCGGTGCACGATGCCCGGACGTTCCACACCACCTATACCCGATAACTGTCCTTGGCAATGGTGCATCAAGCCTTCTACCAAAGTGGCTTCTTTAACGCCCGCTCCTGGATGAACTGCAATGCCTGGTGCTTTATTAAGAACAAGAAAATCGTCATCTTCATGTAAAACATCCAAGTCCATCTTGACGGAGCTCAACTTGGACGGTTTGACATCAGGCACATGAAGCTCCACCTCTGCATCTGGTGAAGGGATGCTTCTTGGCGTTGCTGGCTGACCATCGATAAAGACTACCTTTTCCTCAAATAGCTTTTTTATGCGCATGCGCGACAAACCAGTCAATTCCGCTAAGCCTTGATCAAGCCGCCTCCATGCCGCCATTTCTTCCCCTGTAAATGAATAAATCTTCACCTTTTTTTACTCATGATGAATCTCAATTAAAAAAATCCGCAGCTCCTACCATTATCTCAATTTATTTTAATCCCTGAATATCAAATACTTGCAAGAAGTTTTCCGCAAATTGATATAAATGATTGATGGGACTCAGTTAAATGTATATAAAAATAATACGTTGAGTGTTTCAAATACCACTATCAATGTCTGTCCTAGTTGTAGTAAAGATGTTGACGTTACGGATCTAGATGTTGGAACAAGTGTCATTTGTCCCTACTGCAGTGAGAAATTTAATGTCTTTAAGGATTTTTACAATTTCCGTCTGGATTACAAACTCGGTGAAGGTGGTATGGGGGCTGTTTACAAAGCAACCGATACAACTCTCAACCGAACTGTTGCTATCAAAGTTCTGAAAAGTTCACTTTCTGATAACAAAAAATTCATCGAGACCTTTCTACAAGAAGTTAAAATCACCGCATCGTTAACACATCCGAATATTGTTCAGGTTTACTCCTTTGGTGAATATCAGGGAAACTATTACCTGGCCATGGAGTATCTGGGTGAACACACGCTGGATGATGACATCGCAGGCCGTAAGAAGCTCTCTGAAATTGAAGCGCTGGATACAGCCATTGGCGTCGCATCTGGACTCAATTTTGCTCTGCAACAAGGTAACTTGATCCATCGCGACATCAAACCTGGTAACATCATTATTGCACGCGATGGTACCCCTAAAGTTGTGGACTTCGGTCTAGCACTAACGGCAGACAATATAGAAGATATTGATGGTGAGATCTGGGGAACCCCATACTATGTTTCCCCAGAACGTCTTGAAGGTATACCGGAAGACTTTCGTAGTGATATGTACTCTTTAGGTGTCACCATTTATCACGCACTTGCAGGCCGCCCACCCTTTGACGCAGACACGGCAGAGCTTGTAGCAAGTATGCACTTACACAACACTCCACTACCACTAGCTACCTATGCGCCTCATGTTTGTGAACAGACGGTCTATGCGATTCAAAAGTCCATGAATCGCCATCAAAATGAGCGCTTCAATACCTATGAACAATTTATCGAGCAACTGGAGGACGCCAAACGTCGTGCAGCCCAAGCCAGCAAAGCACCTGTCTCATCGACTGGCACTCCAGTCGAAACACCCGTAGCCTCTGATAAAATGGTTATCATACTAGTCGTTTCGCTCGTAGGGCTGGCGATTCTTGGTATTGGCGGTTATCTTGCTTACCGCTTTATGCAAGGGTAACTACCCAATTAGCCTAACGAGTCTCTTAACGCGTCATTGGCAACAACAGGGACAGACATGTATCTTGATATTTTGTTCCCTCATAAATCTCGCGTATCATCAAAGTAATGACATCACCTGCCTTGAAAACAGTCTCTTCCATTTTTCTGGCATCGCGTAGTGAAAAATACTGTGGGTGATCTGTGTCGTGCAGCTCCACACTCAAGATATGCTCTGAGTTATAAAAACAGGCCAACTGTTTCACACGAGCATTCTTTTCCCAGGTATCTCTATTACTGGCCAGACCATTTACAATAAGAAAGCCTCCGGAAAATTTTGATGATTCCCCAGCCATCTTTTTAAATGCAAGCGTCTGACCAATGCCATGCCCATTGACGCCTTCAACCCAGGCTGTTGCAAGTTCCTCATCCAGAACATGCCTGACCTCATATGTTTTATCACCAATCGCCTCATGATGACTGGAGGCAGAAACTTTAAAGTCAAAGGGACAGGATTGCTTACGAGCATCACCAAGATTTTGCGCAGCGGCGTGATCCAACTGTGCCCGAATAAGTAAAATTTGCTCCCCCCACAACGGCCACACAAAGATGTGATACAGCAAAAGGTAAATGAAGAGATGACGCACCATAGGCATGTTTTGACATGCTCTACGGAAAAAAGAAGCTTTTATTCGACCAGAGCAAACAATCGACCAGTTTCTCTCCAAATTTCCACATCGTGCTCTTTAATCTGGTGCGTAACAGGCTTAACATCCTGAACTTTTCTATCCGAACATACATAGAGAGAAGAAATACGCCCACTCTGAAGATCTCTGACTTTTAATTGAGTGGCTAGCTCACCCTGCACAGAACAATAACGCCCACCGATCAATTCAAACTTCTGCAGAAATTCTTTTCCAGGCTTAATCGAGACATCCATACGCGTCAGGTATCCCTGCACTTCTTCATACTTTGAGGTTATAACCTCAGGCCGCAAAAGCTTTTCGTGATTTTTCGCTACCTCTTGAGCAATGATATAAGAGATTTCATTTCTCTGGCCTAAATGTGAACCCATGAAAAAACTCAGGAAAATGGTCAAAATAACGACAGCCGCTATAGTCAGCATAGACTGGCGTTTTCTCCACCAGGGAATGGCTACTTCAATATCTTTGACTGACGCGAGGATGTCCTCAACACGATCACTGGAAAGATTCTGCTGACTGTAATAGTCCTTAAGTTGTTTATCTATTTCACCCATCACGTTCTCCGTTCTCCAAAAGCTTTTTCCAGTTTTTTCTTCGCACGAAAAACTAAACTCAAAACCGTACCACGAGACTTTCCCATCTGCCTGGCAATTTCTTCATTCGTAAATCCCTCCACTACGTTTAAATATAGAGCTTCACGTTCCTCATGCCGTAGCATAGACAACATTGTCTCCATATCCATTTGCCCCGAGCTTGGATGACCGCCTTTGACGATTTCATCTTGATCTTCCAAAGATTCAAAAACGACCAGTTCATTGCGCCGGTAGCGGTCACGGAAGAGGTTCTTAATGGTTGTAAAAAGAATACTTTTATTCTCCACTTTCCCATAACAGCGATGAAGCTTCACCCAGGCCTGCTGCACCAGATCCTCAGCATCGTAATGATGATGCGTCAATGAAAGAGCAAAGCGATAACCATGCTGGATCAAATCTTTTTCTTCCATAATGAGCATCTATATTTAGATCTTCGATTGGGTTCGGACAAACCGAAGATCTGAAAACTAAAATTTACTACAACTTGCCCGCAATGGTATTTCCCATCTCTTTGGCAGTCATTCCTTTCATTTTTTCAATAACCTCGCCGCTCTCAGCATCTATCAATAAAACATAGCCTGTGCCCTCATTACCGTCATAAACTTTATCAAGGTCCATTGCAGAAGCCAGAAGCTCTGAATGATGCCGCGTGGTGGTATTAGTACGGTCAAATGTGACAAAAAGCACCTCTTTACCATCAAATTTGTTGGATAAATCGATGATAGCATCACCCATAGCCTTACAACTACCACACCAATCGGCGTGAAACTTGGCTGCAACGAGTTTGGGTTGTTTAGCAGCCATAGCATCACTACCTGTAAAAATGGCGCCTATGCTTAAAGCTACCGCTGTTAGAATCAGAATTTTGGATTTCATATTTTTTCCTATATTTTATGTTTTTTTACATTTAAGGGTCAGCTTATTCGTCTGACACACACAAATAAGCTAACGAAGAAAAGCTATCTTTGATTGCACGGCACAAAATTTTTATAACAATTTATAATGAATTTGTTGCTATCGACTTTGTATTGTTTATGTTATGTTCAGTTATTTAGGATAAGTAATTATGGCTTACACTGGTATAGACATTTTACAATCTTTAGGAGATTCCAGAGCTAGTTGTAATATTGTTGTTTCCAGTCGAATGCACCGCGTTGAGTTCTGGATCATAGACGGCATTCTTGTTCATCTTGAGGGTTGTGATAAAGAGGACTTGGAGGCTTTCCTGCTGGATAAAAAACCTTTCATTTTTCTAAAACCCATCGAGCTCGAGCCCCCCAAAACACTATCCATTCCCCTATCCAAAATGGTTATGGAAATTGCCAGCGAACATGATGTAGCTGTTAAAACTGAAGACGAAGAGAAGCATGACAATAAACACAATGAACAGGGCATCTTCCTGCGTCGCTCGAAGAAGAAAGACAGAAATATCTTCTCGCCCCGCAATTCACTTCGTAAAACGAGAGCTTTTTTCGTCGAACAATACCTGGCATCCGCCGAAAAACCACGACCTGTCTTTTTCCCTAAGGGCGTTAAAACTCATATTTTAATTGGTCGCAGCAAGCGTTGCGACGTCGCTTGTAATGATGCCAAGGTTTCACGCATCCACTGCAGTATTTCCTATGAAGGTAAAGGAACCCAGTTCAAAGTAAGTGATCTGGGGTCGAGCAATGGAACATACCATAATGACTCTAAAATCACCCAGGTCATTGCCCGGGACCACGATATTGTGCGCATTGGAAAAACGCACTTTGTACTCTGTCTTGATGAAATCAACACGGAGCCAGCTCCCATATCTAATGCACGCAATGGCATAGCTCCGCATCCGGAAGATGAGCGTGATGCAGCGGTGAAAACGTCACCTATCCCGCATATAACTACGGGTAAAAAATAATTTTATCTGTCTAAGTGTGAGCCTGCTTTCAAGGAATATCCTAAAAGAAAATCTCGTGTCGACATTCGCTTGCGCCCTTCTATCTGCAACGCCCTGACCTGAATCGATCCTTGGCCTGTGCTGATAACCAGATGATTACCTTCGGCCACAAGAATCTGCCCGGGTTCAGCCGCTGTGCTATCCACATCATTTAAGATCACATCAAAAAGTTTGAGTGTTTTATCAGAACCATCTTCGGCACGAATCATGGTAAAAGCCGTAGGCCAGGGTGTCATCGCACGAACATGATTACAAATTTCCCGAGCTGACTTCTCCCAGTTAATGCGCCCACTCTGTTTTTTCAAACGTCCGACATAGCTGGCCTGGTCATTATTCTGTGGTATGCGCGGAGCAGTGCCATCCCCAATCTTTAGCAAAGCCGTGATTAAGATCTCAGGAGCAAATTCGGCCAGGCGGTCATGTAAAGTTCCCGCTGTATCATCTGGCAAAATATCAAGTTCTCCACTCAACAAAATGTCTCCCGTATCAAGCCCCTCATCCATCCACATAATGGTAATGCCGGTCTTTTTATCTCCCTGGCGTAAAGCTTCCTGAATACAGGCTGCACCTCGATAAGCAGGCAGGAGTGATGCATGTATATTCAAACAACCGAGTGAAGGTAAATGCAGAATCTCCTTTTTCAGAATCTGTCCATAAGCACAAACAATAGCTAAATCCGGCTTCAACTGAGCAATCTCATGCAAAACTTCTTCATGATTAATTCTTTCTGGTTGCCAAACGGGAACATCATATTCCATAGCCAGTGCTTTTGTAGCTGGCGACTTCAACGCTTGTTTACGGCCTGCGGGTTTATCAGGCTGGGTAATTAACCCGACAACCTCAAACGCATCATGCTCCAGTAAGGCTTTAAAACTGGGCAAGCCAATTTCTCCCGTTCCGACATAGATAATCCTCATAAAACTTGCTTCTGCTCCAGCTAGACACCTTTGATTAATTCTTGCTGGAGCGGAGTGATATGTTTACTGTTTATCACCCTAATGTTGAGCATACAATCACTCACCACTATAAAATTCATTATTTGCACGAGAGAGCTTTCAATCGTTCGCATTATTTGCCCGGTTGCCTAAGTCATTTTCACGCAGCCGGGGTTTTCTCTTAATTACTAAAATCAACATAACTCAGATACTCACACTTTAAGAAAATTTTTAATATGGATAAAAAAGTCAAAATCTATGACACCACCCTGCGAGATGGCTCACAGGGTGAAGGCATCAATTTTTCCCTGCCGGATAAAATCAAACTGGCAGAAAAGCTGGCAGCATTCGGAGTCGATTATATTGAAGGAGGTTGGCCCGGCTCCAACAATAAAGACATCGCCTTCTTCGATGAAGCCAAGAAAAAAGAGTGGGGTAACTGCAAGATTACCGCCTTCGGCAGCACACGCCGACCTGATACGAAAGTGGAGGATGACCCCCAGGTAAAACTGCTACTAGAAGCAGAGACACCCGCAGTCACTTTCTTTGGCAAGACATGGCTCTTACATGTTGAAAAGGTCTTACGCACTTCAGCGGATGAAAACCGCAGCATGATCTTTGATACCGTAAAACATCTCAAAGATCATGGACGGGAAGTCATCTATGATGCGGAACATTTCTTTGATGGTTTTAAGGACAACGCTGACTATGCCGTAATGACCTTAAAAGCGGCGGCGGATGCTGGCGCTGATTGCCTGGCACTATGTGACACAAATGGCGGAACACTACCGAGTGAAATCCATAACATCACACAGACTATTGCCATGACTCTTTCGGATGTAAAAATAGGGATTCACACCCATAATGACTGTGGACTTGGCGTGGCGAATGCCATAGCAGCCGTTGAAGCAGGCGCCAGTCAAATTCAGGGAACAATGAACGGCTTCGGAGAACGCACCGGCAACTGTAATCTGACATCCATCCTGCCCATCCTCGAATTAAAAATGAATACCCCGGCTCTTCCTCATGAACATATAAAACAGTTGCGTGAGCTATCAGATTTTGTTGATGAACTGGCCAACCAGAACCATGACCCGAGAGCTCCATTTGTTGGTTCCTCCGCCTTCGCCCACAAGGGAGGCATGCACGTCAACGCCGTTAACAAAACAGATGTGAGTTATGAACACATCGAACCAGAGTCCGTCGGAAACAGACAACGCATCCTTGTTGGCGAACTTTCCGGACGAACCAATGTCATGATGAAAGCCACCCAGCTCGGCATTGATCTTGAAGAAAAATCCCCCGAAGCACGACGCATCCTGGAAAAAATCAAAGAGCTGGAAATGTCCGGTTATGAGTTTGAATCAGCTGATGCCTCCTTTGAACTTCTCGTCCGGCGTGAACTGGGAAATGATAAACCCTTCTTTGAACTGGAGGAATATCACATCTCCGTGCGTAAGAATGAAACCCATGGCTTCACAAACTGTGAAGGCACCATAAAGATTATGCTGGATGGCGTTCTGATTCACACCGTAGCCAATGGCGATGGTCCGGTTAACGCTCTGGATGCCGCTTTGCGCAAAGCACTATCAGAAAAATTTCCAGCCATCGAAAAAATCCAATTATTTGATTACAAAGTACGTATTATCGACTCTGCATCCGGCACGGCTGCTCGAACACGCGTGCTTATAGAATCCTCTGACGGTAAGCATGAATGGGGGACCGTAGGTGTTTCAGATAATGTCGTGGAAGCTAGCTGGTTAGCACTTGTCGACAGCGTAGAATACTTTCTTATCAAAGGAGGTTTCACCAGTGAATAAGCCATGGGTAGCGCGGTGAGAAGAAACAAATTTCTCCGAACACAAATTTTGCCAGGTTTAGGTTCGACCCTAATCCGCCTTCTCTGCTCAACCTTGCGCTGGAAATTTGTTAATCAGACAGGACACGATTCTTTTACTAAAGAGTCTATGCTCTTTGCTTTCTGGCATAACCGCATTATGCCTCTGACATTTTTCTATGAGCGGTTTATAAACGAAATCAACTTGCTTGTGCTCATCAGCATGAGCCGCGACGGCCAGCTCATCGCCGACATCGCTGAAAAATTCGGCCTCAAAGCCATACGAGGATCTTCCTCTAAAAAAGGCACCAGCGCATTCCTGCAGCTCATTCACGAACTCAAGAATAACTCTGGCAGCGTAGCTATTACTCCCGATGGACCAAGAGGACCTCGCTATGAAATTCAAGACGGACTACTCACTCTTGCCCGTACCAGCCATCTCCCCATCACCCCCATCACATGTGATATTTCTAGAAAATGGGAGATTAATAGCTGGGATCGTT
>JBCCWR010000087.1:0-9968 GCA_039193385.1 Verrucomicrobiota bacterium | reverse complement strand
CACAGCTTTCTTTACTCAAAAAAATGTCTCATGCCTGGCATAATGTCTCCGATATTTCCTTTTAGGAGGCCGGATCAACGAGCCGGGCTCAAATAAAACGAAGCATAAACAAGGGGAGAGAAATATGAACATTGGTGGTTTAGGTGGAATTGGAGGATCTTTTTCTCCAGAAGAAATACAGAATAAAATGTTTAATCGCGTGGATAAAAACCAAGATGGGGGCATATCCAAGGACGAACTCGCTGCCATGAAGCGTGGTCAACATGGTCCTAGTGCAGATGAGGTCTTTGCTAAATTTGATACGAATGAGGATGGTCTCATTGACAAAGCAGAACACAAAGAATTAGCCAAAGAGATGCGCGCTAAGATGGAGGAGAAGCTTGAGCAGGCCAGGTCACAAGGTTTGTTGTCAGGAGATCAGCTGGATAAATTTCTAGAAATGCTTACTAAAGCCGATGAGGAGAATGCAGATTCCCAGCAGAAACTCTTTGACTCCATCATCACGCAGTTGCAAGAGAGAGCTGGAGAAACATACGGCCAGGATGGGCAGTTTTCTCCTTTGGGATTGAGTTCCTTTAAATTTGAAGCATAGCGTTCGTCCGTAGAGTCGTATAGATATAGATGAGCTGTACGTGCTTTCAGAGTCCAGTGAAGCCCAAGTAGGTCCAGTAGCTTAGCTGGACTCATTTAAGCACAGCAGCACAGAGGGATAGGAGAATAGAAGACTAGAAGAGGGGGAGACTAAAGAATGCCCAGTTCTTTTTGCTCTTCTTGAATGCGTTCGGCCTCTGCCTCGCGCTGGGCCTTGCTCTTAGCCATCCAGTTATCCCAGGATTTGCCGAAGGCTTTGTCATCGCCACTGAAGTCAATGGTTTCTATTTCCGAGAGGGTGACCTCTGCTGGGGCAGATTGACGCCCCTCGGCAATGAAAAGGGAGACTTTATCTTCATCGGGCAGGTAATTGTACACAAAGCCCTTATGAGATGAACCATCTTTCAAAATGACGGTGACGTCCCCACGGTAGTCGAAGGCCAGACGAACGGCTTCTACACGATCTTTCTCATTAGTTGGGGTGAGTGCTTTACCCTCCAGCTCACTACGACCGGAGGATGCATCAGGCGCTGCTTTATCTTGTTGAGGCATAGAATTTTCTTTCCATCTAAAATGAATAACTGGAGGCTGAGGATTCTCGAGATCAATTCGCTAGCGTAGCTCTTATAGTGCGGCTAAAGCCTGCCAGAGAGCCAAAGGTGTCATCCACAGACGTGGCCTCGTACCCACAGTGAACCATGCAGTCTTTGCAACGTTCTTCTTCACTTTTATGACCATACTTTTCCCACTCTGTCTCTTCGATCAGTTGTTGGAATGTGGAAACATAGCCGTCCTGCAAGAGGTAGCAAGGCTTTTGCCAGCCAAAGATGTTGTAAGTAGGGTTACCCCAGGGCGTACATTCGTAGTCATAGGAGGGATCGCCTTGTAAAAAGCGCAAGAAGTTAGGGGAGAGGTTAAACTTCCAGGTCTTTTTGGGATTATCCAGGATTTGTCTAAAGAGTCTTTTGGTTTTATCACGCCCTAGGAAGCTGTCCTGGTCCGGGGCTTTCTGGTAGCTATAGCCCGGAGAAAGCATCATACCTTCTACACCCAGCTTCATCATTTCATCAAAAAATTCGCGCACTTTAGCGGGCTCAGTACCATCGAAGAGGGTGGTATTGGTAGTGACACGAAAGCCCCGTTTGACTGCTTCCTTAATACCCTCTAGTGCGGTCTTGTAGGTGCCATCACGGCAAACGGCGATGTCATGTTCCTCTTCCAGCCCATCCATGTGCACGGAGAAGCTGAGAAATTTACTTGGCTTAAACAGATCGATCTTTTTCTTGAGCAGCAGTGCATTGGTGCAGAGATAAATGTATTTTTTACGGGCAACCAAGCCTTCGACGATTTTATCAATCTCAGGGTGGATGAGAGGTTCACCCCCTGGAATACTGACCATAGGTGCTCCGCATTCATCGGCAGCATTCCAACATTGTTCCGGCGTGAGCCTTTTGTTCAAAATATGATCTGGATATTGAATTTTTCCGCAGCCGGCGCAGGCGAGGTTGCAACGGAAGAGCGGTTCCAACATCAGAACAAGAGGATAATGTTTGTTGCCCTTTAACTTTTGCCCCATGACGTAAGATGCCACGGTCCATGCTTGTGAAACTGGTACTGCCATAAATAGGTCTGAGGGACATTACTTGAAAATTTGCGCCTGTCAATGAGGCAAAAGAGCAGGGGAAGCCTCGGCAGCAAATGTCGCTTATTTTATGGGGCTTAATCGTTCAGCTCATAATTCAATGGGGATTTTATTTGATCCCCGTGGAAACGAGGGGATGATATCCAGGGTATGAAGATTGCGTGTATTCAGTTGAATGCGACTGTGGGAGATTTTTTAGGCAATGTAGAGAAACTGCAAGCAGCTTATAAAAAAGCTGTAGCGCTGGGTGCCGAGCTGGTAGTAGGGCCGGAGCTATTTATCTGTGGTTATCCACCGCGGGATTGGTTGGTTTACGAAAGTTTTATGCAACGTCATGACACCGCATTGGCGCACCTGCAATCCGCCATTGGGGAAGTTCCCCTCATCGTTGGTTGTGTCACACGCAATGAAAAACGCCCCGGAAAAGCCTTATTTAATTCTGCGGTTGTTCTGCAAAAGGCTACCGAACTTAAGCGGTTCCATAAGACGTTGATTCCTACGTATGATGTCTTTGATGAAGACCGCTATTTTGAACCTGCCTTGGCTACAAACGATAAATCGATTGTCTTAGGTGGAAAAAAAATCGGCGTAACCATATGTGAAGACATCTGGAATGATGAGGATTTCTGGGATGAAAATGCGCGTATGTATGATTGTGATCCCGTAGAGGAATTGATGCGTGGCAAAGAGGCAGAGGAAGCCATTGATCTGCTGGTTAATGTCTCAGCATCTCCCTGGCATCTAGGCAAAGAAAAAACACGTCTGTCTATGCTACAAGAGCTGGCCCAACATCATGCGCTGCCCATTGTGCAGACAAACCTCGTGGGAGGGAATGACGAGCTTGTCTTTGACGGCCAGAGTCTCGTCATCAATGCAGATGGTGAACTCTTGACGACGGGAAAAGCGTTTGAGGAGGATATTTTTGTCGCCGATGTGACGCTCCGAGGACAAGCGCCTTCTTTAAATGAGAATGAGGATGAGGGTGCAGATGAGGATGATTTTAAGGCTGAAGCTGAGTCTAAGATGGACAGCACGCGGCATTCTCATCGTATGGGCGAAGAAGAAGCTTTGTTTTATGCGCTATCTCTGGGCACGCGCGATTACGTCCGTAAGTGTGGTTTTGAGAAAGTAACCATCGGTCTTAGCGGAGGGATTGATTCTGCGGTGACAGCTGTTGTAGCCGTGGATGCCTTGGGACCGGAGAATGTTCTGGGTGTGTTGATGCCCAGTGGTTATTCCAGTGAGGGTAGCATCACAGACGCAGAGGCGCTGGCACAGATTTTGGAGATTGATTATGAGGTCTTGCCCATAGAGAAACTCTTTCGAGAAAGTATGCAACACCTGGATGCGGTCTTAAAAGAGACAGAGTCTGATACTACAGAGGAGAATATGCAGTCACGTTTACGTGGCCTCACACTCATGGCCATTGCCAACAAACAAGGTCGGCTGGTCTTGACCACGGGCAACAAGTCTGAGCTGGCCGTTGGTTACTGCACACTTTATGGAGATATGTGCGGCGGCCTGGCTGTTATTAGTGATGTCACTAAATCTCAAGTCTATAAAATGTCCCGCTGGATCAACCGGAATCAACAAATCATTCCCCACAACACCCTTAACAAGCCGCCTAGCGCAGAGCTAAGACCAGACCAGAAAGATGAAGACTCGCTGCCTCTTTATGATGTGCTTGATGCGATTCTTGAGGCCTACATAGAACAGTATAAGGGCTTGGAAGAAATCGTCGCTCTGGGTTATGAGCGTGAGCTTGTGGAGGATATTTTGCGCAAGGTAGACAGCAATGAATACAAACGCCGTCAGGCTGCACCGGGATTGAAGGTGACGGCCAAAGCCTTTGGTATAGGGCGTCGTATGCCCGTTGCTCAAGGCTTCAAGCATAAACAATAAAAGCCAGGTTCTTGTCAAAAGACAACGAAGGGTTGACCCCTGTGCACATGACGCTTATGTTTTCACATGGCAGATCTGCAGGAAAAATTTCTTAAGCTGAAGAAACAGCGCAATGCTGTGATCCTGGCACATAGCTACCAGCTACCCGAAGTACAGGAGTTGGCTGACTATGTTGGAGATTCGCTGGGCCTTGCCTATGCCGCCAAAGAAACCGAGGCGGACGTTATCTTATTCTGCGGCGTACACTTCATGGCGGAGACAGCTAAAATCGTCAATCCCTCTAAAACGGTTATTCTGCCGGACCTGGACGCCGGGTGTTCACTGGCAGACTCCTGCCCCGCGGATGCCTTGCGCGCTTTTTTAGAAGATAATCCTCAGTATTACGTGGTGGCCTATATTAATTGTACTGCTGAAGTTAAGGCGTTGGCGGATGTGATTTGCACCTCGGGTAATGCAGAACGTATTGTTGATAACATTCCACTCGATCAGGAAATTTTGTTTGTGCCCGATCAAAACCTGGGTGAGTGGGTTATGGAGAAGACGGGCCGCGAGATGCGTCTCTGGGAAGGCAACTGCTATGTGCACATGGAGTTCACACACCAGAGCATAAGCCGTATTCGCCGTGAATACCCGGATGCACCCATGGTCGTACACCCCGAATGCCCACGCCCGGTGCGTATGCTGGCCGACGAAATTTGCTCCACCGAAAAGATGATTCATTACTGCCGTGATGAAGGTTCAGATTCATTTATCATTGTAACGGAATCCGGTATGCTGCACCGTCTCGAGCAAGAGCTTCCCGATAAAACATTTATAGCCGGACCCACAGACAGTTGCTCCTGCTCAGATTGTAAATTCATGAAAATGAATACTCTGGAGAAAACCGTCGCTGCACTAGAGAATCTACAGCCGGAGATTTTGTTGACCGAAGAACTTATAGAAAAATCCCGCATTCCCATCGAACGTATGCTCGACTGGAGTAGGCCTCAAGTTCAGGCAGTCTGAGTCTGATACGAGAGCAAAGAACAACGGCAAATTT
This sequence comes from Verrucomicrobiota bacterium, assembly GCA_039193385.1. GTDB lineage: Bacteria > Verrucomicrobiota > Verrucomicrobiia > Methylacidiphilales > JBCCWR01 > JBCCWR01. The sequence goes on along the minus strand of JBCCWR010000087.1, from coordinate 4,794 downwards.
CTTTACACATGTTCCGAAAAGCGTGAGGTGATAGACAAATGTTACTGACTGGCTGCTTGGGCTCTACGGCGGCGTGCTTCAATAAAATACTTAATACACAAGACAATGAAAATGCCACAGACCACGGACATCATGATCATGGACCCGGTGGCCAGGGTAAGAGTAAATTCTCCTTTAGCTATTTTAGGAATAATTCTACCGAAAGGAGCCAGGAAACCAAGTAGTCCAAAGAAGGCTGCAACATGCATACCTAAGCGGAGTCGGTCCGGGTTGAGAGCTACAAGTGAGCCGATCAAAATCGGAAGTCCGAAGAAGGAAGGAATAAAGGCTGTCCAGCTTACCATGCCTCCTGCAAAAAAACCGATGAATCCCAGAACAATTAAAATAATACCCGTAACAATTCCTACAATAGTCATATAGTTGATGAAGGTAATCAATAAGCGAGATAATTCAAGTTCATCTGCATGAAAAATGACGCCACAGTCTGCTTCAGTGAAAAATACCTTTCTTGAAAGCTTGAAAGTGAGTGCTTCTGGCTAGAAACAATAACTTAAAAGTTGCCGAAAAAGGAGCTGAGAAAAATATTGGTATGCTTAACCTAGTTTTATGTTACCCAGAGAGATTTGTTGAATCACTTCCGGTAGTGCCAGGTGTTCCTGCACCTGGATACGCGCATGTAATGTTTCCGACGTGTCGCTTGCTAAAATAGGCACAGTGCGTTGATCGATGATGGCTCCGCCATCAAGAATCTCATTGACCCAGTGCACCGTGCAGCCTGTCTCTTTTTCTCCGCCTTCCAGAGCCTGACGCCAGGCTTCCAGTCCCCGGTACTTGGGCAGAAGAGAAGGGTGGACATTAATAATGCGCTGAGGAAAAGCCTTCAGCAAAGGCGCTTTCACCACGCGCATGAAGCCGGCTAACACCACCAGATCCACTTGAGCATCCTGCAGCGCCTGCGCCAGTTCCGTTTCAATTTCAGGTTCAAGTTTGGTTTTAAAGTTTCCCGCACGGCAGGCATACGTTTTCAGACCACGTTCTCGAGCGGCATCTAAGATAGGCGCATCGGCAAAATCCGAGGCCACCAGCACAATCTCAGCCTGGGTTTGTGCAGCGGCAATAGAATCTGCGATGGCCACAAAATTAGAACCTCGACCCGAACCAAGGATGCCAAGTTTCAACAAAGCGGATGTGGATGTGTCATGCATTAGGTTACTGCTTCATCTTTTCGATGATCCCCGAAGTGGATCTTCCTGGGATCAGATCGAGTAGTTTAATTTCACCGCCATACTTGCGGATGCTCTGGACCTCGCTCTGGTCCAAGTCTTCCACACCTTTGTAATCCCCCCCTTTGACATAGATGTCAGGCTGGGCAGCTTCCAGAAATGCATTGCACCTTTTGCCGCTAAAAATAGTCACCACATCTACAGCCTCAAGCGCGACCAGAACCTCCGCACGGTCGTGCACTGGATTGATGGGGCGCGTCGGTCCCTTCAGCTCCTGCACAGATGCATCATCATTAAGCGCAACGATTAAAAGGTCGCCCAACTTTTTGGCTGAAGTCAGGTAGCGGATATGCCCAATGTGCAGGATATCAAAGCACCCATTGGTAGCGACCAGCCTTTGGCCGCTTTGACGGATATGCTTTCGCCAGGATGAAAGATCTTCTGGGGATATGATTTGATTCATGTATGGTTTCTTCTTGACCCCTAATAAAGAACCAGCAACATCGCACGCATTGCAATCAGAAAGTGTGTTTGGAGCGTTTCATAAGTAGGAATTTACTGTGCTAGGTATTTTGTGGACCATCAGTTATGCCTTTGTCGTAGTCGGCCTATCCGTCTTTGGATTGCACCGATTGTGGCTCGTTCTGTCGTATTTTAAAGTTCGTCAAAAGAACAGGACGTACGAGAGCAAATTTGCCAGCCTGCCCGTCGTAACCATCCAGCTGCCGCTTTTCAATGAGCGCTATGTCGCCGAGCGTTTGTTGCAGTCCGTATGTGAAATCGAATATCCAAAAGAAAAACTGGAGATTCAGGTTTTGGATGATTCAACGGACGATACCAGAGAGCTCATCGCCCAGAAAGTAAAGCAGCTCCAGCATGAGCTGGGACTAAACATTGAGCACATGCATCGCACGGACCGGACAGGTTACAAAGCAGGTGCTCTGCAGCATGGCTTGCAACTAGCCCAGGGAGAATTCATCGCCATCTTCGATGCCGATTTTTTGCCCTCCAGGAACATCCTCATGGATACCATTCACTATTTCACCGATGACAAGGTTGGCATGATTCAAACCCGTTGGGGGCATCTCAACCGCAACTATAATTTCCTAACCCGCATTCAGGCCATGTTGCTAGATGGCCACCTTTTGATAGAGCAAACCGTACGCAATCGTTTTGGACGGTTTTTTAACTTCAATGGCACCGCCGGCATCTGGAGAAAAAAGGCCATTGAAGAGGCTGGGGGATGGCAGCATGATACATTGACCGAAGATCTCGACCTCAGCTACCGCGCGCAGCTCAAAGGCTGGCAATTTATCTACTTACCCTGGCTAATCACCCCCGCCGAGCTGCCCGTCGATATGAATGCCTTTAAAACACAGCAGCACCGCTGGGCCAAAGGAGCCGTGCAAACGTGCAAGAAGTTACTTCCAGCGATCTGGCTGAGTCCACTTCCACTGAAGATCAAACTCGAGTCGACCTTTCATCTGACAGCAAACTTTGCCTACGTACTCCTGCTGGCAATGGCTCTGCTCATTCAACCCAATCCTGAATATGGAGGCCTCCATTTTCAATCCATCGTCTTTCTCGATTTGCCCGTATTCTTCATGGCCTCTTTCTCCATCTTTCTATTTTATGGTGTTGTTCTGTGGGAAATGAAAACCTCCTGGTGGAAGGCCTGGATCTACCTGCCCTCGATTATTGCGGTTGGTATAGGACTTTCCATTAACAATACCAAAGCCGTCTTAGAAGCTGTTTTTAACTACACCTCTCCCTTCAACAGGACTCCGAAGTATGGAATCTCCAGCGTCCGAGAAAAGTGGTTCAATAAACGTTATGTATCAAGCCAGTCTCTTCTTGTCCTCATCGAAGTGGCTTTAGCTTCTTACTATGTTTACTTTGTCTATCTGGGCATTAAATATGAGCTCTGGACATCGCTACCCTTTTTCATCCTCTTCATGGTAGGCTTTGGCTATGTCGCCCTGCAGTCTCTCTTACAAAGGCCCGTTGAGTTGCTACGAACCCGCAGTTTTCATTTAACACGAACCTGATGCCTCATATGTTTATGTTTTTTAGAGCTTCACATTGAGCGGCTATTCCTGTTATCTAATCCTGAAAGTTATTCACAATGGAATTTGACTGGTCACTTTATCGAAAAAAAGATTTTGCAGAAAGCGAAGTCGCGGAAAGTTTTGAAGATCCTTTTTCAGTTCGCCTCATGCCGGATAGTGGAGAAATCGCCAATCAGTCGCGCTTCTTCTGCATAGGAAAAAGTCTCAAACAAAAAGGTATTTTTTCACTTTACGCCACCAATGGAAAGCAGGTCCGCATCATCACCAGCCGGGAGATGACAGAGGCCGAAGAGATGTTCTATCAACGTAAAATCAAGGAGGATCTCACATGAAAACGCTTTTAGATTGGGGAGGGGTTCCTCCATTCCACTCGTTGGATGAAGAACATGAATTCTGGCAGCAAACCCAGATCTCGCCCGACTTAATGTATAGTGCCCATTACAAAAAGGGGGCTACAGAATCAACGACCATCACCCTGCGTATGGACCCGCGCATGCTGGCCCGCCTCAAACGCCTGGCTAACAAACGTTACCTCAACTACCAGAGCATGATGAAGCAATGGGTAGCCGAACGCCTGGAAAAAGAGGCCAGCTAGCCCACGTAGGGGGCTATGTATGAAAAATATAAAAAGGCCTTATCCAAAAATTATTCTCCATTTCAGCAAAGAAGGATGCAGCAAGATGTTGAAATTCTAGCTAAGTCCTACAGATAGCAGATAAGAATAGAGATCATAAATAGGTGCAGTGCAAAGAAAACCAGTTGTATGTCTAGTTTAAATGACAAACAAAAGGTCAACAATACGAAGACTGAGAGAGCACCCAAACCTTCTCTTATCTAAGTGCCATTCAAGTCATCCATTCACTTGAAACAAGCTTGTTGGAAGTTCTATTCAAGCTACGGGAATGAGATGTGATGAATTAAAAGCCTTGGCCGAAGAAGTTAAAGACCAATGGGAAGGAAATGAAGAAGAAGATAAAAATTGTGAATAATAGTGAATCTAAACCATAGAAATTTCTTAATGACTGAAGAGCACAATTCCTTTCTTCATGGTTTACGTTCTACTAATTGTATAGGTATATCCTTGGGTGCAGGCTCAATCTTTGTGATACATGCTGGTGATCTAGTCAAGAGACGTGAACCCAATGCTAAATTTGAGGTGAAACACGCGCTTTATGATAACCAGGGTGAAACAATGTTTCATGTTGAATAAGCTTCGTGGAGATTGTTTAAGAATGGAAAATTACTGCTTTCTTCTAAGGTTAAGCGCTCAAGTCTATATGATAAAATATTTCGGAATCTTGAAGGCAAGACCATAATTGAGATCAAGCGCATACCTGATAGGCTTGACATTAGAATTCTATTTTCTGATTCCTGGAAATTAGATTTATATAGTGATTATTTTAATGATAAATCAGGTCTCAATTATTCGATCAGTTCCTCTCAGGATAGATGGAGCGTAGATAACGCATATAACCTCAGTCACCGCAAAAGAAAGAATCAGT
>JBCCWR010000086.1:0-10121 GCA_039193385.1 Verrucomicrobiota bacterium | reverse complement strand
TTCTTAGGCAATAAGCAGTGGATCACCGAACTCATCCATGCAGACCATGATAAAGTAGCGGAGTAAAACTAACCTGAAGCTTTCAAACCGAAGCATTAAAAAGTATTAGCTTACTCTCTAGTTCTGTTAGAATTTACGTTCAAAAATAGCGCCATATTCAGAATAGTTGTGATAAGGAACCGCTTGCTTTTTCCAGGTTTCAACTGCTTTGTCATAGCTCTGACGCATGGCATTTAGTTGAGAGGCGAATTCCGGATTTGCAGCCAGGTTGGTAAGTTCCGATGGATCTTTACCGAGGTGATAAAGTTCTTCCGTGGGCTTCATGCTCTTGCCCTCATAGGACCAATAAATATATTTCATCGTTTTTGTGACCACGGAGAGAACATGTGTAGCTTGAGACCCCCAAACATTGATTAATTTTAGGCTGTCATGAATGTCAGCTTGAGGATTGTCATAGGCAGGCATTAAGTTTTTCCCGTCCATTTTGTCTGGAATAGGCAGGCCCGCCAGAGCGAGCAGAGTAGGAGCAAAATCAATATTACCAGTCAGAGCCTGGCTGCGCAGGCTTTGACCGCTATTGGGATGGCGAGGATCGTACAGGATCATGGGAACTCTTGTGGATATGTCATAGGGGAGCACTTTAGAGCCGAAACCATGAGAGCCGCAGAAAAAACCATTATCAGAAGTGAAGATTAATACGGTATTGTCTGCGACTTTGTGTTCTTCCAGAGCAGCTCGTATCATTCCCACGGCTACATCGATGGCATAGACCTGCTGGTGGTAGGTTCTCATAACCTCATTGTAGTTGCTGTCGTATTGCCATTCTACATAGCGTTTATACTGGCGCCCCTGCTTACTTTGTTCTGAAAAATGCTTACCATTTTCTCGGCCATAGTTGTCAGGTTTCTTGAAGACTGTTTCTTTGTATATGTGATCAAAACGCGGATCAGCCGTTGCCGGCTTGTGGGGAGCTTTAAAGCTGATGGACAGGCAGAAAGGTTTTTCTTTGCCTGCACTGTCACGAATAAAGTCTGCTCCGAAAGCCCCGTAAGCCAGAGTGGAGTGCGGGTACTCTTTGGCATACTTCTTTATTGATTTGTTCTTGGCTGTTGCATATTTAGTTTGACCTTCGCCAGCACCCCAGGCATCAAAATCCTTTTCAGGAAGGTAGGTCTTTTTTTTCCCATCGCCAGGATTATCCACCAAATGAAAGCCGATCTTACCTGCCATAGCCGTCTGGTACCCCGCTCTGCGTAGGATCATGGAGTAAGAGTTTTGCCATTTTTCCTTCAGTAGATGGCCATGTTCAAAATTACAGGCTGCTTTGTATTCATACATACCTGTCATGATGTTTGCACGACTGGCCATACAGATTGCTGTTGTATTGTAATGATTGTCAAAGGTCACACCCTCGGCAGATAGCTTATCAATATGAGGTGTCTTCACATCCGGATTGCCATAGCAACCCAGTGTGTAGGTACTTTGATCATCTGTCAGGAGAAAGACTAGATTGGGCTGACTTGGCTTGGCGTAAATAAACGCGCCGCTTAAACAGTAAATAAAGATTAGAGTTAAAAAACTTATTTTCATCATGAATATGACCGCGTCAGGCTCATCGAGCGAACCCTCTGAGTTCCGCTACTTTTTCTTTTTACTTCTGAATGGCTTTGAATTTTGCCAGGTCATTTTCGACATAGCTGCCTGGAAGGCTTCTTCCCCGAAGGCTTCGCGGTAGCGTTCGTGGAAAGGCTTGTGTTGTTCCGGAACATCTTCGATATTGTCATTAATTAAATAGGGTTGGATATCTGCCCACCAGAGGTCATAGGTCTCTTTGAGTCTTTTGACAATTTCAGGATGCTGACTCTGAATGTCAGTCGTTTGTTTTTGATCTTTTACTACATTGAACAACTCTACATTCCCTTTTTTGGGCCATACGAGTTGATAGTCTCCCCAGCGGATTCCGGCTTCGCGATACTGAGCCGAGTCTGCTGTTTTCCAGCGCGTCTTGTGCGTAATGAAGTAGCGCTTGGGCCACTCAGATTCTGGTTCTTCGAAAAGAGGTAGAAGGTTCTTTCCATCCCAATCTTTACCGCCAGGTATCGGCTCACTTTCAAGACCCGCCAGGCGGGCGAAAGTCGTGTAAAAGTCGATGTGGGCCGTGAGTTGATGGATATCGCCCCCTCCCTCAAGAACACCTTTCCAATACATGGCACAGGGAACCTTTGTTCCACCTTGGTAAGGGGAGTTTTTGCTGCCGCGCAAGCGATCGTAGGATATTCCACCATTATCTGAAAAATAAATGAGGAGTGTCTTTTCCAGAAGAGCGTTTTGCTCCAGGTATTTAATTACTTTTCCGATGTTGGCATCCAAGTTTAGGAGTATCTCGCTTTTTTCATGGTAGGTACCATCTGGTTTCAGTGGTGGAATGTGCGGACTATGCGGTACATTGGGCGGAATATAACAAAAAAACGGTGTATTTGCTTTCTGCTGTATGTCCATCCATTTAATGGCCTGATCAAAGAAAAGGTCCGTGCAGTAACCTTCTGTCCGAATAACTTTGCCATTGTGGTAAATGGTTGGATTTGTGTAATCGTTATTTGGAAAATCAGCACTATGTGTATAGTTTTGTCCAATGCCTCCCGCGCCATGGATGTAGGTTTCATCAAAACCACGGGCATCCGGAAGGTATGCCTCATCATCTCCCAGGTGCCATTTCCCGAAAATTCCAGTCGCATAGCCAGCGTCTTTTAGAACATGGGTTATTAGGCGTGTTTCTAAATTCATCCGGTCGCGCATCATGATAGTATGAGTGACACCGGTATAACACTCATGACGCCCCGACAGCATGGCAGCTCGCGAGGGAGCACAGGTGGGCGAAACGTGGAAATCTGTGAAACGAACCCCCCGTTCGAAAATAGACTCCATATTGGGAGCACTTGCGGAAGAGCCGAGATGCCTGAGTCCGTTTGCTCCAATGTCGTCCGGCATAATGATGACGATATTTGGTTTACTTCCGGCCAACTTGGAGGCCTCAAGGGAAATACTTGAGAAAAAGCCGATTCCAATTGTAATAATGATTAGTTGAATGTTTTTCATATATATTATTCTAAGCCATATTAATAACCTTATAAGGTTAGTCCATTTAAATTACTCTCCCTCCCCCCATTTGCTTTCGAGTCATACTTCAACTTTTTGAAAAAGTATTTGATTAATTTGCCACTGAATGAGTGTGCACCATCTTTAAGGATCACATCCATATTACGTTGCTCTCTGCTCTCTCCGTTGTCTTAATTGACGATCGGCATCACGCGAGTCGTTGTGAGGTTATAAATCTTTCCAGCGGGATCAGTCGTGACAATCGCAGCTTTAATATTCATTAATAGTTAATAGTCTAATACGCCTCTCGTGCTTTTGTGTTGTGCGCTTTATGTGCTTACTACTGGGTAAAAGTAAACTTCACCTTATCCAGCATAGGTTTTGCGGTGTTACCTGATTTGTTTTCGATTTTCATCTCGAAACAAAATCCATAGCCTGCGGAGAGTTTGCTGGTATCAAGTTGTGCTGGGACTCGATCAACGAGTTTAGAAAACCCGGGAACTGCTTTGTATATTTCTTTGACCTCTTGCCATTCTGTCCATTGATCCGCTGTCCCGTCTTTATCCGTATCAACTCCAGCGCGAGCTTTTACTGTCTCTACCCAGGGGCCGGTGCTTACGTAATCAGTCTTTTGCTGCGTTACCAGATAGAAGCGCTCTTCGGCAAAGATGATGTCTGGGTCGGGGTGTCCTTGACCAATGCTACCGCAAAATTTGAATGGCTCATTGAGACTGGAGGAAGTGAACCAAGCCGTTTTCATCTCCTCTTTTGCTTTAGTACCTGCCGGATGAAAATCTCCAAAAAGATAGTACTGCCTGCCTATTCCGATAGCGGCCCAGTCCCCATAAGCGTCTTGTTCAGGTTGATGAATTTCATATTCTGCGATACCGGTTGGGTAGTTATCGGGATCATCTACAGCCCAATGCGGATGGTTGAAGGTAGCTATTTCCCCTGTGGGCTGGGTGCGCTCATCGACCGCAGGACTCTTGATAGAAAAATGGTTGATACCATCTGGACTGACTGCATGGCCTGCCAGTGGAGAATCCCAAGAGTGCTTACTTGCATCAATGGGACTCCAATCTTCATAGATGAGGTGGAACATACCATCGTAATTTCGAATGATAGCGATGTCAGATCCGTGTGACGGATCTTTGAACACCATGCCCATGTTTTGACCTGGTTTGCCGTCGGTCAGGTCTTCGTCGATGTATAGGTGAGGGTCTTGATCGTTGGGAAAGTCGTAATAGAAATAGGTTTTGCCGTCCACTTGTTCTGCAGTGGTGACCCATCTGGAGGTTTCGGATGTAACTGGACCATGATGAACCCAATTTTTCATATCACAACTTTGCCAGGCATGATATCCACCAAGGCTCTCCTTTAGACCACCTGGAGCATTATACATGTTGTTATAGGGTGTCGTCTTTAACGGAATATCAAAACCCTCTAAAGTCGCGTCATCCGGTTCAAAATTCTTTGGCGTATTTTTTTTCAACTTATATCGACCAAACATCCAGTAATTTTTGTCTCCAAGTCTCAACAGAACAGGCGCATCAGCTAGAACAGATGGTCCTACGTTTTTAATAGACTCCCAGTTCAGCCAAACTGGAGACTGAATGAAAGTAATTGAATTCAGGGAGCGTTTTTCTCTAAATTTTCGGATGGTGCTGAGATAACTTCCGCTAGCGGCTTCGAGAGTGACCAAGTCCTTTTCGAACGAGATTCCTTCGCTGCGTGCTTTGACCGCTTTCCATTCCTGTGTGGAATTGATGGTCCATTCATTGTCTGTTTGTGCGACAGCTTCAAAAGCCATAGCGTAAGTGCTCAAGCATACAAGTGATACGATGATGAATTGTTGTTCTTTACTCATACTATTATCAAAGGGTTTATTCTTATTTCTTCTTTTTTTTGCCTTTGTCTTTGCCTTGCTTCTTCCAAAGTTCGATAGGAACATCATTTTTCATTTGGAGGCCGGGCGTGCTTCGGCCATCGGCGATGGATTTCTCCATCAGGGCCGTTAGATGAGAAACTTTCTCGGGCATTGTGTCTGATAAGTTGTTTTGCTCTGCAATGTCCTCTGCCATATTGTACAGTTGGCTGGGCTTATCATCGCCGCCCTTCGTCCATCCCATAGAATTTGTTCCAAAGATAAACTTCCAATCTCCCTCGCGTATGGCAAAGCCACCACTCACGGAATGATGCACCACGTAAGGATGTGTAGAACCATTTGAGGTCTCTCCTTTAAGTACAGAAAGTATGGAAAAACTGTCGACGCCAGCATTTTCCGGCAATGTTATATCAAGAATGTCAGCGCAGGTGGCGATGAAATTGTTGTGACATATGAGTTCGTTGGAAACGCTTCCGGGTTTGATAACACCGGGCCATCGCACGACATAGGGTACGCGGTGACCACCGTCCCATACATCTGCCTTACTGCCGCGCAGCAAGAAGTGCACATCATGCCCATTTTTCTTTAAGTCCTCTAAGCCGGCTGCTTTGGAGGTACCATTGTCCGCAGTAAAAAAAACAAGCGTCTTTTCAGTCAGTCCAGTGCGATCCAAAGCGTTAAGAATTTGAACGACGGCATCATCGGACTGCTCCACAAAAGCAAAGTATTCATGTCCGATTTTCTCATACCATTCATTAGAAGCAACTATCGGTGTATGCGGCGAGCCCAATGCCACATACATAAAAAAGGGTGTCTCCTTCTCTTTGGAACGTTCTTCGATATATTCTACGGAACTTTTGGCCAGACGTGGCAACATGTGTATGGTGTCTAAATTCTCAATGACCTCATCCTGCTCCGTCCAGGAACGCATTTCACGTGCGTAGTGAAAGCCTTTGAACACATCAAATCCATGCGCTAGAGGCCCGTTGATTACCTTGCTCCCACGGGGAGCTTCACCTCTTGTTGTTTTATTCACCGTACCATCGTGGCGCTTGTAGGATTCTTTCACTTTTGTAATTTTAGTTCCTTCAGGCATATCATACTGATATCCCAAATGCCATTTGCCGATGAGCGCGGTGTGATAGCCAGCCTCTTTCAACAACTCAGGAACCGTGAGAATTTCATTGGCGATGAGACAAGGCGCACCCGCCGACAATACCCCTTCTTGTAATTTGGTTCTCCAGGAATAGCGTCCGGTGAGTAGGCCGTAACGGGTAGGTGTGCAAACCGCGGAGCTACTATGAGCATCCGTAAATCGCATGCCCTCAGCCGCTATACGGTCAATGCCAGGAGTTTTGATTTTGGATTCAGGATAGTAACAGGAAGCCTCCGAGTAGCCTTGATCGTCAGCCATAATGAAGATGATGTTGGGCTTTTGTTGACTCCAAGCAAAAGAAGCAAAAACAGTCAGTAATAGCGTGGTGCAAATTTTTATCATATCCTATGCAACTCGTTTTCATATTTACAGTTGCAACCATTATAACGTTAGCACCTATCCCATTCTTTGTATTTTTTTTCAAAAAAATGAATTGGGGAGGTATTTATGTCTATGTAGGCACTTAAGGTGTTGATTATGAACCAAGTAACACCATTAAGTCAGGGTGTAACCATAGGCATATATTAATAGCTGCTTACTAATTATAAGTCTGCAGCTAATCACTAATCTCCTCATCAGCGACATCCACTGTAGTGAAGTTTTCCTTTAAAAGTTGGATTTCTTTTTCACTGAGATAGCGGCTGTCGTATGTAATATGTCTGATACCTATTCGGCGAATAACAGCCACGCGCCTGGCATGAATCTCATTCACTTTGCATCCAGCTATATTTAATGATTCAAACCCAAGGTGCTTGAGGTTATGAAAAGCAAAAAAATCTGAGTGGCTTACATCCAGTTCATTAAATACCAAATACTGGAAGATATTGATGCCATGATCCCAGATAAAAAACTGGGAATAAGGTTTAGGGGGAACTTTTAATACCCCACCCTTAAGAGACAATTTTCCGCGCTGACTGCCCGTCCATAAATGGTTGTATGCATCCAAAACAAGATTAGCCAATTCAATGTAGTCCTGTTGTTCATTACCTTGACGACGAAACTTTTTCATGTAGCTCGCATAGGTAGCGATAAGTAGATCCCTCGTTCTAACACTATAAATTCCTGTGAGGATACTGGTCATTTCACGATCCGAATAGGCCGTCTTAAACCCTATTGTCTTCTCTATCGATTTACATAGTATGTGAAGCTTACTGCCCTTATTACTTTGTTTCTGTTCGAACGCCTCCAAAGCTTTTTCAAAGTCAAGAAGCACAAAATAAAGCTCGCCCATCTTGTCTAGCATTTTATCTCGCTTGGGAGGATCGCTTTCTCTTTTAAGAGAGTCTTTGAGTAACTTGATGTTCTTCTGTGCGTTTTTGAGGTCATCACTACTCAAAATACCCATTGTTAAGTTTTGAGCTTCTCTATGTAATTCCTCATTCAAGCCATACTGTTCTTTTAAAAGCTGAAAGTTTTTCTCGGCCAACTGCTTTTGTTGCATCGCTAACTGCTGTGAATCAAGTGCTTCTACTCTAGCTTCGTTTACTTTCATAAATGCCAGGAATACCACAAAAACGATCAACACAGCCATTGAAGTCAAGATCGCCACGGCTTTTCGATGCCGACTTACGAGGAGACGCACGTGGGTGAAAAACCCGGCATTTTCGGCAAGAGTAGCATAGCCGTCCAAGTAGTTGTTTAAATCTGCGTGAAGAGTGAGAACATCCTGGTAACGCTCTTTCGGTTCTCTGGCCAGACACTTACCAATGATGGCCTGTATTGGTTTGGGAACCCTTATATCATTCGGAATGGGAACGGTTTCCACCATCTTCGTTTTTCTCAGAAGTTCATCCACAGTGTCTCCGCGGATAGGAGAGTCACCTACATACAGCGTGTATAACAAAGCTCCCAGAGAAAAGATATCGGTGCGGAAGTCCTTATTTCCAGAAGAAGCCTGTTCGGGTGCCATAAAACCAGGGCTGCCTTTGATTCTTCCATGAATGGTAACATGGTTAAGGATATCCGGCTTCATATCCTCCTCAAAACTCAGCACATCATCTACAGTCAGTATTTTCGCAAGCCCCCAGTCACAGAGACGCACTTCCCCATAATCGCCCACATTGATATTATCTGGTTTAATATCAAGATGGATGACCTTTAAAGAGTGCGCAAACGCCACCGCATCACATACTTTAAAAAAAATGTCCAATAACCTGGATGCCTCCAGCTTACCATCACCTATGACTTCTCTGAACGTTCTGCCCTCTAGCAGCTCCATGGTAAAATAAGGAACCTTTTCTTCACAAAAGCCTAAGTCTAAGACAGAAATAATGTTGGGATGTTTTAAGCGCGCGGTTATACGCGCCTCACGAAAAAACCTTTCAACCTCATCCTGAGTGCTATTATTTTTAGGACGAGCCATCGCCACATCGAGATCTGTTTTTTTGTCGTAAGCCCGATACACTATTTTGACAGCCCCTTCACCCAAGACATCCTTGATGTCGTAACGTTCATCTAGTTTATGAAGTTGTGATTGTATGGGGTAGGCCATCTCCCTCTCTTCCTCCGCCATATCCTCTGGCTTCATAGAAAAAAACGAGCGCATAAAGGCTTTTTGCTCTGATGGCATAGGATCAGAGTCTGAGTCTTCATAACCTGGATCTAAAACCATGTATGTTAATAAATATTGATTATTGTCATTTTGTAAAGCGTGCTATGCTAACTTCAACTCGTTGTGAAAGAGCATTATCCCACGCGCTTAACCTTACTTAATCGGGCCAGGGATGAAGATGATCCGGAAGCCTGGGAGGAATTGATCTCATTCTATAAAGGGTTCATTATTAGTATATTAAGGGGTAAAGGGGTCCATGCCAACGATTTGGAAAATATTCAACAACAAGTACTTATCAAGCTCTGGCAAGGCATAAATAAGTTCGAATATAAAAACGAACATTCAAAATTCCATTCATGGATTGCCACCCTCACCCGCAACGAAGCCATCAACTACTTTCGCAGGCAAAAATCTCATCAAAACCTTATTGATAATTATAAAAAAGAGGTGCCCAGCTTAGAATCAGACAAGAATGTACAGGGAAGTCTGGAGAATGCAGAAGAACAGGAATGGGAATTCTATGTTGTTAGCCATGCCCTGAAGAAGATATCTAGAAACTTTTCGTCTAATGCCATGAACGCCTTTAATTTATACACGCAAGGACACTCAGCCCCGGAAATCAGTGAACAAACAGGCATCGCAACAAACACCATCTATCATTACATCAGTCGCATAAAACTTCATCTGATCGAAGAAATAAAATCTGTAAAACAAGAAATGCATTTTTAAAATTATTTTCAGATTATCTTACCTGTCTTCGTCATCGCACAACCTGATCAGAATGTAACAGACCTAAAGAGATCAGCAACTTCCTTGTTCGAACGTCGACTCTTCACATGACACAGTTTGCGTAACTCGATCATCTATATCATCAATGATATTGAATGTATCCAACTTATGGCTTCTTATGAAATCAGGTCAAAGATTGTAATCACTTCTTAATTAAAATCCAAATAATACCATAAGCTAATACAAACAAAAAAAATGAAGCTATCCCTCATCGCTCCTATGTACAATGAGGAAGCCAATGTAGAAAGGACCTATCGATTGGTTACGGAAGAGTTGGATCGTGCTGGCTACCTGGATAGGGAGCTCATTTTTGTAAATGATGGGAGTACAGATAGCACCTGGGAAAAGGCTAAAGCCCTAGCCAAAAAGAAAGACGATCTCATAGTCCTTGGGTACTCGCATAATCAAGGCAGGGGAAAAGCCTTGAGAACGGGATTTGACACTGCCAGTGGAGACTTTGTCCTTAGCTTCGATTTTGATCTGAGTTATAGTCCCGACCACCTCACTCGTATGCTTGACTACCTGAAACAGCATCCAGAAATAGATGTGGTCCTCACTTCCTGCTATTTGCCGGGAGGGAAAACAGAAGGTGTCCCAAGGGTTAGGTTGTGGTCTTCCAAGCTGGGAAATTATCTACTGCGATT
>JBCCWR010000085.1:0-10123 GCA_039193385.1 Verrucomicrobiota bacterium | reverse complement strand
GGCTGGATAGCTCAGTTGGTAGAGCAATGGACTGAAAATCCATGTGTCCCCGGTTCGATCCCGGGTCCAGCCACATCTTTATTTGCTTTTCTGCTTTTCCATAGGCAGTTGTATCTCATGATGTTTGTTCCATGCGAGTTTTAGTGACAGGTATGATTGCTGGGATGGACGACAGTGAGTACATCACTAAAGTCGTTGACTTAGCGCTTAAAAACGGCCGCGATATCAAAGTATACAATGCCATTGACCGTTTCACAAAAAATGGGAGCAAGCCATTAACTCGATTACTCGGTACAACGGATTATGTCTTCGAGCTCACCCGCGAGCGTGAATATGAACGCATCGGGTTTGAAATAGAGCGAAATCAATCCAGCGATGTTATTGTACGTGCTCCGGCAACTATTGAATGGAACCGCATCAACCGTAAATGCAAAGACCATCGCTACATCAAAGAATTCATCCGCCCGGAACTCATTGTCACTTTGATCGATGCCGAATGGCAGATCAAACAGAAGTTGGATAAAGTCGGTGATGAAGATAGTTTTTTAGCTGCTCTTAAAAAACGTAATCATACGCTTTACGAAATTCTGGCGTGGATGAATGAAGAGGTCAGCCTGTCGGAGGATTGGGCTAAATATATGGGCATCCCTCATTATGTCATTGCTGTGGGAGAGCCAGCCGAATGTCTTTATAAGTTGACCATTAACCCTGAACCCTGGGTTGTTTATGCTAGTTACTCTATGACTTACGCCACCCCTCAAATGCGTAAGGAAGTAGACGCTACTATTGACCGCTTGCGTAAATATGCGGTGATTATCGACCCAAAGACGCTGGAGATAGGAGAAGTGTATAAGAATGAAACTCAGACAAATCGTGAAGCTATTTATGCGTACACGGTGCATCGAGACTTACACTGGTATGTGGGGAAAGTTCATGCTGTAGTAGCTATTCACCCGTACCCTAAAAGACCCCCCTTATCTGCGGGTATGATGGATGAGCTGGGGCATGCGCGCGATTACATGAAAGCGAGGTATATGATTTTTCCCAAAGGCTTCAGCCCCTTTACAACTGATAGCTACATCGAAAAAGGACATTTGTTTGAAACAGCGGATGAATTTTTTACCTATCTCGACCATGTCGAAAAACGTCCTCAGTATAATGACCACTTTATTATTCAGGGAGATCTCGACTTCAATCAACAATCTGAGGCATCACGCATACCTCCGGCCATTTAACCAGCATGATGCAATAGCGACACGATCACCTATGCAAAATCTTTGAAGTGGAGACTTTATAGCCAACTTATGGTTCGATCTTGAGATATCACCTTAAGGTTTGGTATACAGACTATGCTATGCCTATCTATGAGTTTTATTGCCCCAAGAACCATAAAATCTATTCTTTTCTCGCTCGCAGCTTATCACTTAGTGACAAGATTCCTCGGTGTCCTGATAATGCGGACTATAAGCTTGAAAAAATGCCTTCGACTTTCGCCGTGACAACATACAAAACGGAAAATGAAGAAGGTAACGACCCCTTAACTGGCGTAGATGAGTCAAAAATGGCTAGCATCATGCAGGAAATGGAGTATGCCATGGCTGGAATGAACGAGAACAATCCTGATCCCAAACAACTGAGTAAGATGATGCGTAAGATGAAGGACGCTATGGGTGGAGCTCTACCTCCTGCTGTTGATGAAATGATTACCCGTCTTGAAAAAGGAGAGGACCCGGAAGCTCTGGAAGCTGATCTGGGGAATGCTTTGAGTGAAGAGGATTTTGATCTAAAGGCACTTCATAAAGGAAGAATACCTACCTCACTTCTTCCACCTCAACGAGACCCAACTCTTTATAATATGAGTGAATATATTGAACCCGCATGATGCGCAAAATAAGCATTTTCTTTTTTTATGAAACTCTGAGAGATTTTCTCTGTATTTTTTGCACAGGCCTAGGCACATTATGCGCAAATTTTAAAATAAAGTTATTAATACCATCGTGACACTACTAGAAAATAAAACCCAAGATTTTTTAAGAGAAAACCTATTAATGGCATCTTGCATCGATCGTGAAGCCGTGCTTGAGGCATTCATTGATGAGATTGAGGCTGGGCTGGCCGGCAAAAAAAGCTCTCTGGCGGCGATCCCTACATTTATTGAAGTAGAGCATAAAATGCCTTTAGGCGAAAAAGTCATTGTGCTTGATGCAGGTGGCACCCATTTACGGATCTGCACCGTCATTTTCCAGCAAGATGGTGAAGCGCTGATTGAGAATTTCTCTAAATACCCTATGCCGGGAATTGATCACGAAGTAACCGCTGAACAGTTTTATGAAACATTGGTGGATTACATGAAGCATGTGGTTCATTTGTCTGATAAGATCGGTTTTTGTTTTTCCTATGCCACAGAGATTATGCCAAATCGTGATGGTAAACTTATCTCCTTTTCCAAAGAGATTAAAATACCTCAACTTGTTGGTAAACTTATTGGCCAAGGCTTGAGAGACGCTCTGCAGGGACGTGGCTATGGTGATAAGCAGGTCGTAATCTTAAATGATACCGTGGCCGCTTTGCTTGCCGGAAAACTTAACGCTGCTGCGAACTGCAGCGGATATATAGGTTTCATTCTGGGAACAGGCACAAATACAGCTTATGTGGAGAAAAATGAAGCTATTACGAAGCAGCCTGGACTTAATGCAAAAGCATCACAGGGTATCAATCTTGAATCTGGCAACTTCACTAAATGTCCTCGAGGTTTCTGTGATGAACAATTTGATGCCACGACTATGACCCCGGGGTTGAATATTTTTGAAAAAATGATCTCTGGGGCTTATCTGGGCCCTTTATCCCTCACAGCGTTACAATGTGGAGCGACACAGGGATTATTTAGTCAAGCCGCCTCTGCAAAACTACAAGATATGAAGAACTTATCTACGATCACTATGAATGACTTTCGTATTAATCCATCGAGAAATGACAGCCCCTTCAGTTCAGAATTTTTTACTAATGAGGATAAAAAAGCTATCCATGAAATATTTAATGCTATCATTGACCGTGCGGCTTTACTTTGTGCCATCAACATCACGAGTTGTGCTATCAAGTCAAATCTAGGCGATCAATCCGTATGCATTAGCATAGAGGGCTCAACTTTTTATAAAGCACACGAGTTCCCACAACGTGCTTTCGGCTACCTCAAAGAAATGATGGATAAAAGTAATATTCATTATACAACGACACACGTTGATAATGCCCCCATCATTGGTGCTGCCCTGGCAGGATTAAGTAGCTAAGAAGGCTCTCTTTTATCTCGCTTTTTATTAGAAATGTGTTTATTGGTAATACTTTCACATGAAATTCGATTCTTTTTTCTCTACGCTTTTACTCCCCAGCTACAAGTTTTACTACATTTTACATAAAAATTTCTTAAATATATGGATTAGGTCAGACAGGCGAATCCATCACAGCCATAATGTTATTAATACCACGAATGACTCAGAGTCTAGTTTATGATGAAAGGCAAGGCTTAAGCCTGTTCAATATTTTTCAAATTTTCACTTTTTTTATGATTTGTGCCCAATATGGGGTCAACTGTGCTGATGCGTTGTTGCGTCTGATGTATCAGCATGTAAGAGAGAAGGCGCTAGTGAGGAAATAAAATGAATCTATATGTAGGAAATCTGTCATACTCTATGCAAGAAGATGAGCTTAGAGATCTTTTTGAAGAGTTTGGCGAGGTAAACAAATATAACATTATTCACGACCGTGAAACTGGTAAATCCAAAGGCTTTGCTTTCGTAGAAATGGGAGATAAAGAATCTGCTCAATCTGCCATCGAAGCATTGCATGGCAAATCTGTAAATGGTCGTAACATCGTAGTGAACGAGGCTAGAGCTAGAGAAGATAGATCTAACAACAAGCCACGTCGCAACAAAAACTGGTAATATATTTTCTAACAACAGAGCCGTCACTCTGTTTTTACTTTACGCCGCCTTTCCGCAAACGGTCAGGCGTTCGTTTTATTCGTGTGTTTGAAAATTTTCAGAAGCGTGTTTCCTTCTGATTGAGATGTATTTGAATACAAGAAGTGTTCAGCCAGAGATTTTAGATTCTCTGGCCCCCGATTCCACTGAAGCCATTCGCAATCGCCATGAGCTTCGCTTTCTTAATCATTTCATGGGATCATTCAGGTGGTTCTCGAAACAAATTCATTCTTATAAAACGGCAGATACCAATATCCTTGAACTGGGTTCTGGAGACGGTTCCCTGGCACAATACTTAATCAAAAGAGATAAAAATCTTTCACGCCAATACCATGCACTTGATACTGCACCTAAACCACAGAATTTGTCTAATGAAGTAGTCTGGATCCAACAAAATGCTTTAAACTATGATAACTGGGATCAGCACAATATCTGTATTGTAAATCTTTTACTTCATCAATTTAAAGATGAAGATCTATCACAACTTGGTTTAAAGATGCAAAAATGCAGGTTCATTTTGGCGAATGAGCCTGCCCGTTACAGAATACACCAAAGACAAGTGGCACTTTTAGATCCATTCTTTAGCTATGTGAGCAGACATGACGCGCGTGTGAGTATTGCTGCAGGATTTAGAGGCAATGAACTTGCTGAATTGCTCGGATTGCCATCCGAAAAGTGGGCTCTCTTTTACACCAAAACATTTTTTGGAGCATACCGTATGATTGCTGTTCGTAAGGACTAAATAATTCATGATGTCTAAAAACAGAACTATTAAAATCATTGGCGGCGGCCTAGCAGGTCTCAGCCTGGGTATTGCTCTGCGCTACCGAAATATACCTGTAGAAATTCATGAAGCAGGCTATTATCCAAGACATCGAGTTTGTGGCGAGTTTATCTCAGGTGTTACAGATGAAACACTAGCGGATCTAGGTATCCTTGATCTCTTTGATGATGTGCTCAAACATCATACGATCAAATGGTTTAAGCATGATGCTTTAATGTATACAGGCAAGTTGCCTAACCCTGCTCGAGCTGTATCCCGCTACAAATTAGATCTAAACTTAGCTAAACGCTTCAGAGAGCTAGGTGGCGTTCTGAAAGAAAACAGTAGAGCTAAGGTTATCAGTTCGGAAGGCACGGTGATTTGCTGTGGCAGAAAGCCAGAAAAAGAAAGCTCATGGATAGGTTTGAAAATGCATGTAGAAAATTTTGATACATGTGCCGACCTGGAAATGCATATGGGGGAATACGGATATGTTGGGTTAAGTAAGGTAGAAAATGGTTACACAAATATCTGTGGTCTTTTTAAATGCATCAAGCGGACAAACAGCCCCAAGAATAAGCTTCTCTTAAGTTATCTAAAAGCATGCAACCTCCACTCACTGGCTTCAAAAATGAACAGGGCAAATATCGTTGAAAACTCTATCAGCGCCGTTGCAGCATTTCATCTGGGTTGGCAAAACAATTCCAATAACCAAAACCTATTATGTCTGGGCGATCATTGCACAATGATTCCACCATTCACAGGAAATGGTATGAGCATGGCCTTTGAGTCTGCGGCTCTTTCAATAGAACCTTTAGTTAAATGGTATGATGGTGCATTGCTATGGCCTGAAGTATGTCACTCTACAAAGAAAGGTTTATATCATAAATTTAGGAGACGTATTTTAGCTGCGCAAAGTATGCATTTCTTTCTAACAAATCGAGTGGGGCAAAAGGCACTTCATCTTTTTTGTCAAAATCATCTACTCCCCTTTACTCTAGCCTATCGTGCCGTAAGGTAATACCTTCATTCTTAAGCCCTTTAATGTATTTAAAAAGCATCGCAACAGCAGTTCCTGAAACTTCCATCACACAAACGGAACTTTGGCATCAACTCAGTCATTCAGCTTGTCTTGACTCACTGACTGGCAAATCACGCCTCTTGCTCAAAAAGATATTATTAGGCGATAGTGGTATTAATAAACGTCATTTAGCTTACACCAACATCGAATCTCTTCTCCATGCTGATGCCGGTAAATTGAATAAAATGTATCAAGACTCTGTCATTCTACTTGCCCAGAAAGCTCTAAAGAATGCTTGTGAGCAAGCTCAAACCACAGCTGATGCCGTTGATGCTCTTTTTGTCTGCACTTGTACAGGCTATTTGTGTCCAGGGGTTAGTAGTTACGTAGCAGAGTCACTAGGAATGAATCCAAGTATATTTTTGCAGGATATCGTCGGTCTAGGATGTGGTGCTGCGCTACCAACATTACAAGCTGCTTCTCACTACTTATCCGCAAACCCAAATGCTAAGGTTGCAGTTGTGGCAGTAGAAAGTTGTTCGGCAGCATTTTATCTTGATGATGATCCTGGTGTGCTCATAAGCTTCTGCTTATTCGGTGACGGCGCTGCTGCAAGTATCTGGACCCATAACTCCATACCAAATTCTTACCATTTTCATAGCTACCAATCATTACATCTACCTGCACATAGAGAGAAACTACGCTTTACCAATGTTAAGGGTAAATTAAAAAACTTGTTAGATCGCTCTGTTCCAGAGCTCGCCAGTCAAGCTGTTTCGCAACTATATAAGCAATCCTTTACTAATGGTAGTTCTACTATCAACCCACAGATTTTGGCCCATACCGGAGGCAAAAAAGTTATTGAGGCTATTGAAGAAAATCTTCTACTCGAGCATCCACTAGACATAAGTCGAACTGTCCTACAGGATTATGGAAATATGAGTAGCCCATCCGTTCTTTTTTGTTTGGAGCGAGCTTTAGAGAAAGAGCACCAGGCTAAGGAACTATGGTTTACGTCTTTTGGGGCGGGATTCACCTGCTACTCAGCTCGTTTATCCAAGATATAAAATTAACGAACTGAATAACTTAGACTAAGCTACTAAAGCAGTTTTTATAATATGATAACCCTGGTTATTCTATTCTAACAGATAAGATCTAAAAAGAGGGCTAGCCTAGAGAAATATCGCTCTTACCAAGTTTCCTCAGCCCCCAACGAAGCGCTGAATCACTGGTAATGATACGGATGCAGGATGTATCAGTCATTTGCTTATTGTCTTGCTTCAAGCTTCTGACGGCAGTTCGAGCTGCTTCTCTAGCTTTTTCTATTACGATTTGGTCTTTCATCATTCTTACTTCTCCTCATGTTCCAGACTGGCTGCATTTACTTCCTTGTAGAACATATTAGTCTTTTTCTCTAATGATCAGTTTTGCAAAAGCATTTAAAGTGACAAGTTAATAATGCTTATTTCGCTTTTTTAGCTTCATTTTCTATGTTCTAAATTTGTTTTCTGTTCCTTCTACAATACTAGAGCAAAAGAGTATTGAGAGGTATTCTTGGATTATGCAATATCCAACCCCCTGAAAGAATTATGGACAAAAAAAACGTAAGAACTCGGTTTGCCCCCTCACCTACAGGCCTTCTGCATATCGGTGGAGCTCGAACCGCCTTGTTTAACTGGCTTTACGCCCGCCACTTTAAAGGCCAATTTATACTACGTATTGAAGATACGGATGCTTCTCGAAATACCCCGGAGGCCAATGCCGTTATTTTTCGTGGGTTAGAGTGGTTAGGCCTTCATTGGGATGAAGGCCCTGTAGCCGAATCCATGGAAAAAAGCATGGGAAATCGAGGCCCATACCGTCAGAGTTTGAGAAGTTCCATTTATGAAAAATACATTCAAAAACTCATTGATGCAGGTCACGCGTATGAGGATAACAAAGCTATACGCTTCAAGTTACCTAAAGAAAAAATCACTGTAAACGATCTCATCTGCGGCGAGAGAACGTTCGATCTATCTGAGCAGCCTGACATTACCATCAGGCGTCCAGATGGATCACCCATCTTTCATTTAGTCAACGTCGTCGACGATCTTGAAATGGGCATCACCCATGTGCTTCGGGGAGAAGATCACCTGCAAAATACCCCCAAACATTTAGCCTTATTTCAAGCGTTAGAAGCGGAACCTCCCTCCTATGGGCATATACCACTTATTCTAAATCCCAATGGTTCAAAAATGAGTAAACGCGATGAAGGCTCATCTATTGATGACTACATGCGTCCCGAATTTATTCCAGAAGCCATAGTCAACTACCTCTGCTTGCTTGGCTGGTCACCCAAGGACGACTCTGAGAAAATGCCCTTACAAGAAATCATTAGACGCTTTGACCTCCCCCAAATCAATCGTAGTAACGCACGCATTGATCTTCAGAAAATGCACTGGCTCAATGGTGAATACTGGAAAGACCTTGAAAATGAAGCCTATTACTCACTCGCTCAAAAAGTGCTTCGCACCTCAAACATCGACTTAACTGAAAATGAAGCATACCTTCACAAAATACTGGACCTCATCCAAGACCGTATCAAAACCGGTTTTGACTTAGCAGCTCAAGTCAAAATTTTTTATGACGATGCCTTCGCCTATGAAGAGAAAGCCAGCAAAAAAGTTCTAAAGAAAGAAGACGCGCCTCAACGCTTACAACACTTAATCGAGGCCTTTGAACATTTTACGGAAGACAGTTTCACTGCTGACAAACTTGAAGAAACTTTGCAGAAAACCGCAGAGGCGCATAACCAAAAACCTGGCGCCTATATGCCACTCTGTCGCTTTGGTATTTCAGGACAAAATGGAGGACCCTCACTCTATCATATGATGGAGATTATGGGAAAAAACCGCATACTTACCAGGCTAAGCCGAACGCTTGAGAAAATAAACTCTGGCAAGCTATAGTAAATCATGGATTTTAATGAAAAATCTTTCATTTTCGCCCGCAAGTGCCGTGAGCTCGTGCATGACTTACCTGTAACACCAACAAATAACGAGGATGGTCTTCAGCTAGTCTGCGCATCAGGCCAAATGGCTAAAGCAATCATAGATTTTCAAGAGAATGATGGTGATGAGCGCATTATTCATATGCGTAGGGTCCGTCAACACACTAAAGCTTGTGTGCTTTGGCTAAAACTTCTCGACTGCGGACGTGACAGCTCACGCAATGCACTCAGAGATAGTCTTATAAATGACACAGAGGCCATACTCAAAAAATTAGATGAGCAT
This sequence comes from Verrucomicrobiota bacterium, assembly GCA_039193385.1. GTDB lineage: Bacteria > Verrucomicrobiota > Verrucomicrobiia > Methylacidiphilales > JBCCWR01 > JBCCWR01. The sequence continues at coordinate 1,090 of JBCCWR010000085.1, read as the reverse complement.
ATCTAGTAAATGATCACCTTCGCCTCGCATATTACCCTGCTGCGTATTCTCGTTATCCCCATCTTTGTCTCATCGCTTTTCTATTATAGTCGTTCCGCATATGAAGGGGAGCTTAATGAAATGTACCGATATGTGGCACTGATCACATTTCTTTTAGCATCCATCTTTGACATCCTGGATGGGTTCATTGCACGCGCTTTTAAACAAGAAAGTCAACTTGGCGCAATACTGGATCCTCTGGCAGATAAAGCTCTTATGCTATCCGCTATTATTACATTAAATATCATCAACATTGAGAGCATCGAAAAGCTACCACCGTGGTTCACTGCACTGATTTTATGCCGGGATCTCACACTTATCCTTGGCTTTCTTCTTCTGTACAATGTTGTTCGCCATTACAAACTGAAGCCTCATTGGTCCGGAAAATTATCAACCATTTTTCAAATAACGACTATTATTATTATTCTGCTGCCGCCTCAGGAATATCTCTCAATACCTCTGACCTTATTGATTTGGACTGCCGGCATTTTCACAGCCATCTCAGTCTGCATCTACCTTTCCAGAGGTCTTCAATTCATAAAAATATCTGGATATTTAGAGTGACTTCAATTACTCATCACCTAACAGGTTTGTGCGGCGAATATTCTTCGACAGACACTCAGTATCAAGCCTATTCATATAGGGCAAAGGATTAATATCACAAGTAATGATAAACTCCGTGAGTTGTTTGCGTGCCACCTCAAGTAGGTCATCTTTTTGCCATGGTTTAGAGATATAATGATTTAATCCTGCACTATTTATAGCCTTGATGGTAGCTTCTTGGCCCGCTTGACCAGTCAACAAAACCTTACGGGTTTTAATAGTGTCTACGTTATCATATAAATCAATGAGCAGGTCCACACCATTCTCTTGAGGCATAACATGATCACAAAAAATAAGCCCCACCTTGAACATGCCCCCTGTGCTGATCGATCTGGTGCACCCTGAGCAGATATACTGCCCCATGAACTTAACTAATGCCCCCTGAGTCGATCTGGTGCCTGCTGAGTCATCAGTGTGTCTCCTGAGCTCATCTTATTCCCTCTGAACT
>JBCCWR010000084.1:0-10421 GCA_039193385.1 Verrucomicrobiota bacterium | reverse complement strand
CTTAAAGTCATCGCAGAGAATGAGTGTTCGTTTGGCGCGGGTTAGAGTGACATAGCTCAGACGCACAAATTCTTGTAAAGTTTTCAGCCGCGCAGTTTCCTTCTCCACGTCTGGATAAAAAACACTTTGAGGAACTAAGAGCGGCGCAGCATCAATGCCTTGTTTGATGGCCATAGGATATCTTGGTGATACCGAGCCGATTTCAGCATTCAGAAAAGGAATCACCACCGCTGCCCATTGCAGCCCCTTTGCTTTCTGACAGGTAATTAATTGTAGTGCATGAGGGTTTACAAGAGTTTCTTGAGGCGTCTCCATAGTAAAAGTGCCTTGTAACTCCTTGACCCATTCTTCAAATAAAAGTTCATTCTCCTCGGCCAGGACTGCCTCCATCAATAAGGTATCCAGCTCACGGGGGATATCGATGCCCTCACAGACGTGTTGTTGTTCTGGCCATTGGTTCTCCGCCGCCTGAATGCCTACCAGGCGGTCTTGTAACTGCACCGATCGTACTATTTCATCCACTGCTTGAGCCAGTGACCAGCGGGAAGTTTTATCTCGCAGTTCGTGTAAGAGGGTTATGGTTTTTCTAACCTCAGGATGCCCCACATTAGGTTGTTGTACCTGGATTTTGAAAGAACCTTTGGCGCTGCGGTGTTCATACAGTTGCTCATCTGAAAAGCCGAAGACTTCACGTAAGAGGCCCACTATTTCATACTCACGCCAGGGCTCAGCCAGGCAGGTCATTAAAGAGACAAACCAGGCATAGACGGGACTATCGCCTTTCTTGTGATCCCTTGAATGCAGGTCTATCTCAAAACCCTCTTTTCGTAATGCTTTGGATAAAATTTCCAGCCAGGCTCGGCGTGGACAAAGAATGGCTACTTCACTCCAGCATTCTGCTCGTAGGGCTGTTAGGCCTGTTTCTTTCAGCTTGCGTGCCACCATGCTTGCTTCGCGTAGCATGCATTGTTCTGTTGTAGGAGCATCTTCCTGACTATCCCAATCATCTTCCAACGTCCATCGAATGACCTGACCTTCTGCTATATCGGGTCTTTCTCTCAGTGGTACAAACTCTGCTTGCCCTTGATCACCTGGCAAAAGCCGAGGAAAAAGGGTGTTAACGAAATCGATGATTTTCTGGTCACAGCGAAAGGTTACGGCAAAAGTCACTTCCTCCCCACAATTCGATCGGCTTACATACGCATGGGCTCGTTTATAAAAACTCAAGTCGGCACGGCTCCCGTAAATCGATTGCTGTGGATCGCCTACCATACAGAACCGCCCCGGTTCCGGGTGGTGTCGATTGGCATCCTCCACCCAGGAGCGTTCCGCTTTCACCGAGCGCACAACATCGAGTAAAACACCAAACTGACGTGGGTCCGTATCCTGTGCTTCGTCCAGGATAACGCGATACATCATCCCACGTATCTCAGAGCCGACATCAGTGTGCCAGATGAGTTTTTCCGCGAACGCCACTTGATCATCATATGTTATCAAGCCTTCGCTAAGACGAAAATCACGGTATTGTTCCGCCATTTCATAGACGACGGGATAAAGAAGTAAGCTAAGCTGGGAGCCCAATTTTTCCATGATGGGTTTCCAGGCGGAGGTTAATTTTTTATGAGTACCAAAGAGTTGAGGTAATCCTGTGTATCCCAAATGATGGTGTAGTTTTTCTAACCACTGCGCTAATGCCTGCTTGCTGCGTATAATATTAGCTTTACCCGTTCCTTTTTCTTCAAAGGTTTGGATCTCAGTGAAATCGATAGCATCGAGAGCCAAGCGATCAGATGAATCTCGGGCCGGGGGTCCCGGCGGTAGGTGTCGAGCCAGGGTGAGAATAGCTTCGATAGGCATTACGCGCAGCAATTGCTGCAATTTTGCCTGGTTGGTTATTTTGTCTAAAAGCAGACCACGCTGCAGAAACGCTTCCCAAACATCATCATCTTGTAACAGGGGCTGAAAATTTCCCGGCAGACCCAGAGCATAACCATAGCTGCTGAGCAGCTTCATGCAGAAGCCATGAATTGTCCCGAAAAAAGCCTGGTTAAAAAGTGAGATCGTTCGTGCACTAACCTTAGTTTTCAAGAGAGCCTCTCGGGCGCGCTGTTGCATCTCACTCGCGGCCTTATTGGTGTAGGTAACAATGACTAGCCTGGATAAGAATTCGTTCTGTGTCGCTGCTTTATCTTGGGCCTCGGCCAGAGCGACAATGCGTTGGGTGATAGCATGGGTCTTACCTACTCCAGCAGGGGCGATAACAGAAAAATTTTGCTCCAGCTCCGTGGTAAACCTGTCCCGAGCATTCTGGTCAATGAGATGATTCATGATCCTTTAAGAAAATCTTCAAGCTGTGGGTGCGTGTTTTTCCATTTTTGAGAGAGCAGTTGGGGGTCGACCTGTAGTGTGGCTAAAGGGTAATCTTTGCCAAAGCTGTACGCATCTCTCACCTTGCCATGCCAACCAAAGATTCCCAGAGTTTGTACACGGTTCAGGCCTAGCCATAAATCTTCACAGGTATCGAGCGCAGAGAGATCCAGCTGTGGTTTAGACAGGTCATCATACAACGAAAGAATAGAAGCGGAAACAGCCTTTCTTTGGGTAAGATCAGACAAAGCTAGAATATACAAGGCTACTTGTAGGCCCTTGCCTCTATGTAGATTCGCTTTGGATAACTTCTGCGAAGAAGAACCCGTTTTAAAATCAATAATCCAGTATTTTTCTTCGGTCTGTAAAACAGCATCCATCTGACCTGAAACATCAAGTGCGGTTGTGCCGATCTTAGCTTGAGTGTCGGATGCCAAACGTTGTTCTATGGCCATGCGCCATTGATTTCGCATCGATTCCTCAGTGATAGGAGTGGACAGGGTATGGACCATGTTTTCAATTTCGGACCATAAGCTATGAACTCTTGCTGAGCTTTGAAGGCCATAAGGCTGCAAGAGTTTTTCGTAGAGATCTTTTTGCAAATCGATGTAGACACTTATGCGTTCACAAACGCTATCGCCAGAAGGTATTTCATGAAAGGTCTCTCCGAACGTCTGCCCGGAATCTGTTGAGGGCGATCCCAATGCATAGCGTAAACAACGGTGCGCCCAGATGCCGCGGACTTTATGGACGAGAGAAGAGCTGTTTAATTCCGCAGCAGGTTCCACTTTTAAAACGCGTTGTAAAAAAAGTTGAGCAGAACCCTTTTTCAGGCGATCCCAATCACTTGCGGGAATGTAATGCTTTTCTTTACTGGTTTTTGAGCTGACGTTTAGCGTTTTCGCATCACTTGTTTTCAGCGAAAAATCATATTCCGTAAACGCGTCGCCCGAACGTCTTTTTATGAAAGCCTCTGTTGTTTTAGTGAGACGATGTCCAGCAGCATCAGCCGAATTTTTATGATTCCGGGTAAGCGTAGATTTAAATAGAGAAGATTGAGGGGACAATTGAAGAAATTGTCGTGTTTGGTGCTCAATGCGTAAGCGTTCGCTTTCGGTAAAGGTGTTCCCCGTGCTGGCAGAATAAACACGGTTATAAAATTCACCGGGCATGCGACTGCGACCCTCCTGCTGGGGATCTTCCCATGCTGCACTGACTGCAATGGACTCCGTGGTATTTTCCAGCAAGTTAAGTAACTGCCTTTGTTGAAGCCAGAGTTTCTGTTGATCCCCCAGCAGATAACCTTGTGCCTGGAGGTCCAGAGCAGCGGCATCCCTATCTTCGAGGTTTTGCTGTTGCAGAAGCTTCCAGTTGAGCTGGTTTAATTTTTCATCTTGCACAAGCTTCAGCGACTCTGGGATATGGGGCCAGCCATCCTCATTCATTCCGCATAAAAGCAGATGACTCCATGGCATTAAGTCCGCATGAGCGTAGGGAAGAATGTGAACTTTACTCAGGGTTTCCTGGCCCGAATCGATGCGGACTCGGAGGCGTGAAACGCAGACATCGCGCAACCAGTTGGTAAAGAGGCTACGTGGCATCTTATTCTCTATTTTTTGAGAAAAGAGAGCAGCACTATACTCGACATGCCCCCATAGAGCTTCCCATTGTAAAATCTCAAAATAACGCTTCACGCGTTCAAGGTGTCCAGAAAAACTGTCTTCAGATGCAAGTGTTATTCTATCTTGCAGCCATAAACCGATCTCTCGGTTTAAGCCCGCTTTTTGATTGATCAGCCATGCGGCTATGACATCCACACGGTCAATGAGTGTTTCTTCGAATCCACGCACAAGAGCACGTTCAATATCGCTAGCGTTGAAAGCCTCCTTCTCCCACTGTTTCTCGTAACTAAAGATGAAACGGAGCAGGGGTTTGATGCGGTGTTGCTCCAGAGTTTCCAACCAGGCATGGAATGGCTCAGATTCAAAGGGACCGGGCTTGTGGTGGCCGACGCCATCGTAGTGGCTAATTTTTAATGCATCCAGGTCCTTGCTGATAAAACGGCTGAGAATGCCTCCTCTGGGTACAAGTACACCGATGCGAATATCTTTTTGCTCCTGTTGTTGAGAGCTCAGCCATTGGATGATTTGCTGAACGGCTATTTGTGCTTCCTGCTTGGCATCCCGGCATAAATAAAAACGGATATTATTGTTTGGCTGTTTTACCTCGCCCTTGCTCCCGCTTGCCTCGATCGTCTCCGCCAACCAGGCAAATTTTTTGGGTTCTGCGTGATGAGCATCCAGAACCACCGAAGGGGTGCTCAAATATTTCTCCCATGAACTGATCCATACCTGGTCCATTTCCTCGCCCTTCCAGCGTGGTGAAGGAAAGGCCATAGTCACATGAGTGGAATGATGGATGGCTGCTCTCAGTACATTTCTCAGGGGCCATGTATCTCCCTGAAAGCCCCACACAAATAAATGCTCAATGACTGCGGGATGATGGATTATTTTTTCAGAGGGATCGTAGGCTAGGAAAGCATCCAGTTCAGAAGCGAGTTTAACATCCAGTTTCTTCAGCTGAATCTCCACCGCTTCATAAAATTCTTTGAGCCTATAAGGAAGGTGTGACTTGGGATCGTAGCCCGCGGCTATGAAGGACTCTATTTCCTTAATAAGTTTACCGCCTTTGCGGCTGAAAGCTTGAGCAAGTTTGGCATAGCTACTTTGATTCTCATAGGCGGCCAAACCCGCTATCAGGTTCAGGGTGGCTTCATTGAGATGCTGCCCCGAAAGATGTTTCTTTCCCAGAAGGTAATGGCGGCATTCCTGCGGCGTCCACAACCTGATACCCAGAAGGCCTCGCTTTTGTTTCAACACAAGTTGTTTGATGTAATGGACATGAGGACGACTTGGTACCAGGAGCACCGTCAAGGAGGCCCTTTTCCAGGCGACATCCCTTTGATTTTCTATCCATTGCTTCAGAGCACCATGCCATAGATCTTCAAAATAGAGTGCCATCAAGACTTGAACCTTTTTATGCTGCTGGGCCCATGCCTTACTTGTAGCGCTTTTCGATGGCTCTCTATTTGCGCGCATGTCCCTTTCAACCGGCATGCATTTTATTCAAAATGAATACTTTTCCATTGCAAAGCACAAAGCTTACAGCTTCCTATGAATAGTGTGGATTCATACTCGAGGCCTAGTCTTGACACACGACCTCCTACGGTGAAGGAGATGATATTAAGATGAGATGAGAGCGAGCTTTGGTGTCAGTTTCTGTTGCTAAGGTTTTTTCTTAGGCCATTGGATTGACGGCGCAAATTGAGTGGGAGCAGCGTTTATGAGCTGCTCCTTTATAGAAGCGTATTCTGGATTTTCGGCCAGGTTCTTCCATTCGTGTGGATCGTCGGATGTGTTATACAGTTCCTCGGTCTCATTGGAATGGTGGATGTAACGCCAGTCGCGATTGATTACGGAATAACTGTTGGGTTTACTATAAATGGTCCAGATAGACCTTCCGCTATCTTGCAAGCCTTGCTGCAAAACCTCTTTAAGCGATATGCCCTCGGCACCGGCATCGGGCTTCAGACCGCACATTTCAGCGAGAGTGGGGTAAATATCGACCAGACTTGCTGTAGCATTGGTGGTGACTCCGCGAGCGATGCCGGGACCAGCCCACAAAAAAGGTACATTGGTGGTGCGTTGCCAAAGAGTGTGTTTGCCCCAATGACCTTTCTCTCCCAAGGCATATCCGTGGTCGCTCCAGAACACAATAATGGTATTATCCTTATGAGGGCCTTTTTCTAGAGCATCCAGCATACGACCCAGCATAGCATCCGCATAGGTAATACTGGCCAGATAGCCGCGTATCATCAGCTCGACTTCGCCCCATGATTCCAACCTGTCGAAAATATCTTTTTTACGTGCAAGGAATCTTTCTGCGACATGCTTGGGTAAATCGTCCAGATCATCGGCTCGATATGGAGCGCGCTCAATGGACTCGACCGGGTACATATCTAAATACTTTTGTGGCACATAGTTCGGATAGTGAGGTGCGTAAAACCCAACCGCTAAGAAAAGGGGCTTGTCATGTTTTTGACTCAACATCTCGCTCGCCCAGTCGGCTCGAATGGTGTCCGCCATGGCCGCTTCCTCTTCATTTTTGATGGCACCCACTTCCATGAAGGGTTTTCCTTTCCATTTAGGATTTTTTTGATTGTAGGTGCTGGCTGGATAAGGGTCGGGCCTGGGAGTGCCTTCACCCCAACTGTCCGGTAAATAACCCATCTCGCGCTGGGCTTCATTGCGCGTATTAAATAGATCCCAACCGCGTAAATCCGTAGACAATCTGCCATGATGGAAGAGTTTGCCCATACCCATAGTCTTATAGCCGCCTTCTTTAAATAGGACTTGAAGCGGGCGTATTTCGGGATGCGTATCCATGTAGTGTGTGGTCATGTAGTGGCCCGTTGTCGAAGGATAACGACCCGTGAAAATGGCCGTGCGTGACGGAGCGCAGAACACCCCGGGGCAATGCGCATTGGTAAAGGTAACACCCATATCTGCCAAACGTTGCAAATGGGGCGTCTTGGCTCGATTGGAACCCAGAGGGGTGATCCAATCGTTCATATCATCCACGGCGATGAATAGAACGTTGGGGCGAGTATCTGCAAACAAGTTAGAAGCGCTGAAACAAAGGCAAACAAGCAATAACACGAATGAGGCAGGTCTTATTTCAATCATCATAAATATAAAAGATTATAAAAATGACAACTTATGATGTTTCATCCATTGGGTCAATCCTGCTTTATAAATTGTTAGCAAAGACGACCCAATGAAAATGATTATCCATCAGAAAATAAGGATGCCCACCCAATCACACTTAGCACAAGCCTCCTCAAATGGTCACCAATGTTTTTAGAGTAGTCTCTCGATCTTCATCATTGCCCCAAATTGGCCTCTTTTCATCCCCTCGACATATTAGATGATAGATTGCTCCTTCATACTCTATTCTAGGTTGCTTGACCATTTATCGACCTCTAGAGATCAGCCCTCTTTAGGTCAATCCAACTTTCTGCTGCTTTTCTGCTTGGAGAGAGGCTAGCTAACTGTGTAGCAGTCGTGGTAATACCTTAGTCGAAATACCATATCAAATAGCTTCCCCTCAACTACCAGACTGGGTAAGCTCTTTTACTTTTCAAGTGTCTGACCTTGTTGTGACTAATACATATTGTACTTATTACCTATTAAGGCCACAGGCTAAAGGTATTGTCTGCATTTCTTGATAAAGAAGTGATTTGAAAAGATTCTATAATTTTGAAAAGTATGTAAAACTGGCACAAACTTGTGAAAAGGAAAGTTAGTAAAATAAATAAGTTTATCAAGAGTCATCCAGTCTGGATTCTTGCAGGAATTGTTGTAACAATTATTATAGGACTTAATGAATCGATCGACTTCATCCAAGGCATCGGAGAGACGGTTCACAATTTATCTCAATCTGATCAACCGAAAGAAGACACACTTATCGAGAAAGCTAAATTCTTTCGTGAACAAGGGAATAAATTTAGAGAACAGTCCTTAGAACATGTAAAAAATAAACAAGATGCATTGGCTAAAAGGTCTATTGTACTGGCGGAAGATTTTTATTTAAAAGCATTGAATTCTGGAGATAGATATGGTGCATTTGGCCTTTCATTGTTGTATCAAGACCCTCGACTATCAAAGTATTTATTAAAGAAAGGCAGCCCAGATGAACTGAAAGAACTTGGAGAATTCTATTTAGAAATCTGGGAGGCGGAATTTTAATATAATACATACTAATCAAAATTATGAATAGAAGATCTTTCTTGTTAAAAACATCAATGTATAGTGCGAGCTTGTTTTGCGGTTGTGTAAATCTAGCTGATACAACAAGCAGGATTCTCACAATCGACAAAGCGCATAGCCTAATAAAAGAAAAACATAACCCAAGAGTTACAATAGGTAATATAATGGGAAAAGTTCTTGATATTCCTTTATATCTTATTTTAGCTGCAACGGCTCCTATAGATTTGATTAGATCTTTTGCGAAGACTATATCGTCTACAGGAGGACTAACTTTTAAAAATGCCTCCTATAATTATATTGATTATCGCTATGAAGAAGCTGACAAATCAACAAAAAATCTAACTTTAGATATAACTAAAGATGTAATAGAAGACAAAGGTAAATCAGCCATAATGTCAGCAATAATAGAGCGTGATCTAAGTGTAGGTAATGAGTTGCTTAAGAATAAATCTATTAAACGCAGCCTTTTCAGAGAGCAATTGGCATTGTTACGAATGCAATTGGAATTACTACTGGCCGAGCAACAGAGGACTAAAGGAGAAAGTGCTATTTATCTGCCAACTGGAGAGATGATAAAAAGAAGTAACTATCCAGAAACGGAGAAATTACAGAATGAGATTTCAGAACTACGTTTGGAATTAGACGGGCTTTACGAAAAGTATGGATTTAAGACAATCGAAGATTCGAGCTTTATCATGCGTAATAAGAAGAAGTCGGGATACGCCTAATGCTTAAATCGATTCGCAATGTGGATTATGTTGTGCTGTTTTGCAACGATCTCCGGCCGATGAAACAGTTTTATCATGAGGTAATGGGGTTCCCGATTTATCTAGAAACCCCATCGTGGATTGAGCTACGTGTTGGCTCAACTTTGCTCACGCTTTCAAAGCGGGGGCCAAATGCAGGACCGGCCATCGGGGATGAAAGCGCGGCCGTTCAGCTGGCCTTCCGCGTTACGCCGCAAGAGGTGCACAGTTGCTACGAAGAGCTGAAGGGGCACGGGGTTGAAATTGTCCAACCGCCCCAGATAATCGATAAGCGCGTGTGGCAATATTGGAAACATCTGACTTTGTTTTTCAAAGACCCTGAAGGAAATCTGCTTGAGATCTATGCAGACATCGAAATTGATGAAGATGAGTCAGCATAAAAAACACCACTAAACTTATTTATGCTCAGGGAAAAAATACGACAAGAAGTTGAATCTATCGATCCTTTTGATGATCTTGAAAGAGATACTCAAAAAGATGTTTTGGCATGGATTGATTCTGAGGTTGAACTATGTCGGATAGAAAAACCCGCCACACCCGACAAACATTTAGTCTCATATTTTGTTCTTGTCGACGGGGAACATCTTTTACTCGTAGATCATAAAATGGCTCAGCTTTGGCTCCCAACAGGAGGCCATGTTGAACCCAACGAGCATCCTCGACAGACAGTCTTGAGAGAGGCAGGAGAAGAGCTTTCAATTCAGGCTGAATTTCTCTTTGAGGGACCTCTTTTTATTACCAGCACAGTCACTGTTGGGCGAACGGCCGGTCATACAGATATTTCGTTATGGTATGTTCTAAAGGGGGGTCGAAATTTAGACATTAATTCTGATCGATCGGAATTTCAGTCTATTTGTTGGTTTAAAAAAGATAGGGTGCCACTTGATCGAACTGATCCGCATATCGACCGATTTATTAGCAAGCTTTATAAAACTTATGACATTTAACTACAACAATAAAAAGTTTACATCTGTCAGTAACTCTGGCTCAGGTGAAGTTAGTGGAGAAACAACTTTCTACTATTCTCAAACGGATAACGTTTTGTGGGCCACTTACTCTGGCGGCGCGATTAAGTTTGGCACGTTAACAGGGCTGGTCCATGAAGATGGGATGCTCGATTTTCGCTACAGCCATGTGAATACAGAGGATATCATCATGACCGGCCGTTGTGAATCCACGCCGGAGGTATTACCGGACGGCCGAATTCGACTGCATGAAAAGTGGCAGTGGACCAGTGGCGACATGTCGGCCGGTGAGTCAATTGTTGAGGAGATCGCATAACGTAGATGGGGACGGCTATCTTTTTATTTAGCATGCTGGGGTTCTGTGCCCTCGTCACCTTAATTTGCCTCATACTCATTGGGATCGGCCTCTACCAGAAAAAAAGAGCTCTTTGGCGACGATCTCTGGCGGTCGGGCTTATTTCCATCTGTGGAGCCATCTACTTTAGTTATTCTAT
>JBCCWR010000083.1:0-10435 GCA_039193385.1 Verrucomicrobiota bacterium | reverse complement strand
CTTAACGGTGAGTTTCTTGAGTTATAAGACAGTTTCCATTTTTTTGATCCTATGAGACAAGATGAGAAGATAACACTTGGGAGCGAAGCAGCAGATAAAGTTCAACTTTTTTCCAGGCCAGTTTCTGAAAAGCTGCACTGGAACGAAATCTTGCTTACATAAAAATACGTAAAAAAGTTTTGCAAAGCCAAAATTTGTCGACAGGGGCATTTTCTTTGTAAGTATCTGATAATAAATACATTAAAAAAGGTTTGACTGAGTTGTTCAAAAGTTATTCACATCTTGTGTAAGTTGTTGATTTTTCACTAAATTATGAAGTTTGATCTAAATTTTAAAGATGAGTGTGATGAATAGGCTGGAGGTGATTCGTGTTGTGTCTGAAATGCCAGGGCGATATAACGTCCGGTTGTGTTTACGCTGGTAAAGGAAGATAAAGGGTCGAAGGCGCGTCTCGGGTATGTGGAGACGGAGCATGGTCGGATTGAAACCCCTGTATTTATGCCTGTGGGAACGCAGGCTACGGTGAAGGCGGTGGATCCCGGTGAATTACGGGATGATCTTGGTGCGTCCATTATTCTTTCCAATACCTACCATCTTTTTATTCGCCCTGGCATGGAGGTAATCGAGAAAGTGGGAGGGCTGCACCGTTTTATGAATTGGAAGGGGCCTATTTTGACCGATAGCGGAGGCTTCCAGGTTTTCAGTTTATCCAAGCTTCGCCAAATTACGGCGGAGGGGGTGCATTTTCAGTCACATGTGGATGGAGCACCCTTGTTTCTAGGACCTAAAGAAGCCGTTGGCATTCAGAAGCAGCTTGGTTCAGATATTGTGATGGCTTTTGATGAATGTCCGCCATGGCCTGCAGAGGAAGGTGCGGTTCAGGAAGCAGTCAATCGCACCATTGATTGGGCAGAAAAATGTCAAAGAGCCATGTATGAGCTCCCTGCGGGACCGACACAGAAGCAGCATCTTTTTGCTATCGTGCAGGGGGGCAGTTATGAGGGCTTGCGTCGGGAATGCGCCGAGGCTTTGGTGGCTATGGACTTTCCGGGCTATGCCATTGGCGGGGTGAGCGTGGGCGAACCGGAGCCGGAGATGCTCAAGGCTGTTGAAGCTACGGAACCATACTTGCCACGGCACAAGCCGCGGTATGCTATGGGCTTAGGCCAGCCCGACCAGTTAGTCAAAATGGTGGCGCGTGGTGTGGATATGTTTGACTGTGTCTTGCCTACACGCGTGGCGCGCAATGGCACGGCCTACACGTCATACGGCACGGTGAATATGAAAAACGCCGATAACCGTTTGGATGAAAGGCCTATTGAAGACCTAGGGGAGGATTACCCCTGCAAAAATTACACACGCGCGTACATCCGTCATTTATTAAAAGCTGAAGAAATACTTGGCCTACGCATCCTCTCTCTGCATAATCTCTACTTTTACCTCAATTTGATGCGGCAGATGAGACAGGCTATCAGTGAGGAAAGATTTCAGGAGTGGTCGAAAGATTTCCTGAGTAAATACCAACCCAGAACAGTTTAGTAATATAAATTAAGATAAGAATAGAAAGACAGTTATGACATACGAAGTTTTTAATACCCTGATGATTTTTGCGCAGACCTCGCCTGCTCCTAGTGAACAACCTTCTGGATGGGTGAACATTATGCCCATCGTCCTCATGTTTGTGATTTTTTACTTTCTGCTCATTCGTCCACAGATGAAAAAGCAGAAGCAACATGACAAGATGGTCAAAGAATTGAAAGCTGGTACAGACGTCGTTGTAGCAGGCGGTATCTATGGCAGAATCACCAGTGTGAAGGATGAATCTTTCATGGTGAAAGTCGCTGATAACTGTAAGATTGAAGTGCAAAAACCGAGCGTGATCAGCGTGGTCAGCACAAGCGAAGTTGATAAAGCTAGTAACTAAGCACTACGGCCAAGGCATAAGTTGGCAATAAACAATATTCACTAAAAATTAACAGGCAGACTTTTTCATTTCTATGGACTACTCAGTACTTGTTTTATCTTTTACCCTTTTAATCTTCTTTATCTGGTATCTGGCCACAACGGTTGAGTTCAGAAGAAAGTGGGTGGCGCTTGGCGTTATCTTTTCCATGTTGAGTATTTGCGCGCTATCTCTCATTCCTCCAGGCAGTGAAAAGTCTGAGCCTGAGGCTGAGGCTTTGGAGACATTGGAAGGCCAAGATCAAGATCAGGATCAAGCCAAAGCGACTGAGGAAAAAGCCACAGAAGTCGTACAGAAAGAGGGATTGGTTGAGCCCTGGCCGGTCAACATCACCCCAGGTATTGATCTCAGTGGTGGAACACAATTCATTATTGAATTGAGGCCAGGAGGGCAAGATCCCGAGAAGGCTTCCTCTGAGGAGAGTGAAAAGAAAAAGGAAATTTCCAGCAAAGCTGTTGAACAAGCCGTGGAGGTTTTGCGGAAACGTATTGATAGCTTTGGTGTGGCTGAACCTATCATACAGCCGCTGGGTAAAAATCGCATTATCGTCCAGGTGCCGGGGATCACCGAAGAACAGAAAATTCAGTACCGTCGCGCATTACAGCGCGTGGCCAAATTGGAATTTCGTTTGGTTCATCCCAACAACGAGGTGCTTCTGGCGCAGATTGCGACAGGCCAGGAACAGGTGCCATTTGATCATGTCTTGATGCCCTTTCTGGATCGCGGCGCAGACGGCAAGCGGATTAAAGGACGTGAAATTTTGGTGAGTCGCCGTCCTGAGATGGGAGGTAAGCATGTGACTTCTGCTTACCCGAGTGTGGGGCAGCTAGGTGCGCCTGAAGTGATCATTAAGTTTGATGGTAAAGGAGCGGATCAGTTCGGCAAGCTGACGCAGGCTAATACGGGACGTCGCATGGCTATTGTGTTGGATGGAGAGGTTTACTCTGCGCCTAATATCAATGAACCCATCTATGGAGGGAGCTGTTCTATTTCCGGAGGGAGTATGACGCCTCTAGAAGCGGAAGAACTCTCCAGTGTTTTGGAAAACCCTTTGGAAACGCCGGTGGAGATTGTTGATGAACGCGGTGTTGATCCAACGTTGGGTAAGACGTCTATCAAGGATGGATTTAACGCCGCTGTGCTGGGGCTGGCTCTGGTGGTGATTTTTATGATCGCTTACTACACGACTGCGGGTCTTTTCTCTGTCATTGCTCTAAGCCTTAATCTCGTCATTTTACTAGGCCTGCTGGCCCAGTTTGGATTTACTCTAACACTGCCCGGTGTGGCGGGTATCATTCTTACCATAGGTATGGCTGTGGATGCCAACGTTCTGATCTTTGAACGTATGCGCGAAGAAATAAAATTGAAGAAGCCTATTCGCAATGCGGTGGAAGCGGGTTTTGCCAAAGCCTTCAGTTCAATTGTGGATGCTAATATGACCACATTGATTGCGGCGGTGTTTATGTTCTGGCAGGGTAGCGGTGCCGTGCGCGGATTTGCCGTAGTGCTTTGCCTGGGAATTTTGGCCAGCTTGTTTAGTTCTCTGATTGTGACGCGTACTTGCTTTGACTGGATGCTCTATTTGCGCAAGGTGGATCATTTAAGAATGGTCAAGTTTTTGTCCGAGACCCGTATTGATTTTATAAGCAAAAGGTTTGCCGCGGCTGGGTTTTCTCTGGTGTTGATCATTTTCAGCATCTTCTCTTTTGCCAGTAAGGGCAAGGATGCTCTGGGTGTGGATTTCGCCGGCGGTGCTCTCGCAACTTATAGTTTCGAGAAGAAGATTTCCGACGATCAGCTCCAGTCCGCCAAAGGTGCTTTACCGGCTACGATTCAGTACCAAAGCGCACGTGGTGAAGGCGGAGAAATTCTTTCGATTCGTGCCAGTGAAGATGATATTGAGCCCATTGAAGGTAAGATCATGGAGGCATTCCCCGAGGCTCAGTTTAAGCGGCTGCAACTGGACAAGGTCAAAGCTTCTATCGGCGGAGAATTTTTAAAGAAGGCTGCTGTGGCCTTAGTGCTTGGGCTGATAGGCATTTTCTTCTATGTCGTGTGGCGTTTTGAAATGTCCTTTGCCATTGGGGCGATCGTGGCTCTTTTACATGATGTCATCATAACGCTGGGTATTTTTACGGCGATAGGTCATCAGTTCTCGCTCACTACAGTAGGGGCTATCCTGACAGTGGCGGGTTATTCCATTAATGATACCATCGTTATTTTTGACCGTATCCGCGAAGGCTTGAGAACCAATCCTCGTTTGGAGCTGAAAGACGTCATTAACACCAGTCTGAATGCGACCTTGAGCCGCACAGTGATCACATCCGCAACCACTATGATCGTTCTGGGAACACTCTATTTTCAGGGAGGGCATGTGATTAATGATTTTGCTTTGCTCCTGTTAATGGGTTTGATAGCCGGAACGTATTCGTCTCTGTTTATTGCCAGTCCGATTGTTTTTCTCTTTGGTGCAAAAGCAAAAAATGAAGTAGCCGTTGACCCTGAATTTACCGGAACTACCACCTAGTGAAAGCCGCTTGTGAAGCGATGGGATATTAAAAAAACAGGCGAAGTTAATGTCTATGATGTGGAGCAAGTCATCAGGCACTTGCTCCTTATGCGTGAAATTCCCGAGGAAGAGCACCCTTCTTTTCTCAAGCCTCGTCTGGCTTTATTGAATGATCCCTGCCGTATTCCGGATATGGAGAAAGCGGTGAGGCGTGTTGACCAAGCTCTTCTGGAAGGTCAGAGCATATTGATCTATAGCGATTATGATGTGGATGGCATGACGAGCAGCGCTCTGATGTTTCTTTTCTTAACTCGTATGGGTAAGGAAGTGCAGGTCTTTATTCCAGAGCGTCTTTCAGAAGGCTATGGCCTTTCTCAAGCAGGTCTGGACCGTGCCATGGAAAAAGGCAAACCGCAGTTATTAATTGCTTTGGACTGTGGTACGACAAACGTCAAGGAAGTAGCTTATTTGAACGAGCAGGGGGTGGATGTGATCATTATCGATCACCACGAGTTGCCCGAAGAACAGCCTGAAGCCTTTGCTTTTGTCAATCCCCAGCGTAGTGAGCATGATAAGATTCTGGCCACAGTCGGTCTGGTTTTTAAATTTTGCCACGCTTTTCTAAAGCTTCGCGGTGAACCGGATCTCTTTGATCTCAAAAGCTGTCTGGATTTAGTAGCTGTGGGAACGGTGGCGGATATTGTACCCTTGCTGGAGGATAATCGGATTCTTGTGCATCATGGTTTGAAGCAATTGGCTCGTACGCCTCATATTGGGTTACAGGAATTGATGACTGCGGCAGGCATTAAGCGACGTCCTACACCCATAACCATTGGCTTTATGATTGGTCCACGCTTGAATGCCAGTGGTCGACTGGCAGAGGCTCTTTATGGCTGGGAGCTGTTGATCACCCAGGATCGGATGCGGGCTGCCAAACTAGCCAGGCAGTTAGATCAACTCAACCGAGATCGCCAACAAATCGAGCAGCAAGCTGTTTATGAGGCAGAGTCCATTATTTCCCGCAAGGTAGGTAAGAAGCCCAAGTGTGTGGTCGTAGCATCGCGAGATTGGCATCAAGGTGTCATAGGCATTGTCGCATCTCGCCTGCAAAAAATCTGGTACTGTCCTATTGTCGTTATTTCTATCGATGAAGAGGGTAAGGGCAAGGGCAGTGGACGTTCTATTGAAGGTTTTTCGATGATGGATGGTCTCAGGCATTGTTCCGAACATCTTCTCGGCTTTGGCGGTCATGCTATGGCGGCAGGACTGGAGATCGAGGCCGGTAAAATAGATATCTTTCGGGAAGATCTGGAAAATTGGATGGAGAACCATTGTGCAGAAGATATTTTTCAGGAAACTATTCATGTTGAAATGGAGCTTCCGGCATCCACGTTAAAGTATGAATTAGCCGCGGGTGTTTCCAGTATGGAGCCTTTTGGACGTATGAACCGTTCACCGGTTTTTGTGGTCAGAGGTGTTTCATCCGTAGGAGATGAACGAGTTTTTGGTAAGGGTCATTTGAGTTACCGGGCTGTATCAGAAGGAAGTGAATTTGATGCTGTGGCCTTTAATCTTGCGAATGACTTAATTCATAAAAAATGTTATGACATAGCAGGTCATTGGGAAATTGATGATTTTTCCAGTCGTCCCTGTTTTAGAATTATTGATTATAAAGACCGCACGCCGTGAGTCGGACGATTCAATCTATTTTACGTAAACTGGATTTAGAAGATGTAAGCGCCTTGCTTTATCATTTTCCCCGTCGTTATGAAGATCGTTGTCATTGGGTTGATCCTTTCACGGTAGAGGAGGGGGTAGCGGTGACGGTTCGCGGTAAGATCGTCAGCAGTAAAGCCAATCGTTACAGGAGATATACAGAAGTAGTGCTTCAGTTAGAGGGTGCTTTTCAAACGCTTTCTCTGATGTGGTTCAACATGCCTTTCATGGCTAAAAATATGCCGGTGGGGCGGGAACTTATCGTGCATGGACGCATCAAAATTTCCGGCAAAGGTGCAAAGCGAAAACTACAAATTCTTCATCCGGAGTATGAGGACTATGAGGTAGGTGAAGATGAACACATCCACATCAACCGCAGCCTTGTTCCAATCTATCCCTTGCGCAATGGAGTGAAGCTGCGTGCCTTGCGTAAGGTCATTTGGGAACTATTGCAGCGCGGAGATGTGGAGTATCCCGAACTCTATTCCGCTCCAGAAAAGTATCTCAGCCGTAAAGAAGCTATACGCACGCTTCATTTTCCTGAGGATGATGAAAAGCTGGAGGTGGCTCGTAAAAGATTAGCTCTGGATGAACTCGTCTGTATGGAGATCGCGCTTGTGCGTCGCCGTCAGAAAGTCATCAAAGCGGTCAAGAACCGTCAGCCAGCGCATACGGACTATGTGCAGAGGTATATGGAACAATTACCATTTGATTTAACAGCGGGTCAGAAAGAAGTTTGTCGAGAAATTGATGAAGATTTAAAGAGGAAGCATCCTATGAACCGATTGCTGCAAGGCGATGTTGGTTCAGGTAAGACGGTTGTGGCTGTGTATGCTTTATTGCGCTGTGTGGAATGCGGAAAGAATGGAGCGCTACTAGCCCCAACCGAAATTCTGGCCAATCAACATTATAATAATATCAAGAAGTTAGTAGAGCCATTGGGTATTGGCGTTGAATTGAGTACACGAAATACCAAACCACTGCAAGACAGTCTATTCAATAAGGAACCAACTCTTTTTGTTGGCACGCATGCTTTGTTGCAAGACAAGGCTGTCATTCCAAATCTTGGTTTGGGCGTGATCGATGAACAGCATAAGTTTGGGGTCATGCAACGTGCTGCTTTTATGGATAAGGCAGATGAAGTGCCTGATTTACTGGTCATGACAGCAACGCCCATCCCGCGCACCCTCTGCCTTACAGCTTATGGTGATCTAGATGTATCGGTTATTAAAACCATGCCCGAAGGCCGTAGTCCCATTAAAACGGTGATTCGTCAACGAGACGCACTGACCAAGGTTTGGGATTTTATTAAAAAAGAGAACGCTGCGGGAAGGCAGGCTTACATTGTTTATCCGCTTGTCGAAGAATCAGAACGTAAGGATTTGATTTCGGTTAAAGAGGGTTATAAAGAGCTGCAGCAAATCTTTGGGACAAGCCAAGTCGGCATGGTTCATGGGAAAATGAAAGGCGAAGAGAAAGATGCTGTGATGACGCGCTTTCGGAAGGGAGAGCTTGGCTTACTTGTAGCAACATCCGTCATTGAAGTTGGTGTAGATGTACCCAGTGCTACCGTGATGGTTATCGAACATGCAGGACGTTTTGGATTGGCACAATTACATCAGTTACGCGGCAGGGTTGGCCGCGGAAGCCTTAAATCTTATTGTATTCTAGTGGATGATGCTAAAACTGAAGACAGTGAACTTCGTTTAAGAGTTATGGAAGAAACGACAGATGGTTTTGCATTAGCTGAAAAAGATTTCGAGATAAGGGGGCCGGGGAATATTTTAGGGACGGAACAGAGTGGTCTGCCGCCTTTAAAAGTGGCCAAATTTCCCAGAGATTTGAACCTTATTTCTGAAGCTCGGAAAATTGCCGAGGTTATCTTAGCGGTTGATCCAGAGCTTGCTCAAAATGAAGGCTTGAAAAAAGTGTTGGGACATTACTGGGTGATGGCTAATGAAGTTGCAAATAATTAGAAGAGGTTGATCGAGATGGAGAGGCTATTAACAGTTTTGTTGGCTATGGGGCTGCTTTTTGTTCTGGTTTATTTTGTTACGGAGAAACCTGAAGAACCTATTGAAACACCCGCCATAATGGATGTAGCGCCTGTAGTTGAGGAGGAAGAAGAAATTCCTACAGTTGAAGAAGAGCCTGAAGAACCCACCACTTTAAAGTCCTTTTTTAAAGAGGAAGAATCTGAAGCGATTCTTGAAAAAATGGATAAAGAGGTGACGAAGTTGAGTGCAGACTTGTCAGCTAGTGTCGTTTCTGTTCTGACACAACGTGATGAAGAAAATGAGGATGAGAAGGTCGAGATAGATGAGTTGCATGAATTGCTCATGAAAGACCTGCCTCTGCAATCCATGAACTCTGGCACAGTAGTCGATGCTGCTGGCTATATTCTTACTACTTACCAAGCAGTTTTTGGGGCCAAGGATATCCAGGTTTCTTTTTCCACAGGAACAAGTCGAAGCGCTAAGGTCGTTGGAGTGGATCCCTATACGAATCTTGCTGTTATTCAAGTGGATGTGAATGGACTGACCCCTGTGGTTTGGGCGGATGCATCTGATCTCCGTATGGGTCAGTTTGCACTCAATATTTCAGTGCTAAAAAACAAACGGAGTTCTCTGCGTACGGGTTATGTCAGCAGTCTTAAACGTACGGGATTGCTCAATAATGGAATGACTTATGAGAATTTTATGGAATTGGATATGCCCGACTATGAAGCATGTAGTGGTTCACCGGTGGTTAATATGAAGGGCCAAGTCATGGGAATTAAGATGCAAGTCAACAAAGAGGAAAAGGAGAATACATCTTCTTACGCTGTAGCCTCAAGACTGGCGAGCTATGTGGCCAATTCGATTATAAACAATGGCTATGTCAAACGCTCACGCATTGGTATACGTGTGCAACAATTGAATGGAGAGCTAGCCAAGAGCTTCAAGGTGGAACGCACCACGGGCACCGTCATCACCAATGTATTTGAGAATAGTCCGGCAGAGATTGCTGGCCTTAAGGCAGGAGATATCGTGGTGAATATGGGCGAAACTAAAATCGATACATCTATGGATCTGCGCTTAACAGTGGCACGTTTGCCATTAGATGCGGAGACTCAGTTTGATATCATTCGTGCAGGGGAAATTGTGACGCTTGGAGTGACGGCACAGCCTCAAGTAGTACCCGACTGGCGTCAACATTATGAAAATGTGTATGAAGAAATTTTAGATACAAATAGTCCGGCCGCTTCTAAAGAGCCTTCATCTACTTCTTTTAAATGGCTATCTGGCATCACATTGAGTGCCCTCACATCTTCTCTGGCGACTCGCTATGGTATTGCTGTTCCCGAAACGCCAACGACAGGAGTTATTATAACAAATGTTACAAAAAAGAGTGTGGAGGAAGAAGCCGGTTTGATAAGCGGTATGCTTTTACTAGAAATCAATCAGCAACCCGTTTCCAGTCTTCAGGAATATCAATCGATTCTAGAATCTCTTCCAGAAAGTGAATCCATCCTGTTGCTCGTGGAACAGCAAGGATTAAGGAAGTTTATGGTCGTTTCGCATAGCCCTTAGAACTGATCTTGATTAAGAAAATTTTTAGCGCATCGAGCGAAGAATCGCATCATGTTCTGCGGTTAAAGTGGGAAAGTAATATTCATTGGTATTGTGGAAATCGAAATAAGAATTCGATAAACATATAAGTAAGCAAAGTAAATGCCTTAGACTCACATCGAAAAGCAAAGGGGTATCAAAATATCAGATGTTAATACCATAACCTAAATAACCACCTCTCTATCTGGTCTTTATTTGGAGAAAGCTTACAAATGCCCATAAATGCTTAATGGTTTCTAAAATCTGATTTACGGCTTTGATCAAGAAAGTCTTCTTTTAAGTTATAGCCCTCTGCGTAAGCTTGAATGCTTTCAAAAGCTTCCCCTTTTCTTTGATGGTATTGCAAGAGTAATTTGGCTTTGGTGAACAATGACCCTTCTTCCCATTCTATGGAGACATTAAGGTAATTTCTGATAACTCGAACTGCTTTACGAATGTCTTTCCATTCATATTCGCCCGGAAACGATAAATCGGAAATCTGGTATATGTTTTGGAGTGCTAAACTGAAGTCAGGTTTTTCTTCAGCTAAGATACATCTAATTTTTCCCAGAATAGTCAAAGATCTGTAATAACCAAGTTGAGGATCTGTATGACTAAGTTGAGTGTCTCTATATTCAAGTGATTCCTTATACTTGT
>JBCCWR010000082.1:0-10530 GCA_039193385.1 Verrucomicrobiota bacterium | reverse complement strand
GCTTTTCAGCAAAGACTTTCCAGTAGAGCACTTCGGCTTTCTTAGAGAAGGAGGGGTGGTCTTCAATCAGCTGATTCAGAGATTCGGCCGCTTTATCATAGTTAGCCGAATTTAAGTAACTGCGCCCCAGGCTGTAAGTCGCCTCAGCAACTTTATCCAGCGAAGTTGATTTTTCGATAATAGCATTAAAAATTTCCCGCGCTTCTTTAACTTTTCCTGTTTGTAATAAAAGATGGCCTTCTTTGAGCTGGATAGATGCAAAGCGGTTGCTCTCAGGGAATTTCTTGGTGAAAGTCTGAGCTGCTTTCTTGAATTCATTGATTTTATATTGATGTTCCAGGCAAATCAGATAGCGGTAAAAACACTCTTCCGAGATTTTGGGATCCGAGATCATCTTGCCGCCTTCGCTGTATAGCTGCGACGCCTGGGAGAAATCATTTTTCTCAAACCAATAGTTTGCTAGTGTCAGCCTGGCCTGGGAGGCAGCGTTCTCATCTTGTTTATTTTCCAGAATCAATTGCAACTCGCTGAGCGCCGTCGCATCGTTTTCATCTGTCAATAACGCCTCAGAAAGCAAAAGGCGCGCTAACCAGACATCTGGAGAATCAGAGAATGTCGTAATAAAATGATCAAGTTCGGAGATGGCCGCACTGTAGTTGGAAGCCTGCATATGGTAACGGGCAATGGCCAGCCAAGCCGAACCTGGCGTGATGGCTTCATTGCGAACAAACTCTTTTACTTTCAAAGTCGCAGAAGATAGATCGCCAGATTGTGCTTCTATTTCCAGATACTTTAAAACCGCCGCCTTAATTAAGCGGGGAGATTTAGAGATGGAGTAACATTTTTCGTAGGCTTCAGAGGCTTGTTCCCACTGTTCAACCTTTTCTGCAACGGTTCCCTGATTAAACCAGGCCTGGGCCACAAGATGGCGAGGTGAGGCTCGCTTGTCGGAGGTAATGCGTTCGAAAGCTGTCAGCGCTTGATTATATTCCTCATTGATCATGGCAACTTCGCCTTCCCACAGTTTTATTTCAAACAAAGCTGGAGCTTTGACAGAAGACTTACTCAGTTGCATGAGTATGGGGCGCACTTCAGCCCATTTTTCTAAAGCGACTAATATGCGTGTTTTTTGTAATAGAGCGAGATCACGAGCAGTGCGGTCATCGGACTTTTCCAGCGATTTTAATAGAGTGAGCGCTCGTTGATTTTTGCCCTGTTGAATACTTATTTTGCTCAGACCCAAAATAGATTTATTGACCAATTCAGAATCAGGGTAATTTTGCATGAGTTCATTGAATCGCTGTGCGGATGAATCAAGCTTTTCCATGTGGAACATCGTTTCTGCTTCCCAGAAGATAAATTGATCCAGCATGTCCTCGGGTACGGAGTCCTGGTTGCTGAATTGAGCGACGGCTTGCTTATACTTTTCTTGAAAAAAGTAGGATTGGCCTAGCAGCCAGCGTACTTCATAAAGCTGGGTGCTTTGCGGAAAATCTTCGATAAAGCGAGCCAGCTTTATTTCTGCTAAATCATACAAGCCATCTTGAAAAGCGCGTTTGGCAAAGGCCATGTCTCGCTTCTCATCTTTTTCCTGAGCGCACGTTACGTTTGTCAAAGCGCCCAGTAAGCAAAGGGCTACCATCGTTTTTAGGAAAAAACTTGCCTTGTTTCTATCTTTAAAAATCATGGTTAACTTATTAAATAATCCATTAATTCTTAACATTCATTTTATGATGCAGATATTTGGACGTAGGGCTTTGCTTTTGCTTCGCAATTTCTTCGGGGCTACCACAACAAATTAATTTACCTCCCGCACTTCCTCCTTCTGGACCAAGCTCCATAATATAGTCAGCACATTTGATAATGTCGAGATGATGCTCAATAACGATCATCGTATTGCCCGCATCACGTAATGCATAGATAATTTTTAGAAGATACTCAATATCAGCGAAATGCAACCCCGTCGTGGGCTCATCCAAAATATAGCATGTACGGCCAGTTGCCTGCCGTGCCAACTCAGCCGCAAGTTTGATGCGTTGTGCTTCACCACCCGAGAGGGTGTTAGCGGGTTGTCCCAGCTTAAGGTAGCCCAGGCCCAGGCGCGAAAGAGATTCTAACTTGTCACGGATCCGTGCAACATGGGCAAACACATCCAGGCCCTTGTCCACACTCAGATTTAAAATATCCGCAATAGTAAAACCTTTGTAGGTTACCTCCAGAGTTTCTCTGTTGAAACGCTGACCTTGGCAATGTTCGCAGGTTACAAAAACATCGGGCAGAAAATGCATTTCAACCTTCACCGCACCATCGCCCTTACAATGTTCACAACGACCGCCCTTGGTATTGAAACTGAAGCGGTCTTTTTTATAACCGCGAATACGCGAAAGCGGCAATTGTGCAAAAAGATCACGCACTTCATTAAATGCTCCTATGTAGGTGAGGGGATTGGAGCGCGGTGTGCGGCCTATGGGCGATGCATCGATCACAATGACTTTATCTATTTCTTCTGCACCAGTTATTTTTTCGTGTGCGCCTACTTTATCTTTCTTTTGGCAAAACTTTTTCATCAGCGCGCGCGCCAGGATATGGTTCACAAGCGTGCTTTTACCTGAGCCACTGACGCCAGTCACACAGGTAAAACAACTCAGTGGAAAGGCCGCATCAATGTTTTGTAGATTATGCGCTCTAGCTCCTTTAACACGTAAATAGCCTTTGTGAGGTTGCACACGCTTTCCAGGAACGGAAATGGATTCTTGGCCGGATAAATAACGTCCCGTGATGGAGGAGGGGTCCTGCATGATTTCATGGGGAGTTCCTTGACTGACAATAAACCCACCCCTGTCTCCGGCTGTTGGACCGAGTTCGATGATGTAGTCAGCGCAGCGAATGGTTTCCTCATCATGCTCCACAAGCACCACCGTGTTTCCCTTATCGCGTAATGCCTCAAGCGTTTGCAGGAGACTGTCATTATCTCTCTGGTGCAGACCAATGCTTGGCTCATCCAACACATAAACAACACCCGTCAGACTCGAACCAAGTTGCGTAGCCAGGCGGATACGCTGAAGTTCTCCTCCCGAAAGCGTTGCAGACTCTCGACTTAGCGCAAGATAGCCCAGACCCACATTTTTCAGAAAGTTGAGGCGTTTGACTATTTCATCAATCAAATCGGGAGCGAAATGCTTTTGTTGAGCTGTTAGAGCAAGCTGCTTTAAAAAGCATAAAGCGGCATCAATCGACAGCTCGCACAACGCGTGCAAGCTTAAGCTTCTGCAGCCTCCCTTATTTTCCTTATCGCTGAGATCGGCCTTTAAAGTTACCGCATTCATTTCTGGGCGTAATCTTGAACCGTGACAGGACCGACAAGTCTGCCGCGTCATGTAGGCCGCGACACGCTGGCGGGTGGAGGATGCCGTGCTCTCGGCATAGAGTTCTTCGAGTTGTTGGCGAATGCCCGGGAAAGCTTGTCCTCCAGCGTCCCTCTCCTCAATGCCGTAGATAATGCTATGCCTTACTTCTTCTGCCAAATCACACCACCTTGTGGACAAATTTATTTTTAATCTTGCCGCAAGATGTTGCAGGGATTTCACATAGACAGAGCGCAGTTTGGTCGGCGCTTTGGACCAGGGCGCTATAGCGCCTTCTTCGAGTGTTAATTCAGGATCAGGAATGATCAAATCATCATCGAGTATCGCCTCAGTACCAATACCCTCACAGGCGGGACATGCTCCCAGCGGGCTGTTAAATGAAAAATGGCGGGGCGTTAATTGAGGAATGCGAAACCCTGTCTCAGCATCAAAGTTATCGTTACTCAAAGCCCATAAAACAGGCTCACCTTCCTCTTGCGCTATCCATAGGACATAGATCAGCCCCTGTCCCGTTTTCAAACCTAGCTCAACAGAATCCGTGACGCGACTGCGTGTATCCTCAGCAACTTTTAACCTATCCACAATCACCTCAATCGTATGGGGTTTTTCCTCACGGAGTGGAGACACTTCCTCCAGCAGATTGATTTCTCCATCGATGCGCACGCGCAAAAAGCCACTGCGTCGGAGATGTTGCAGTGTTGTTTTGTGGTTTCCTTTTTCGTTAGACACAACAGGTGCCAGCAAAATGAAACGCGAGCCAGTGGGTTCAGCACAGATCTTATCTACAATTTCCTGAGAGGTGTATCTGTACAGTGGCTTACCAGTTTCTGGATGATGCGGCTGACCGCAACTGGAGTAGAGAATACGCAGGTAATCAAGAATCTCTGTCACAGTGGCGATGGTGGAGCGTGGGCTGGATGCACCAGATTTTTGTTCAATAGCTACCGTAGGTGAAAGACCTTCGATCGAATCTATATCGGGCTTGCCCATCTGGTCCAGAAACTGTCGCGCATAAGCCGATAAGCTATTCACATAACGGCGTTGGCCTTCCGCAAAGAGCGTATCAAAGGCCAGCGAAGATTTACCAGAGCCAGAAGGTCCCGTAATGACCGTGAGTTGATTACGCGGAATCTCCACAGTGAGGTTTTTTAAGTTATGCTGACGCGCCCCCGTAATGCGTATAAAAGCCTTATCCCTCGCATCCTTTTCCAGTTTTTCCTCCTTTTCTCTCTCACTCATAATCATCTTCAAAAATAGCTCAAACCAAGCATCGCATCCTACATCAAGAAAAAAGCGTTTGCATGGTATTAGTTTGCGCTCGATCTACTTGCTTATTTGTGCATCATCGCCATTATGAGCGACTTCTTTATTGGGGTTGATTGCGGCACGCAAAGCACCAAAGCCATCATTGTCCATGGAAACACCGGCAAAGTGATGGGTGAGGCCAGCGCAGCCTATGGTATGATTGCGGATCTTCCCCAAGGAGCCCAAGAACAGAAACCTTCTGTTTGGGTTTCAGCCATGGAACGTTCCATTCGAGCGGCCCTGAAGAAGTCTGGCATAGCTGCAGCCAAAGTGCGCGGCATGGGCGTCTCAGCGCAACAACATGGTTTTGTCGCACTGGATGACAAGGATCAGGTCATTCGTCCGGCTAAGCTTTGGTGCGACACAAGCACAGCGCAAGAGGCCCATTATCTGCTCAACAAGCTGGGGGGTCTCGGCAGCGTCATCAACATGGGGGGCAATGGCCTTCCCGTCGGCTTTACCGCCTCAAAAATTTTATGGATGAAACGCAAGGAGCCCAAAAATTTTACCAAACTGGCTACCGTGCTTCTGCCCCATGATTACCTGAACTTTTATTTGACCAAGAAAAAAACCATGGAGGCCGGAGATGCCTCTGGCACCGGAATCTTTGATACCAAAACGCGAGACTGGCATCCCCAACTGGTGGAGGCCATTGATGTGGACCTGTCTACAGCTCTGCCAACGATCCAGCAAAGTTCTCAACCTGCGGGTCTACTGGAGGCCAAAGTGGCTCGTAAACTTGGCTTGCCCGAGGGCATCATCGTTTCCGCAGGTGGCGGGGATAATATGATGAGCGCCATAGGTACAGGCAACACCAGGCCTGGCGTCGTAACGCTTAGTTTGGGAACCTCCGGAACCCTCTATGGCTATTCTAGTCGTCCTATCATTGATCCTCTAGGACAGGTCGCCGCCTTTTGTGATAGCACCGGTGCATGGTTGCCACTCATTTGTACTATGAACGCCACCCGGGCCACCGAGCTAGTACGCAATCTCTTCAAAATGTCCCATGAAAAAATGACCCAAGAGGCCATGAAAGCGCCTCCTGGCAGCCAGGGGCTTGTCCTTCTTCCTTACTTTGAAGGTGAGCGTATTCCAGACTTACCGCAGGCAAGCGGGGTCTTCTTTGGCATGAACTCACAAAACTTTACCTCTGCTCATCTGGCCCGTGCCACCATGGAAGGCGTCACCATGGGCTTAAATTATGGATTGAGCCGCTTGCGGGACCTGGGCTTGCGTCCCAAGGAAATTCGCCTCACCGGAGGTGGATCCAACAACCCACTCTGGCGGCAAATGGTAGCGGATATTTTTGAGACGGATGTCATAGGTTTAGCCACGACCCAAGGCGCAGCCTTTGGCGCTGCTCTTCAAGCTAAATGGTGTTACAGTCTTTCCCAGGGAGAGAAAGTCCGCATCCAGCAGCTTACGGATCAGTTTGTCAAAACAGACCCCAAAACCAAATGCAGTCCCATCAAAGCGAACTTTAAGGCCTACCGACCGCTGCAGGAATTCTACAATGAACTTTCCCGCACCAGCGCGCCATTGTTTGATCGAGCGACCAGTTTGCGCTAGCTTCCGACTCTATGTCCAATGAATCCAATTTTTCCCCTGGTGCATCAGGACCAACTGTTTTATCAGGTCAGTCTTTGACGGAATTTCTCGCTCCGCAGCCTCTCAAGCTGGGCGACAAAACCTTTGCCTCACGCCTCTTTGTTGGCACAGGAAAATTTTCATCGCCTCATTCCATGCAAGCCGCCTTGGAATGCTGCGGTACCGGGCTGGTGACCGTGGCCCTGCGCCGCGCTGACTTGACCGGTCAGGATGATCCATCCGCTGACATTCTTGAATATATTGATAAAGAAAAATTACTCATTGTTCCCAACACCAGTGGTGCCATGAATGCCGAAGAAGCCGTGCGCATCGCCCGCCTCGGCGTAGCCGCAGGGTTACCCCAATGGGTCAAACTTGAAATACACCCAGACCCACGCTATCTCCTGCCAGACCCCGTGGAAACGCTCAAAGCCGCAGAGATCCTCGTTCAGGAAGGGTTTACTGTTCTGCCCTATATCAACGCTGACCCCGTCCTGGCTAAAAGACTGGAGGAAGTTGGCACAGCTGCCGTTATGCCCCTGGGAGCGCCTATTGGTTCCAACCGTGGGTTAGATACCAAAGGCATGTTGGAAATTATCATAGAGCAGGCTTGTGTTCCCGTGGTCGTAGATGCCGGACTGGGAGCACCGTCACAGGCTGCGGAAGCCATGGAAATGGGTGCCGATGCCGTCTTGGTCAACACAGCCATCTCCATCGCCGATGATCCATCCCGCATGGCTCGAGCTTTTGCCGTGGCCGTGGAAGCGGGGCGCAGTGCTTATGAGATGGGTGTACCCGCCGTCAGCAAAACGGCCCTGGCTACCAGCCCGCTCACCGGCTTTTTAGATGGGGATGATGGGGATTAATTAAGCCGCAAATTCTTCGATGCGGATAACCTGGCAGGGATCTTTCACCACATCCAGACCAATGATGGCATCCAGAGCGGTACGGAAATCCTTTTCGCGTGATTGATCCAGCATCAGCACCAACGGCGTCCACTCTCTGGTCTCCGTTTTTTCCGGCGGCTGGATAACGGATGTAATGCCAATGTTATTTTTACCCAGAATGTCGCATACTTGAGCCAGAACTCCCGGCTTGTTTTGCACCGTCAAACGAAGGTAGTAGGGCGTGATCACCTCATCAAGCGTGATGAGTTTGCTATAGAGTTCATGGGGAATAAAGCGGCGTGCAGCATTCTGGCAGGCTATTTCTGTTCCCGCCTCGATGACGTCGCTGAGCACAGCGCTTGAGGTTGGGTCCGCACCGGCTCCACGGCCATAAAAAAGGGTGCTTCCCACCACATCTCCCTCAACGGATATGGCATTGAACACCCCATCCACTGAAGCCAGCACATGGTCTTTGGGTACCAGCGTCGGGTGCACGCGCACCTCAACGGCTTTTTCCGGTGTCGCCTTAATGGTAGCCAGAAGTTTGGGAACATAGCCTAATTGGTCCGCATAACTGAAATCCTCCGGGCTGAGGTCGCGAATCCCTTCTACATAAACGCTCTCAAAAGGAACAAAAAAACCGTAAGCCAGCGTAGCCAGAATGGCCGCCTTGTGCGCAGCATCAATGCCATCGACATCCAGGCTCTCATCGGCCTCCGCATAGCCCAGCTCCTTGGCCTCCTGCAAGACGCTTTCAAAAGCAATGCCTTCCGCAGCCATACGAGTCATAATGTAGTTGCACGTTCCGTTGATGATGCCGTGAATACTATGGATATGGTTGGCGCGGAGTCCCTCGTTGAGGGCTTTGACAATGGGAATACCGCCGGCCACGCTCGCTTCAAAGTAGATGGAAACTTTGTTTTCAGCAGCCAGCTCGAAAAGAGCTTCACCACGTTCCGCTAGCAAAGCTTTGTTGGCCGTCACCACCGGTTTGCCGGCGCGAATGGAGGCCTCCACAACATCGTACGAAGTTTCCACTCCGCCCATCAGTTCCACCACCACCTGCACCTCCGGGTCATGAATCACCTCCAGCCACTTCGTCGTAAGCATGGATGCATCCACCCCGCGGTCTTTATTCACATCCCGCACCGCGATGCGTTTGATGTTAAGCTCAATGCCGGAACGTTCTTGTATCAGATCATGGTTCTGGCGGAGATTATGCACCAGGCCGCCGCCCACAACCCCGCAGCCTACTAAACCAAGACCTATTTGTTTCATGAAGCGCTTAATCAAGCCAGAGAATAGGACTCGAGTCAACTCAGCTTCACGCCTAGCTGTCGATTAATCCCAGGCGGTTGGCTAGTTCTTCGGGTTCCATGATGATGCCGATGTAGAAGGGGCCAAACTCCGCATAGTTGTAGCTCACCTCATCAAAGCGCATTTCATAAATAATGGATTTGAACTCATCGATTGAATTGGAAAAAAGCGTCACCCCCCATTCCCAGTCACTCAGGCCAGTCGAACCAGTAATCAATTGCTTCACCCGTCCAGCGTAGCCACGGCCCACACGGGCGTGTCCACCCATAAGTCGCCGGCGTTCCTCATAGCTCAGGCCATACCAGTTTTGCTGCGGGTCACGGCGTTTGGCCATAGGGTAGAAGCATACGCTCTTCCAGTCCGCTATTTTCGGGTAAACACGTTCATGACGGTATTTCTCCATGCGCTCGCGGAATTCCTCCATCGCTTGTGCATGTTCCGGTGTATCAGGTTGGAGTCCTTTGTCTTTTTCCAGCGTTGCGCTCCACTCCTCATCCGTCGTCGTGTATTCCGACTCTTCCGTAAGCGAAAGAAAACTATACTCGCGGTTGAGAACACCCGGACCATGCAATTGACGAAGACGTTTTTCAAAATAGTCGATCTGGTGCAGATCCGGCGCGATAGCCATAAAACCGAGATCCGCTTTGCCTAAAACACTGTAAAGCAGAACCTGACAGTTTTCCTGTTGGCGGAAGTGCTCAATCAAAGACTTACAGGAGTCGAGATATTCCTGCTGTTCATAACCCAGATCATCCCAGGATGTGTGATCGATCTCGTAAATCTGGTGCATTACATGCCAGCCTTGCTTGGCGACGATGGTGTTCTTGGAGGATGAGAGTGCGGTTTGTTCGGACATAGTTTTGCCTTGTCGTGCTGAAATGAATAAACCAAATAACATGCGATCTTCCGCCAGGAATGGCAAACCTGAACTGATAAAAAATATCTGCCAAGAGCTGCAACACCGTAAGGCGGCTTAAAATCCTCATGCGTCCTATTGAGCTTTTGAGTTTCCAAGTCTCTAATGTCCCAACTTTCCCCTAGATCAAGACATCAACACACCTATGCACCTGTGTACATAAACCAGCCTCTTCCATGATGCCTTTAGCCTCTACAGGATACAGCCTTATCTCCTATAAATTATATCCTATACCTTATCTCCTATACATTTCTAGGCCGCTCCTGATCCGGAGTGAAGTATGTGCCCGCAAGCTTCGGCGTAAGCGCGGGGCGACTCCGCTGTCAGCAGACCGGAGACAATGACCACATTCCGGGCCCCATGCTCAACCACCTTGGGTAAGTTCTCTTGCTTGATACCGCCAATGCAATACACCGGCACATCTATAAGTTCATGTGCCGCATCAATGTCCTCCAGACCAATGGGAACATACGTCGGTTTCGTCGGCGTAGCGAAAAGGGGGCCGAAGCCGATATAGTCCGGTTTTTCCCGCGCCGTTGCTTTGACTTGATCTAATGAATGCGTGGACTTACCTATGATTTTTTCTGCGCCAGCAAGCTGCCGCGCTTCGCTCACCTGCATGTCATCCTGGCCGATGTGTGCGCCCTCCGCTCCTGTAATCGGCACAAGGTGAGGGTAGTCGTTGAGAATCAGCGGCACCTTGTGAGCCCGGGTTGTCATATGAACGCGCTGGGTCCAGGTGATGATTTCCTCTTCTGTGGATTGCTTGGCCCGTATCTGCATGATGCCAACGCCTCCCGCAATGAGTTGTTCGGCAAGCTCAGGCCAGGTATCAGGATCCGCATAACCTGTATCAAGAATGGCATATAACATAAGCAATGATCTTAGGTTACCGGAGGTGCCCTTAAGCAGGAAGCTTAATAGCTAAAGTAAAAGGATTCTCTATTTTCGCTTTTCCCAAGCTACGGTCGCGGCACGTCGAATGCGGTAGTCGGAGCTCTTCAAGTGCGCCTGAATAATAAAAAAGGGACAGACATATTATTATTGACTCCTGTTTGATTTGTCTTAAGTTGCTTGAAGTCAGTGAAATAAGGGGAAAAGATATGAGAACGGCACGAATCAAAGTTGAAGGTCAGACGGCTGTGTATCACTG
>JBCCWR010000081.1:0-10681 GCA_039193385.1 Verrucomicrobiota bacterium | reverse complement strand
ATTGAAAGTCCCGCTGTTTTATTTGTTAATATGTGTTTAATATATTGCTATGAAAAATTCTAAGTCCATAAGTCGTCGTAATTTCATCCGTTCTAGTGCCGGAGTAGGCACTGGTTTGATCATTTTACCAACAGGAACACTTTGGGGTCAAAATGCTCCAAGCAATAAGCTCAATATCGCATTGATCGGAGCGCATGGTCGCGCTATGCAGCATTACCCTTTTTTGCGTAAGCACAACATCGCCGCTCTTTGTGACGTTAATGATGTCAACATGGCCCTGGCAACGAAGGAGTTTCCTCAAGCCAAGACTTACCAAGATTGGCGCAAGGTTATGGATGACCATAAAACACTTGGGATTGATGCTGTTTTCTGCTGCACCACGGACCATACACATGCGTTCATTTCCAATTGGGCGCTGAATCGTGATCTTCATATTTATATGGAAAAGCCTCTGGCTATTTCTGTAGAAGAAGCGCGGAGTGTAAGAGCAAATTATTTGCAGAAGAAAGATAAGTTAGCCACTCAGGTAGGTATGCAGCGTCATGCTATGGAAAATTTTAATCGCCTTCGTGAGATGATTCATGATGGTGTTATTGGAGATTTAAAGGATGTTCATGTGTGGGGTAGCCGTAAGATACCTAAACCGGGTTATCTTCCTGCAGAGGGTTCACCTCCTGCTACATTAAATTATGATCTATGGATAGGACCTGCTCCTTTTCACCCCTATAATCCAGGTTACTTTGTGGGTAAACCAGGGGCTAATTGTTTGAAATGGAATATGTACTGGGATTTTGGCATTGGCCAGATGGGAGATATGGGAAGTCATACGATGGACTTAGTTTGGAACGTTATTGATGCGGATCTACCAACCTCAGTCGTATCAAGCTCTCCAGAAGATTTAAATCCTGATGTGACTCCGGTAAATCTTCAGACCTCGTTTATTTTCTCACCCAATGAATGGCGTGATAAGCTTCGTGTTACATGGTATCAAGGTGGCGCAATGCCAAGTGCATCTCCCAGCAAATGGGTTGACTTGAAGAAAATCGGTCATGGTGCCATGTTTAAAGGGTCAAAAGGTTTTATCGTAGCGGACTTTGCTCGACGTATTTTCATACCTAGTGGTGATTCAGCAGATATGACTTACTATTCACCACGCCCGACAGATAAATTAATTCCCAAGGTGAAAGGTTTTCAGGATGAATGGGTAGCAGCTTGTAAAAATGGTAAGCCATCAGAAACAAGCTGTAACTTTGAATACAGCGCTAACATGATAGAGACTATGTGTCTAGGGCTGGTTGGTTTTCGTGCTGAAAAAGATAAAACCTTTGAATACGATGTTAACACTGGCAAGATCACGAATGACCAAAGTGCAAATCAGTATCTATCCAAGCCCTATCGTGAAGGTTGGATGCTTAGCGGATAATAACCCTGGTAAGCATATGTTGCTGCAATATAGTTAATGCTAAGAAGACGGGCCTTAGCCCGTAGCAATCTTCTATTTTGGGAGGAGGATTTTAGATGGTTATTTAATTTCCTCTTCCGTATGGCCATTGATGATTTTGAACTCTTCGAGGTAAAGATTGTGGTCAGAACGAAAAGCCAGTTTACCGGCAAATTTCCTCTCCAGCCCTACAAGCAGCTCTTTATCTTCAGTCTTCAGACGTTCCATAATTTTAGGATTAACGTGAATGCGCAGTTCATGAACATCTTCATTTTTACCTAGCACCCGGCTTATCTCTCGTTGTATTTCCACGGAAACGGTTTCAGGGGTTTTGACCATGCCTTTACCTTTACAGGCGGGACATTCCATATAGATGGATTGACTGATACTTTCTTGTAATCTCTGACGGGTCATCTCAACAAGACCCAGCTGTGAGATAGGTAAAACATGTGTTTTTGCTTTGTCTCGTCTAATATAGTCTTTGAGATGATTCACTACAGCATGCTGGTCTTTGCGGTGTTTCATATCAATGAAGTCGATCACGATCAACCCCCCAATATTTCTCAAGCGCAGCTGACGCGCTACTTCTTCAGCCGCTTCTAGGTTTGTCGTTAGAATTGTATTGTCATGACCACCGCTGGTTTTATTGCGTCCAGTATTTACATCGATAGCTATCAAAGCTTCAGTCTCATCAATAACGATATAAGCTCCGGATTTTAACCAGACAATACGTCGGAAGGCGTTTTCAATCTGCCGATTGACATGAAAGTGTTCGAATAAAGGAACACTACCCTGATGCAGGTGAACTTTTTTCTCAGAACGTTTGGATATAACTCGAATACTGGATTTGATAGATTCAACTGTGTCGATATGGTCCACGTAGATATGATCTACGTCTTCTGTGAGAAAGTCGCGTACGGTCCTTTCCACAATGTTAGGTTCAGCTAAGAGAAGTGTAGGTGCTTTATCAGCCTGAAGACGTTCATCTATGGTTTCCCATTGATCGAGCAAAATGGCCAGATCACGAACAAAGTAGCGTGTTTTAGCGCCTTCACCGACGGTACGGACAATGACTCCCATTCCATCCGGGATACTCAGATCATTAAGAATTTTTCTCAAACGATCACGCTCTTTTTGATCGCTGATTTTGCGAGAGATGCCACTTTGATCTGAATAAGGCATGAGAACGAGGTAGCGTCCAGCGAGTGAAATATTGGTGGTGATACGAGCCCCTTTTTGGCCTATGGGACCTTTGGTGACTTGAACGACAATATCCGAACCTGGTGGGTAGAGATTAGGTATATCATCGGGAGTGATGCGCTTGCGGCGAGACTTGCGCCCGGCTCGTTCAACGCGCTCGATACCGGAATCTAGGGCTGCAGGCATAGCATCCCAGTAATGCAGAAATGCATTCTTTTCTAAACCCACATCAACAAATAAAGCTTTAAGAGCAGGTTCAATATTATGAACGCGCCCTTTATAAATATTACCAGCTATACTGCGATCACTATCTCGTTCGATCGAAAAGTCTTCGAGTATACCGTTTTCCATGACAGCAACGCGTTTTTCCAGTGGCTCTACGCTGATGACTATTTCTTTCTTTGATTTTTTATTCATCCCTAGAAAGCCCTTTATTTTAGATAAAATCATACTAATAACCTTTCATATTTAATAATCTCTTCGATGTATCCAGACGCTTTGAACAATGCCCAGTCCGGCCATACATGTGACAAGGAAGGTTCCACCATAGCTAATTAATGGGAGAGGGATACCTGTAATAGGCACGACCTTAATCGTCATTCCAACATTGACCAGAAAGTGAGCAAAAAACAAACCACCAATACCTGAAACCAACAGGCAACCCCCAATATCCTTGGCGCGGACTGCAATTTGTACCATAAACAGCAAAAGAAAACCAATCGTGGCAATTAAAATGCTTCCACCAAGAAATCCTGTTTCTTCTGCGATAACGGCAAAGATAAAATCGTTGTGAGCAATGTCTTTAGGGAGAAAACCGTAGATCTGCTGCTCACCGCGCATATAGCCTTTACCCCTGAGGCCGCCTGATCCGACTGCGATGAGTGACTGGCGTATAGTCCAGCCTGCACCCAGAGGGTCAAGCTCGGGTTCAAAGAAAGTCCTGATACGGTTGACCTGGTAGGGTTTTAGTAATTGTTTTTCCCAAAGTTTCTGCAGTGCGTTGGTATCTTGCTCATCTATTTCTTGAGAATTGACCAGCAATGCCTGGCGTTTTTCGGCAAGTTTCTCAGGGTCTATGGAGATAAGAGGCATAGCGACGAGAGTTCCGTCGAATGTACAACGTGGAATATCATTAACTTTTCCATTCCAGTCTGCTTTGTAAATACCAAAGTAAGCGAAGGCACAAATGCCAATAACACCTATAATTGGGAGGGCTAGCCAGCGCTTACGAATCCCTGCTGCTACAAGCATCAGGTAAGTCATCGGTCCATAAACAGAGGCAGAGCCAAAGTCTCCCTGTGCAAGAATGAGTCCCACGGGAATGATGGCAACGAGGATAATCAAGACAAGTGTAGGGAATTTTTTAATACGATCCTGAAATTTAAGCATGAGCCATGACATGCTAACCACAAAAGCGATCTTTGAAAATTCAGCCGGTTGAAAGCCCACCGGACCTATACGAATCCAGCTTTTGGCGCCTTTTATTTCCGTGCCGAAAAAGATAACGCTGAGAAGTAATATAATGCTACCTAGAAAAATGATAGGGCCATTTTGTATGAGCCATTCATAATTGATTAATGCAAGCGTGAAGAAGCCAATAAGTCCGAGGAATAACCAGATGCATTGCTGGCGTGCAGAATTTTCCAGCCCCATCTCCTGGCTTAAGTGTGTTGCACTGTAGATAAAGAAGATGCCCGTAGTGCAAAGCATGAGCATAAGTGCTAAAGCGAACCAATGGAAGCGGAGTAATTTTTGTGCGATAGAAAGATTCATCTTTTATTCGTCATCCTCCTCATCGTCAAAACGCCAGTTTCTACTACCAACACGTCGATTGGTGGAACGGGGATCACGCCTTTGAGTTCTATTCACATTTTGTTCCTGTTGTTCCAGGAGTGCGGCATCTAAGTCAGTCGTGATGACGTTATCCACTGGGGCTGAGTCTTCCTCAATACTGGAATCAGAAGATACTTCAAGGACACCAGAATAATGCCCAACGGCGGGAGTCAAGTAGACCATGTCAATACTACCGCCCACTTCCATTTCATAGATCCCCTTCATTACTTTATGTACTATAGGGCCAGCGGTAGATCCTCCCCCTTTACCGCCTTCGACAATAACTGTGATGGCATAACGTGGATTATCATAAGGAGCAAAGCCATTGAACCAGGCTCGGTTATCTTTAACCCGACGTCCATTTAATGTCGTCATAAACTGAGCTGTTCCTGTTTTCCCACAAACCGGGAAACCGTCCACGCCCGCTTTCTTACCTGTTCCAGACGTTACTACAGCACGCAATGAGTCATGTATGGCTTTCATATCAGATTCATTGATATTCATATCCGCTCTCTTAACGACCGGGTATTCTTTGATAAGCTCTGTATTACCCTTTTTATCGAGACGAGTGACCCCTCGCACGAGTCGTGGAAAATAAACGGTTCCGCCATTAGCCACGGCACACATCATGGTAGTGAGTTGAAGGGGAGTAATAGCAACGAAGCCCTGTCCAATGGAGGTGTTGCAGGTGTGACCGTTACTCCATCTTTCATAAGTAATACCAGGCCTTCTTGCTTTATAGTTGGGATCTTCAGCACGTCTTTTTTTCCATGCAGCGAGATGGCGGTTTGCCCGGTCTTTCATCCACTGAGGACTGGGCATTAAGCCTGACTGTTCTGTAGGAAGTACCAGCTGACCATCAATCGTCTGCAGCATATTTTCTCCGAATCCGAAAGTTTTACCCATGTTAACGATGGAATCGATTCCTGTTTTGACGCCGAGTTGATAGAAGAAGGTGTTGCACGACCATTGCATAGCGGTCTTTAGGTTAATGTCACCTCGGTCACCTTCATACCAGTCATGCCAGTTACGCCCGGCTATATAAACGGCGCGTGGTGAGAAAATAGTGGTAGTCGGGGTGATGGTTTTATTTTTTAGAGCGGCAAGTGCAACCACTGTTTTGAATGTAGAGCCGGTGGCGTAATGACTGATACTTCGATCATGTAAGGGCTTCGTGGAGTCGCGGGTGAGGCGATCCCATGTTTCAGAATCTACGGCGGGAATAAAAACATTCGGATCAAAATTTGGAACGGATGCCATAGCGAGAATATCGCCGGTCCAGACATTCATAACCACACAAGCTCCGCGACCTACCGGTCGCATGGCCTGTTCTACGATTTGTTGAATGCGTGCATCAAGAGTCAGGTAGACAGTGCCACCGATTTTAGGTTCCATTTCAGATTCTACACCCAGGATGTAGCCTTTGTTGTTTTTTCTGAGTATACGACTGCCTGGTTGGCCTTGTAGATATTGATCAAAGGTCCTCTCAATGCCTTTTTTGCCGACGATTTCCGGTGTGTCATTACCTTCTGGTGTTCCTTCAAATTTACCGACATAGCCTAGAATGTGTGATGCAAGAGCACCGTAGTTATATTGACGCACGGGTCGAGCAGCCTCTTGAATACCACTTATTCCCAGGCTTCTTTCCGTAAACTGAGAAAGGGTGTTGAACTCAATGTTATGGGCCAGTTGAAAAGGAATATCTGGAGTCTGGTTGTAATGCGTTAGCAGTTGTTTGCGGGTGAAGCTTTTATCAAGACTCAAAGCCTCTAAAATTTCACCTGCTGTTTCAGCAAGAATTTTATCCGCATCAACGATGTTTTTGGAGCGGCGAGCTTTACCGATGCCGATGTTGATATTGGTTTTTGGAAGCTTACCTTTATGGGTGCGGGAGTAATTGCCGACTATTTCTCGTAAATAAACATCTATATCAAAGCTGGCTTTGTTTTCAGCGAGTGGTAGGCCATTACGGTCCATGATACTTCCTCGTGCAGGTGATAGACGAACGGGGACCGTAATCTGGCTGCGTAAACGTTCGGCGTATTTTGATCCTTCAGAAATCTGAACTTCATACAAACGAAAGATAAGGTATATGACTACCAGTATCAGGACGATGGAGAGAACACGTAAACGTCCTTCTGCATGAATATTGGGGGATTCAATAAGCATAAGGTTTATACTTGTACTTTTGTACCTTAACGGCTTTTAAATTTTCAAACAGAGGATGCATGATGGCCATGGCGGGAAAAATTAGAAAAGCATTAATGCTGGAAAGTAATATCATATGAAGGCAAAGATCAAAGTCCCAGGACCAGAAACGATGGGCAATTAAGAAAAAAAGACGATCTAATGCTATGTATGCAAATGAGATAATGAAGGTAAGAGCGCCTTTGACTATCCATATAGACTCTTCCAGATAAGACCTTTGCGAACGCGTCATAAAAACGATGAGTCCCCATAGCAAAGGACCGAAGCCAAGATAAGAACCTGTGAAAAGGTCATTGATCAATCCTCCTATAATAATGTAAGGCATGAGCAGGTGCTCAGAAGTATTCAGTGAAATGTAGACAATAAAGATTGGAATGAATAGGGGGAGCCAGTTAATAAATGGAATGATGTCACGCACAATCATTTGTAATGTCAGCGTCAGACCGTGAGCCAGTATCATTGCAAGAAAGTATTTCATTTAGTTCCTAAGACGATGAAAAGTTCTTCTAGATTATCTAAATCTACCATGGGTTGAAGTTTTCCTTCTCGGAAAAGGCCAAAGTTTTTCTCTACTGTAAGGGGCGGTGATTCACTGATCGTTCCTATTAACAAATTCGGTGGGAAAGTTCCTCCCAGCCCAGTTGTGAAGACCCGTTCTCCTACGACAAAAGCTGAATCTCGTGAAACAAACGTGATACGGCATGATGGGGTGCCTCCGTTGAAATGTGTGTTGCCAATGATAATGCCGCGAGCTCGGCTTGTTTCAGTTACACCGGAGATTTTGCAGTTCTCATCTACCAGCAAAACAACTTTTGTCGTATAAGCAGCTACCTTACCAGTTTTTCCAACAATGCCCCTTGGACTGACCACAGGTTGATCTTCCTCAAGGTGCGGACTATCCATATAGCCCTTGTTGATGATGATGGTGTTCCACCAGTTGGACGGATTACGTTCAATGACACGACATGCCAGAAGTTTGAAATCTGATGCTTTCTTAAATTCAAGCATCTCTCGTAAGCGGTTATTCTCTTCCGTCAGGCCTTGCAGGCGGATGTTTTGCGTGGCCAGCTCGGCATTCTCAAGTCGTAGAGCTTCAACTTCAACTTGGATATCTTCCAGTTTTTTTAAACTATCTGTGAATTTTTCAATATTACTTTGTATCCATGCTAATGGCGTCCAAATAGAAACATCTTTGACGAAATAACCTGCGTCAGCAACCTGTCTAGATTCCTTCTTGAGAATAGAAGGGATAGTTACTGCTGCTATGGCTAACAGCAGAGCTAGCACGCCGACTATGGCATAAACCGTTTTAGACATCAGTAAAAGCTTGCTTGAAAGTTATGCTTTCAAATCGGCAGATGTCAGCTTAGTGAGGAACTCAAGCTCCTGTAGAACTTTACCCGTACCTTCCGCTACAGCACTCAGAGGATCTTCTGAAACATGTACAGGAAGGCCAGTCTCTTCTGCGAGCAATCTATCGAGACCGCGCAGCAGGGCTCCACCACCGGCTAAAACGATGCCTCTTTCTACAAGGTCGGCAGAAAGTTCCGGTGGGCAACGTTCTAAGCTGATTCGAACCGATTCAATAATAGTTGAAATAGGATCTAGTAGGGCTTCGCGGACTTCCTGAGATGTAATCGTCAAGGTTTTGGGAAGACCAGCAACCAGATCACGCCCTTTTACTTCAATACTTGTCTCTTTTTCCATGGGGAATGCAGAGCCGATCTTAATTTTGATTTCTTCGGCTGTGCGTTCTCCAATGACAAGATTGTAAGCGCGTTTTAAATAGTTGGTAATGGATTCATCCATTTCATCTCCTGCAACACGGATGCTACGGCTAAATACGATGCCCGCTAATGAAATAATAGCGACTTCTGTCGTTCCACCGCCAATGTCTACAATCATGTTGCCCGCAGCTTCCTGAACAGGTAAGCCAACGCCTATAGCTGCCGCCATAGGTTCTTCGATTAAAGTGACAAGACGTGCGCCTGAGTGATAAGCTGATTCACGAACGGCCCGTTTTTCTACTTCGGTGATACCTGATGGAACAGCTATGACCACACGTGGTCGTGGGGCTAGGAGACGTTTGCTGTGAACTTTCTGAATGAAAGTTTTAAGCATAGCCTCGGTGATCTCAAAATCTGAGATAACTCCATCTTTGAGAGGACGGACGGCTACGATGTTTCCCGGAGTACGACCAAGCATTCGCTTGGCTTCTTCTCCTACTGCCAGAACATTTCTAGTTCCTTGTTGAATGGCAACTACGCTAGGTTCGCGTAGCACAGTACCTTTATCTTTGACGTAGACCAGAGTGTTAGCAGTTCCCAAGTCTATTCCGATATCGTTTGAGAAAAGCCCTAAAAATCTATTAATCATAAAGTTGCATAAACAGGTCTATAGCTACGTGGAAGGAGAGTCAATACTATTGGTATCGGGTTTTACATCTTAGTAAAAACTTGTCTTGTCTATAAAACATTTTTGCGGAAAGCATAGTTGTGGAATAGTTTATATAGATGGAACTTCCGGATCAAACGGCTGTAATGGTATTACCTGAAACGGTATGCTTTCCGCATAGTTTAGTTCCTTTGTACATTTTTGAGCCTAGGTATGTGAAGATGCTGGAAGAGGCTCTCAAAACAAACAGAATGTTTGCTCTGTGCCTTGCCGGTTATGAAGATCAACCCGTTGCATCAGGTATCGCAGGACTGGGATACATTCGAGCTTGTACTCAAAACAACAATGGAACAGCCAATCTTCTCTTTCAGGGTGTGCAACGGGTGAAGTTTGATTCATTTGAAATGCGCGACGGGTATTACTGTGGCAAACCTAATAAATTGGATATCATTAATGAATACAGCGATGAAGATGTGGAAATGGTTACATGTCTAGTCAAAAGAGTGGTGGAACTGCGCAAAGATGAACAAGGTGTGGACGAGGAGGTCAAAAAATTTCTCTCCGAGTTAGATGATTACGATATGCTTATGGATATTATTGGTGGTAGTTTTTTAAGAAACATACAAAACAGGCAAAAGCTTTTAGAAATAAGCCACGTCGGCCAACGCCTAATCACACTGGTGAATTGCCTTCAGGAAGAGTACCCACCCAAACGATAGATTTTCTCGTATCATTAACTTTTGATGTCATGCAAGCATGTAATGGACAAGTGAAGTAAAACTGCTATACGAGAAACTGTGTCTAATGATTTGCAAAGTAAGTTTGTTAATTCTCCCTCTACTTCATGGTTGGGAGACCTAGATGCCCAAGAAAGAACAACTCTCTGTTCATTGGGAGATTTTGTTGAACTTAGGTCTGGGGATATTCTAATACAACAGGGGGAACAACAACCTTTTCTGTACATGGTCATATCGGGCGATCTTAAAGTCACTGTGGGAGCAGATGGCAAGACAACGGATGTGGCGAGTCTAAAAGAGGGAAATTCGATTGGTGAGATGAGTATGGTGGATCAGGATGCAGCTAGTGCCACGGTGACTGCAGTATCAGATTGTCAACTATGGCGCATGAA
Source organism: Verrucomicrobiota bacterium (assembly GCA_039193385.1). GTDB lineage: Bacteria > Verrucomicrobiota > Verrucomicrobiia > Methylacidiphilales > JBCCWR01 > JBCCWR01. The sequence goes on along the minus strand of JBCCWR010000081.1, from coordinate 476 downwards.
GCATGACAATTTATTAGAATGCTGGATGGAGCATCCTCGTATCGTAGCAGTCGTTATTCTGTCATTATTTGCTATAGCAGTTCGTCGTATCAAAGAAATGAATCCGCAACTTGCTGCGCTTAAGAACAAGCAGGCAACAGATCCAAATATGGGGTCTAAGCTTGATGAGCAAAGGCGTAAACGCATTGAAATTGCCCGTCGTATCATGGAATCTAAATTTGGTAGTGGAGTTGCCTAATTCATTTATAAAAAGGAAAGATGACTAAAATGAGATTGCGATTTGAGGTGGTCTCCGGTTTCTTTTTAATACTTTTCATCTATTCGCCAAGCCTGGTTTATACACAAGTTCCAGGCATTCCTAAAAATACCACTATTTCTAAAGCATCTTTAGAAATAAAAGTTCATACGTATGATTTTGAACTAGATACTAAAACTAAGCGTGATCTTGAATTGGGCTTGGCCAATATTTACACATT
>JBCCWR010000080.1:0-10696 GCA_039193385.1 Verrucomicrobiota bacterium | reverse complement strand
GTAATGACCTGTTTCAGGTAATTCATGACTTTGGGGTAAGCTTCCAGTGCCTGGTCCAGTTGCGTATTGGTTCCTGGAGTGTAGGCACCGATATCGACCAGTTCCTGATACTTACTTTGCACAGACAGCACATGCCTCACCCGCGTCACCAGGTCATTATGTTCATGATTAACTAGGTCAAGTTGGAGCCGGCTCAGGCTCGATAAAATGTCTACTGCAGGATAATGATTTTCATTGGCGAGTTTCCTGGTTAAAAGAAGATGCCCGTCTAAAGCCGCGCGTGCACAATCACTCACAGGATCATTCCAGTCATCACCTTCCGTTAAAACGGTATAAAAACCAGTGATGGCACCTTGTTCAGCACAGCCTGCCTGCTCCAGTAACTGAGGAATCAAAGTAAAAACAGATGGTGGATAGCCACGCGTCGCCGGAGGCTCTCCAATAGAAAGGCCGACTTCGCGTTGCGCCATGGCCAAACGTGTGAGTGAATCTAGCATTAACAACACATGCTTACCTTGTTTGCGGAAATAGTTCGCTATCGTGTTCGCTGCAAAAGCGGCCTTGATCCTTAAAAGCGCCGGCTGATCCGAGGTAGCCACGATTACGACTGATTTCTTCATGGCTTCTGCTCCAAGATCGCGCTCCACAAATTCCATCACCTCACGCCCACGTTCCCCAATTAACGCCACGACATTAACATCCGCCTGAGCGTAACGACAAACCATGCCTAACAAACTACTTTTACCGACGCCACTGCCGGCGAAGATCCCCATACGTTGTCCCACACCCACAGTATTAAAAACATCTACAGCACGAATACCTGTTTCACAGACTTCTTCAATACGCTGTCTTTTAACAGGTGATGGCACACGCTTAGCCAGAGGCACCCATTGTGGCTCGGAGCGATAAGAACCTAAATCATCAATAGGTGCACCTAAAGGATCAATAACACGGCCTAGCACTGCATCGCCCGCAGCAACTTTGGGCGGTGCCTTCATGGATTGAACACTATCTCCCACTGCTACGCCATCCATCCCATCCCAAGGCATGAGCAAGATTCTTCCATTTCTGAAACCTACGACCTCGGCTAACTTAGAGGATTTTCCATTTGAACTTCGAATAACACAGGCATCACCCAAAGCTGCTGGAGGACCTTGCGACTCAACAGTAAGCCCTATCACACGGACCACCTGGCCTTTAAAACCAGGAGGCTCCATCTGCCTGACGCGATTGCCTATTTCTTCAATTAAATGCAGTGAATTCATACATCAGAAAAAGGTTCCAGGGCTACCTGGATCTTCCTGATCCGTGCATTCATTCTTCCATCGAACTGACCCATATCACTGGTCAATAAAAATTCACCTTCCTTAAGCGATGCATTAATGGCCCATTCAACGGCTGCATCTGGCATACTTATGGCAAACGTTTGCAAGTTATTGGAAATCCTTGTGAGTTGAGCTTCGGACATCTCAATTTTTAATGTTTCTGTTTTAGAAATATCTTTGAATAAGGCTTCCATCTCCTTCACCACATCCTCATCCGTCAACTTCATGTTGGCAAAAACACGTTCCAAACAACCCAGTAGAAGCTTGGGAAGGTGCTGCATCATGAGTTTCTCAAAATTTTGCAGAATTTGATTCAATGCCGTTATGAGCGTTTGCACATCCTGCTTCTGTTTCTGAGCCTCAAGCGCCATTTCATATTTAGCTTGAAGGAGTCCTGCCTCATAGCCGGCAGCAAAACCATCCTGATAAGAAGGTTCATCCTTTTCATCAGGAGCAATGCTCACACGCTCCACCAAGCTGGGCATTACAATATTAACTGATGAGTTCATCGCCGCCTCCCTTTCTACTCAGCACAATTTCACCGCTAGATTCCAGCTTACGCACAATCTCGATAATCTGCTCCTGAGCATCTTCCACATCACTCAAACGAACGGGAGGCATGTACTGAATTTCCTCATTAATCATTTCGTACGCCCTCTTAGTCAAACAACCGAGAAGTTTTGATTTGAAGCCATCTGAGGCCGTCTTGAGAGCTACGGCTAAAACATGGAAATCCACTTCACGCATGATCTTAGCAAGGGATGATTGATCCAGCTCACCAATATCCTCAAAGATAAAGAGTTGTTTCTTGATGGACCGGGATAGCTCTGGGTTTCGCTCCTCCAGGCTTGTGAGAATTTGCTTGGAAGTCGTATCATTTAATTCGTTGAGAATCTCGGCCAGAATCTTTGTGCCTCCAGATGTGGTTACATCCTTACGCCCACGGCTATTCAAACGCTCTTGAATTAATTCTAAAACCTTTTGTGCTACTTCAGATGTTGTTGGCTCCATCGTGGCAATACGTTCTACTATATCTGTGCGCTGCTCGGGGTTAATCATCCCCAGCACTTCTGCACAACGTCCGGGAGGCAGATAAGAAAGCACCAGCGCCCAGGTCTGAATTTGCTCTCTTCTCAGAAGACTAACGAGTTGCGCAGGTGTAATGTCGCGCAGTTGCGCTGTATCAATCGACTTGACTTTATTCGGAGCCACACGGCTGATCACTTCATTTGCTTTAAAACTACCGTATGATTTTTCTAAAACTTCCTTGGCAAAAGATGGACCACCCACTGCAGAGGTAATGGCTGACATGGTGATATCTGAAAATTCTGAAAGCAACACGCGTTGTAAGGGCAGGGGAACAAATTCAATCTTGGTCATTTCCGTGGTCACTTCTTCAACTTCTTTTTCCTCAAAATCTGCCAGCATTTCTGACGCTATCTCTGGACCTAAAACGACTAGTAAAGAGGCAAGCTTTTGCTTCTTATTCATATCAGCAAGAACTTCTTCCAGTGTCTTGCCATCCGGACCTATGGTCTCTTGCATATCGATTGTTAAAGCCATAAGAAATAATCCATTAATTTTTGTTCATCCACTGGCGAATTGCTTGAGATGTGTTGCCAGGGTTCTCGCGTATCAAGCGACTCATCTCCTCCACATTGAGGATGGATGCGGCACGTGTTTCAGCCAAAGCCCTGCTTTGGCTTTCTTCATCTTCTTTCTTTAGCTGTTCAAATTTTTCTAAAATATCGGCAAACTCTGGATTATCTTCGCCATCTTTAGCTGCAGAATTTTTCACAATATTTCTGAAATACATCATTACGGCAATAGCCAGAAGGATGAGAAAACCCTGACTTATATAAGGCACATATTGATCCACCTGACCTGCTATACCAGAAGGAGCAGACTCAGCGGTATCTACGGCAAAGAGATCATTAAATTCTGTCTCCTGAATTTGCACACTGTCCTGTCGCGTCGTATCCGTTTGAGTGCCCACAGCATTTTTTACGATATCCTCCAGAGCTTGTAATTCCTGCGGTGTGCGCGGCACTACCTGAGCATCAGCACCCACACCGGTCTTGCGGACATTGACAAAAACAGCTACAGATAATTTCCCAATCCGAGCTCCTGTCTTCATCCGTGTTTCTACAATGCGGTTAATTTCATATTCATTGGCAGTGTTCTCTTTAGTTTCAGACGTTTTATTAACTTTACCCCCCGCTTCATTCTCTTCTGCCAGATTACTGCTCACACCCGCTGCTTCTACTGCCCCCGATGTTTCAGATGATTTATTTTGCGAATCGATTTCCTCTTTGCGGACAACCGCAACATTGGGATCAAATTTTTCTGATGTTTGTTCAACCGAATCAAATTCCAATTCCGCTGAAACACGGACCACGGATTGACCTGGCCCCATGACAAGATCCAACATACTCTGCGCTTTATTGCGGAGATGGTCTTCAATGTTGCGTCTGGCTTCAAGTTGTGATGCTGTTAAGTTCGTGACACTTTCTTCTTGCTGATCCAAGGCCAGTCCATTACCTGAACTATCCACTATGGTGACACGCGTAGGTAAGAGCCCTTCTACACCGTTTGCTACGAGAAAACGTATGGCTTGTACCTGGCGTGTTTCCAGAAAGGCAGTCGACCTTAATTTCAAAAACACCGATGCCTTGGATGTATCCCGAGACTTGGAGAACAATCTCTTTTCGGGCATAACGATCATTACACGTGCCTGATCTACTTCTTCTAACTGAGTTATCGTTCGAGCCAACTCCCCCTGCAGAGCACGCACATAATTCGCTTTCTGCACAAAGTCAGACATCCCAAACTTAGGTGTGTCGAAAATTTCAAAGCCCACGCCACCCGCGGTATCCGCTGTTCTGGGAATGCCTTCCTGGGCCAGATCTAATCTTATTTCATAGACTTTATTGGCAGGCACCATGATGGTCGTGCCATTATCCTTCAATTCAAAGGGGATCTGTTTGCTTTGTAGATGATCGACTACCTTAGCAGCTTCCGTCTGGGCAATATTTGCATAGAGAAGACTCAACTTAGGTTTGCTGGAATAGAGAATAACGGCACTTAAAATGGCTATACTGAAGATGGCTGTAGCAATTAAAGAAAGTTTTCGCGGCCCATTCAGACCATTCCACATCTTCGCAATATCGTCCATTAACTGATTCATGTTTTTCTATCCCTTTTCAACCACTAAAAATTAAACCTGCATCCTCATGATCTCTTTGTATGAATCGATCACTTTATTTCTCACTTCCGATAACATCTGAAATGAAACGCTCGATTTCTGAGAAGCAATCATAGCCTCATGAACAGATGTGGGACCGCCCTGCAAAACATCACGCACTTTTTCACCCGCCGTTTTTTGCACTGTATTTACATCTCTCACCATCTGTTGAACCATATGACCCCAGGTCTCCGGCGTATTTTCCATAGATTGAACATGAAGCGGACCTGCCACATGCTGGACGGGAGCAGGAATCTCAAATGGCTTGGCTACACTATGCTTTCCCTTAAGCTCCTGCTGGTTAATATCCGGAAAGGCATGCGTCGGAGACAAGGACTGAGACCTTATCTCCGACTTCGCGGCCAACAATGCGTCAACACCACTCATAACCACTATCTTATTGCATGGAAAAATTCATTTATGCCTGCCCGATTCGTAAGGCGCTTTCCACCATCCTCTTCGAACCTTGAACTACTTTAATGTTGGCTTCATAGGATCGTGTCGCCGTCATCATATCCACCATTTCCTCTATCATATTTACATTGGGCATCTTCACCATTCCGTCCTCATTGGCATGGGGGTGATTGGGCTTATAGACTTCGGGAAAGGGAGCATCGTCTCTCTTAACTCCTGCAACACGGACCCCTTCTCCAAGACCACCCACCGCATCCGTCAATACAGACTCAAAGAGAACCTGTTTCTTTTGATAAACGCCTCCATTGACATCTTTTGTCGTCTGAGCATTTGCCATATTGGATGCGATGACATCCAAACGAAAACGTTCCGCCGTTAAAGCGCTACCACTGATATCAACTGCTGGTAAAATATTTGAAACCATTATCCTCCTCCTGAACCACCTATTGCTTTTTTCAAACCGCTAAACTTTGATTGAAGAATTTGATTGGCAAATTCGTATTCCAGTAAATTCTTACTCAGCTCTAGAACTTCCTGCTCCATATTGACATTGTTGCCATCGAGTCGTGTTTTGCCATGGATGGAACTCGTGGCTAAAGCAGGTGTGGGACGATCTTCTATGACGGCGCCATTTTCTATCTGTTGCAACGCTGATTTATATTCCGCCTCAAAAGTTTTTGAAATATCGAGACGCTTATAGCCCGGCGTATTCACATTGGAAATGTTACTGGCTATAGCCTGGTGACGTGCCATCCGAGCATCCAGGGCCAACTCCATTGTTTGAAGTGTCTTGTCACTGATCATTGACCCAATAGAACCCATCATGCCAGTTATAAAAGCACTGCACATGCCAAGCACTGCCCGTCATCATGTAAATTACTCCAGTAGAATGCCTTACAAAAAATATTTTTTTGTACAGGCAAGACTTGCGAATGACTTCCAGGAACAATATGCCGAAAGTATCATAAGCTCAGGAAAATTTATCCTGAGTTACCACCCTATCTCATTTCTCTGGACACTTCAGTTAAGTTGCGGAGCAATTTAACCTACATAATGCCATAGAGGGCGAGTCCGATGTATAAAAGCTTGAGGCGAAGAGACTTTGGAAACGACGCAATTGTGTCAAAAGGGGATACTATTAGTTGGCTCTAAAGTGTCCTCTTGCAAAATCTCAAAATCTTAAGATCGTGCAGAGATGGTCGTATCCCTATTACATCATGCGGGGTTAACAGTTCGTCACAAACTCTTATCAGATCCTGCCTTATGGCTTGTCAGAATTTTTATTTTTTAGAGGATGCAGCATTGATCTTGGATAATGCATTACCATGATAGAAAACCCCGATCACACGCGTTTTTTTCTTTTTAGCGTGTGTAGACGTAGAGTCGTTGCCTCGGTTGCCATCTATATCCATCATATTACAGGTTATGACATATCCGCCTAATTCAGGAATGTAGCCAATATCAGGGTCCTGGATACGGTAGTTATCCCAGTCATCGACCTCATCCGACCGCGGCATAATGGCTTTACCCAAATATTCAAAAGGTTGGTTGAGATCTGGAGAGCGCCAGGCTACCACTTTGTAAGGGTTTCCCTCTGATTCACGATCACAGAAAATATAATAGTCGCCGCCAATTTTCGCAACGGTAGCATCACCTACACCATACTGGTTGCCCCCCTCCGGATTCGGGTCCACAGCTTTGGCATTCACAAGCGTCCAATCTCCTAATCCCGTCGGTGAGGTGAAGTGAGCCAGACTGGTTCCGTCTGGACCGTGAGGAAAATCACCATGTTCACCAAATATGTGGAAAATTCCGTCCTCATAAAAGACTCCTATATCATCACACTCTTTCTTGGGAAAAGTGCCTGAGTCTTTCCACTGGCCACTGGATTCTTCCAAGGGACCGGCATAGGTAAATACCTTACCATTCTCATAAATGTAGTAAGTTCCATCGACCTTCACTCCGTCATCATATTCGTAAAAACCTGCGATCTCATAATTTTTGTCAACAAGCTCCCAATCGTCGCTACTCCATGAAAATGTCTTGGTTTTCCACAGTTGTGCTGCTTGAGGCGTATGGCTTACGATGAGGAAATAGGGATATTCCTGTCCGGATTCGACAAACAAAATCGCGTCATGATTGTTGCCATAGGCTGAAGTAAAGACTGGATTATCGACCGGCCGTTTCCAGTCAAGCGCATCAAACGGAGGCGTATCTTCATTCGACGCACCATACAAATAGAGTGAAAATACTGAGACGCTGAGAAAAATAGAGAATACTTTGGTGATAAATTTAATTTCAATTAGAACAGATAAAACTCATTTTTGTTATTTCAAATATTTCAATCAGTCAACCAGCATTCATAAATATAAAAAGTTATTTTTACTTTTTATTTATTATAAAATACCAAAGAGAAGAGCTCTAGCTACTAGAACTCAAAGCTCATCTGGGCCAGTGACTGGGAAAACTCATCTTAAAAACTTAACCTTGAGTCGTGTAACTATAGACAGGCCTGTTGTTAGAAGGTTTATTGCCACTGCTTACACCGGGTAAAAACCTGTCAAAAGAGATATAATATTTTTTCAGACGCCGATCTGAATTCGGACTTACGGGCCCTAAATCATGTTTTTTAAGGTTTGAGATTGAAATATTCACTTTTTTACCCAGCTTCACTTCTCCATTTCTCTGCATGGTTTCCTTTTGCACTTCGATAACGCTTTCTTTCAATTTCCAGCGAAACGAATACTTTCCAGAAACCAGCCCTGTCCCGTTTTTACGGAACAAAAGGTTTTTTCCATAGCCATGTTGTGATCCTGTAAATTGCCAGGGCGTGGTTCCAGTCATGGTTAAGACTTTGCGAAACTTTTCTTCCGCTATGGCATCTCTATTCTGTTCAGCCCTTATTTGCGCTACATTAAGATTTCTCAGCCCCGGACTGACTATTATAGCTACAGTCACGATTCCCTGAACCAAGGCAAATCCAAATACAGATATAATAGCAAGTTTAACTTCCGATTTCATTTTTGCATCACCAATGCTTTCCAATTCTTTATTTTGGCCCGAATAAAATAGAAATAATTTATTTTATGTATTTAAGAAAAGAGCTTCAAAAAGAAGAGCTTATGTTCACTCGATGAAATTAGCATCTCAGCTAATGCCTAAATATAAGGTATTTTATTCCCTATTTTGTGAAAAAGATGGAAGTTCAACTATTAGCTATGCTTTTTTATGATTTTAAAGATAGGTCAACTTACCCCTGTAAGTTCTGAAAAAGCACGCATTCTTGATCAAGCTTCGTGTATGCCGAACCGATAAACCATAAATATTCCTCTGATTTTAATCCGCATGATGCCACAGGGGGCGGGTCAGATGTATAAAAGCTTGAGGAGAAGAGACTTTAGAAACAACGCTGTTGTATCAAAAGGTGATACGACAAGTTGGCTATAAAGCTTTCACTTTCAAGATCTTGCACAGATCACTATGGCATCATGCAGATTAAAGTTATGATGAACCGCTGATGTATTTTGAATAGATGAACTATTAAATTTTGACTTGATTTTATAATACATTTGCTTTAATGGTAGATTAAAGCAATACTTTGTATTTACAAAATAACTTAACTAATATAACAATGTATCGGCTAACCACAAAGTTCACTGATTTACAGAGAAAATCTGCTTTTACTCTGGTAGAGCTGCTCGTAGCGACATCCATCATGACGCTTATGCTGCTGGGAATCGTCCAAATGACCAATCAATCAGCAGAGGCGATACAAACCTCAGAAATAAGCACTTCAAGTAGCTCTTCTGTAGAATCCATATTCAATAGGATAGAGTACGATTTGGATCGAGGTATCTATGAAGGAGGTGCCACTCTTTTGACCTATGATAATACACTAACTTATGAAGGTGGTTTTGCTCTTCTAACCCGAGGACGTAGCCGTTACGAATCCACAACATCCGGCATAGAAGATGATATAAGAGGCTCGCTCGTTGTTTATAGTATGATTCCCAGAGATAAATTGCTGACGAGCAGACAGACATCTCCAAACGACTCAGAAACGATTTCTCTACTATCCCGCGCAGATGGCTGCTTGTCATTTGAAACGAGTAATCCAGGTAGTAAGATCTTTGCCAGTTTACCGTCAGCCTTTACTGCCATGTCAAACGACCTGAAAAAAGGCTCTGATACTGGCATCTTCGAATGGCATAACATGAGCGTTAATGTAGTCGCTTTTGATACTGAGTACATACTCAATAATGGCACATTGACCCGCGACCCTCCACCTTATGTCACAATCAATCCTCAAGATTTATCCGAAGCTAGCTTTTTAAACGGCCAGGCAGATGTAGGAGGATCTATTAAAGCCATAGCCCTATCTCCCGAGACGACCAATACGAATTACGTTGTCGGTTTAAATATTACAATTGCCACCTTAGACACGGATACGCTCGATCTTTTGGCAGATACCGATCAACTCAATCTTATAGAAAACTCCCTGCAAAACCTTTCGGCTACTGAAAATGCTTACGATCAGTGGAGCCAGGATATGAAAGATATTTCATTTCTACCTCTCAGACAAAATCTGAACATTGCCCAAAAAACAATCTACCTAAAATAAAAAATGAAGATTTCAAAGTCTAAAAATAAGCTAAAGAAACAGCGTCGTGGCTTTGCTCTGGTCATCACCTTGATCATGATTTTGCTTATCACCACTCTGGTCATGGCTTTCTTTGTCAAAACAGCAGCTCAGTTATGGATTACAGAAGACAAAGTCCAAATTCTTAGCTCGGAGTTAATGGTCCGCAGTGCGGTTTCTGTTCTGGAAGTGGATTTGTCCCAGGAGATTGCCTCCAGTTCGGAAGGTGCTCTCTCTGTGACTTCCCCTTTAAAAGATATTCCTGGCTTTGAACGCATCATTAAATCGAGTATAGAGGATACTCCCTTTTCTCATGAGGGAGCTTTAGTTACAGATAGTTCAAACGAACCTACGAGTTCGGGTGGCTCGTTTTCAGTTCGCCCCTCCAAATGGGATAAGCCACTGCTCAACAGTGAATCTTTCAATGAAGATACGGTGCCCAACTGGGTCTATCTGAATAAGGATGGTTTCATCTCCGATCAATCTGAAAGTGGTTCCCAAGGTCGGTTTGCCTATATTGTTTATGACACGGGAGCTTTGCTGGATGTCAATGTAGCCGGTCACGGTGCGGCAGCCCGCGAGGATCTTTCTTTGAAGGGAGGACTGACCTGGATGAATATGGAGGATGTTTTCTCCCCAGAACAAGTGGGCTATGAGGCCAATGCCGCCATTCAGGGAATTCCTGAGTTCCGCTTAACCGATTGGGAGGACTACCGCGGGAGCCAGGCGGAGCGGTTCTTCCATACCACGGCATTCCGTCTGCCTTACCTCACCGACACAGCTACGGGTAATATTTTTGAGTCCCGTCAGGATTTTTTAAGCTATCTTCAGAGCAAGGAAGTCGATCTTACCCCCTCCGCCAGTCACCCGGCTAATTACTTCACCACCTTTAATCGCCTAAACAATGCTGCCTCCTCAGAAGATCTGAGAGAACTGACCCACCAACAGGAGGCAGAGATCACCACCTATGATGATCAAGGGCATAAGATCACCTACGAGGTGCGAGCGGGAGATCCTCTTATACAAAGAAAGTTTTCCCTGGCCAAGCTGGCCTGGCTGAAATATGACGGACCT
>JBCCWR010000079.1:0-10752 GCA_039193385.1 Verrucomicrobiota bacterium | reverse complement strand
ATGGAAATAATAAATTGAAATAAAAAATACTTTGCATTTTTCCCAGTATCAATTTTATTGATTCAATATAATTTCCATAATTTATTGCTTGTGTATTTCACTTAATAGTCTATTCAGTGAATTCCATGCACATATTTGGAACAGGATGACGAATAAGTTTAGAGCAATATGTTGTTCGCGTTGAGGCGAATGAAAAATGTTATAGAGTAGAGAGGAAGGTTATGACGACAGCAGAAGATATACCTACAGGGTTAATTAAAAAAGAATCATTGCACCGTATTATTCGGCAGACGGCTCAAGTGACGATGCGACTGCCTTTTCGAATAAACGATGACAAGAAAGGCAATATACTTGATGACCCCGATAAGTTGAATTTGAAGAAAGAATTATCTGCTGATGATTGCCGCAGACTTGCTCATGAGCAACTGGGGCTCAATCGGCCTAAGTGTGCTGCTGCCTATGCCAAGAAAGCTGAGTCATTGAGTAGTAATCCCTTTGAAGGTTGCAAACTATGGACTGATATTGGGAATCATTGCTTTGATCGAAATCTTCTGGACGAAGCAATCAATGCTTTTAAATGGGCCTACAATTTAAACCCTCGAGTTGCAGCGACAGCTTTCAACTTAGCCGTTGTATTACAAGTCGCAGAGAAGTACGAAATGGCCAAAGAAAAATATGAACTGGCCCTCAAAGAAGATAAGGATAATGCAAAACTTTGGTGTAATCTTGGCGTGCTCTATTTTCAACTTAATGACATACACGAAGCCGAAAAGGCAACTTTGCGTTGCTTAGAGCTCCGCCGCAATTACACACGTGCCTGGGATAACCTAGCAGGTATTTTCGGAGCCCAGAGAAAGTACAGTGAGTCAGAAGAGGCTTGTTACAGTGCTATTGCGTTTGATCCTGATTATAAGTCCAGCTGGCTTAAACTTGCACTCATCTATTACTATGAGGAAGACAATATGGACAAGGCAGAAAAAGCTTTCGAGACCGCACTTGGTTTAGGTGAACTTGATTCAATGATTAAGTATCACATCGCCATGATCGCCAGTAGAAAAAATGATATCGGGCATGCCTTAACGCTATGTCGTGATGCCGTCAAAGTGAATGACAAAGCAGATATAGGGCCTAAAGCCTGGCATACTCTCAAAGAAGCAGCTCAGAAAAATGATGATGAAGAAACGGTTAAGATAGCAGATGTGACTATCAAACGACTTCGGGAACTCATGGTGTAATTATTTTTAAAGCCTAAGGAGCTACTTCCTGGCTGTCTTCGACCAGGAGTCTCGAAGACTCACGATTTGATTAAACACCGGCTTGCCTGGCTTACTATTTACAGGGTCAGCAAAGAAGTAGCCCTTGCGCTCAAATTGAACACGTGCTTCGGACTCTTGTTTTGTTAGAGAAGGTTCGACCTTAGCGCTTAGAGTAATCAGAGAATTCAGGTTTAAATGATCTTTAAAGGAACCACCTTCTTCAACGTTGTCAGGAATTTCTGTTTTGAACAATCGGTCATAGAGTCGAACTTCTGTATCCTGACAATGTTGCGAAGATACCCAGTGTATGGTGCCTTTGATCTTTCGTCCATCAGGGGTGTTTCCGCCGCGTGTTTCAGGATCGTACTTGCATAGTACCTCGAGAACTTCTCCAGTTTTCGGATCTTTTTTACATCCTGTGCATTTAATGATATAGCCATAGCGTAACCGCACTTCGCGTCCTGGTGTGAGTCGAAAATATTTTTTCGGAGCATCTTCCATAAAATCTTCACCTTCGATGTATAGATGCTTGGCAAAAGGAATCTTACGCTTCCCCGAGCCTTCAGGATCCTCGGGATTATTGATAGCCTCCATTTCTTCAACTTGATCTTCAGGATAGTTTTCAATGGTGAGCTTCAGAGGTTTGAGCACCGCCATGTAACGTGGTGCCGTTTTATTTAATTCTTCGCGAATACAAGCTTCAAGAACAGATATGTCAGTCAACCCATCATGTTTGGTTATGCCGATACGTCGCGTAAACTCGCGTATCGATTCTGCCGTGTAGCCGCGTCTTCTCATTCCAGCGATCGTGGGAAGGCGTGGATCATCCCAGCCATGGACTAAATTTTCTTCGACTAACTGGAGTAACTTACGTTTGCTCATGACAGTGTAAGAAAGATTAAGGCGTGCGAATTCAATCTGCCGGGGTTTGCTAGGCGTCGTCACATGGTCAATGAACCAGTCATAAAGAGGGCGGTGAACCTCAAATTCAAGGGTGCACAATGAGTGGGTGATGCACTCAATGGCATCAGACAAACAGTGAGCAAAGTCATACATAGGGTAAATGCACCATTGGTCCCCAGTTCGATGATGATGATCTTTTTTGATGCGATAGATGGCGGGGTCACGCATATGAAGATTGGGCGAATGCATATCAATCTTAGCCCGTAATACATAAGTGCCCTCCTCAAACTCACCTTTCCGCATGCGTTCGAAGAGATCCATGTTTTCTGCAACAGAACGGTTGCGATGAGGGCTTTCTTTACCAGGACGTGTAGGAACGCCTCGGTACTCCTTAAATTCTTCAGGATTCAAGGTGCAAACATAGGCTTTTTCTTTCTGGATCAATTCGATGGCAAAATGATAAAGCTTCTCGAAGTAATCAGATGCATAAAAGAGGTTTTCCTTCCAATCGTAGCCTAGCCACGTTACATCCTTTTGAATGGCCTCAACATAGCTCGTGTCTTCCTTAGATGGGTTCGTATCATCAAAGCGTAGATGACAGGTTCCGGAAACTTCTTTAGCTGTGCCAAAATTCAAGCAAATGGACTTGGCATGGCCAATGTGGAGAAATCCATTCGGTTCGGGAGGAAAGCGGGTTACGATTTTGTCATGCTTGCCTGAAGAAAGGTCGTTGGAGATGATTTCACGGATGAAGTCTCTGGGTGTGTCGGGTGTATTCTGATCAGCCATAAAAGACATGGTAGATTGCCTAACTGGAAAGAGGATGCTAGTGAAAAACGAGTGTTTTTAAAAAATTGTATGCGAATAAAAATATGAATCCTGAATTTTTTCGCAAATTAGGCACCATGATAGACGCAGGTATGCCACTGACCCAGTCTTTACAACACCTGCAAAGCAAATCTCATGGAGATGTAGCTTCTCTTGCAGAACAATTGTCTCCGCATGTTGCATCGGGAAATAGTCTCGCTGATTCTTTAAGAAAAGTGCCTGGGTTTATTCGCGAAGAGCAGATTTATATGATTGAAGCGGCAGAGCTCTCAGGACGACTCAATGAGGCTCTGATGACTTTGGCGGAGATGGAAGAGGAGGTAAGATCTGTGCACAAGGATCTCACCATGGGGTTCATTTATCCTGGCATCCTTTTTCATCTCGGTTGCTTGATTCCGGCCATACTGACCTTTGTCACAAAAGGACTTTTTTTTGCTTTGCTCGAAGCACTCATTTTTCTCGTCCCCGCGTATGCCATAGCATTTCTTACTTATGTCTTCTGGCAAATTGGTAAAACCAATAAGCGTGTCCGAACAGTTTTTGATGAAGTTATGTTGAACTTGCCTATGCTTAAAGAATGGGTGCGTTTGATGAGCGTTTATCATTTTTGTATAGCGTTTCGACAAATGCTGATAGGAGGGTTCCCTTTGCAGGAAAGCTGGGAGCGAGCGGCTCGATCGGCAAATAATATATGTCTATCTTCGGAGATGCACCGTGTAGCTTACATGTTAGGTGAAGGGCAGGAGATAGCCCAAACATTAAGAAATTGTTCGGTCTTCAGCACAGATGAAGTGGAGATGCTTGAAACAGCGGAGAAAGCGGGAAAGATGGATAGCCTTCTGCAACACGTCGCAAACGATGCCTTGCAGCAGGCAAGGCGTAAAGCGCGTCAACTCGTCAAAGCGTTATCAGCAACGGTTTATGTGATCGTGGCTTTATTTGTCATGTTTAGAATTTTCCTTATTCTTCAATCCATATTTGATCAGGTGGGAAGTGTGTTGGATTTAGCAGTTTAGAATGAAGGGGCAATGAAGCGACTCGAAGCGAAAGCAAAATTTTTCTTTGACCAAGACACAAAATTTTATGTGCAGGGAGTGACCTATGGTCCTTTTCGACCGCGCGAAGAGGCAGGAGACCATTTCTGCACGCCTGATGAAACACGCCGTGATTTTCAACTCATGTCAGAGGCAGGTCTTAATGTGATTCGTTTGTACCATACCCCTCCTGCCTGGTTGCTTGATATGGCGCAAGCGTTTGGACTACGTGTTCTGGTTACTGTGCCCTGGACACAGCGAACGTTATTTCTTCAGAATAAAATACGCAAAGAACTTTTACAAAATGTCTGCAGGGCTGCAGAGGTCAATTATGGGCATGCTGCCTTGATGGGGTTTTTTGTGGATAATGAAATTCCCAGTGACCTCGTGCGCTGGTATGGCGCATCACGCATTGGAGATTTTCTAGATGACATGGTCATGGAAATTAAGTCCGTCGATGCAACGCTGCTTGTTTCTTACAGTAACTTTCCTCCGACTGAGTATCTTGTGCCACAGAATGTGGATTTTTATGCGTATAATGTTTATCTCCATGATCGTGATATTTTTGGTAAATATTTAGCCCGTCTTCATAACCTGACTGAAGAGAAACCTCTCTTATTAAGTGAGTTCGGTATGGATACAATCCGGCATACGGAAGAAGAACAAGCCCAACTCATCTCGGATCATTATGAAGAGGTTTTTCGCAGTGGGTTAGCCGGAACTATTTTATTTTCATGGACTGATGAATGGTTTACTGGCGGCGTTGAGATAGAAGATTGGGCCTTTGGCGTAGTGGATCGTAAGCGAAAACCTAAAAAGTCTTATGGTGTGATTCAATCCAAGACGATGGGGGATACGGAAAGTATTGTGCAGACTTACCCTCACCAGTGGTGGCCCAGAGTCAGCGTGGTTGTTTGTTCTTACAACGGAGCGACTACCTTGCGCCAGTGTCTTGCGTCACTAAGTAAAATGACATATCCCGATTATGAAGTGATTCTGGTGGATGATGGTTCTAAAGATAATACTCAGGAGATAGTCAAAGATTTCCCGACAATCGTAACTGTTATGCAAGAGAACCAAGGGCTTAGCGTGGCCAGAAATGTGGGGTATCATCAAGCAACAGGGGAGATTATTGCTTATACGGATTCTGACTGCATGGCAGAAAAAGACTGGCTTTATCACTTGGTTCGACCCTTGCTGGAGGGCGATTATGCCGCTGTCGGAGGTCCCAACATTTCCCCCCCTACGGAGAACTGGGTTCAGGCTACTGTAGCAGCAGCTCCTGGTGCTCCCTGCCATGTTTTAATAGATGATCGTGAAGCTGAGCATGTACCAGGTTGTAACATGGCATTTTATAAATGGGCTTTGGAAGCTATCGGTGGCTTTGATGCAGAATACCGTAAGGCTGGCGATGACGTTGATGTGTGCTGGCGCATAATGCAGTTGGGGCATAAGATAGGATACAGCCCATCTGCAGTGGTATGGCATTTTCGGAGATTCACCGTAAAAGCTTATTTTAACCAACAAAAGGGTTATGGTGAGGCCGAGTCGCTCTTACGTTATAAGCATACCAATTATTTTGACTCGGTAGGAGGTATCCGATGGCGAGGTGTTATTTACGGAAAGTTTCGCTCAGACCGCCTCTTTCATCATCCTGTCATTTACCACGGGGTTTTTGGATCAGGTTTTTTCCAGTCAATCTATGCTCGTCCCGAAAATTACTGGTCTTACTTACTGCAAAGTTTTGAGTGGAATATGGTTTTGGTTGCCGTGTTCATATTATCTTTCTTCTTCGAATCAATTCGTGTGGTGCCATTAGCTATGGCAGCAAGCACACTGCTCAGTGTCATGTATTCTGTGAACCGCTCACGTTTGGAAACTAAGTATGACTCTGTGCGCGCGCGTTTGCTCTTGAGTTATTTGACATGGGCACAACCGCTGGTTCGTGCATGGGCACGTTACTTTACCTGGGTTAGTAAGAAGCGAACACCATCCGTTGTTTCTCATTCAGAAGAAAAACATGCCCATGAAAACATTTCTTTATGGAAAGCAGGACAGCTACTCTTCTGGAACGAAAAAAGTCAGGATCGTTTTTACTTACTGGAAGGCATTAGAATGCTTCTTAGAGATGAAGGGTGGAAATTTGCCGTAGATAATGGATGGACTCATTGGGACTTTAATGTTTTTGCAAATCGGTGGTGGCACATTCGTATGCGCACCATGATGGAGATTTACCCAGAAGGAAAACGCCTGAACCGCGTGGCTCTGGAATTAAGGCCCACAACCTTTGGCATGCTTTTACTAGGTATTTTAGTTATGGTCGGTTTGATTCTCCTTAAGGAGATCTTCTGGCCCTGGAGTGGGTATGGTCTTTGTATGCTCGGATTAATAGTGTTGTTTTATATGTTGGGCAATGGATTAGCACTCAGATTGCGCCTGGCTAAGTTAGTTCAAGCTGCGGCTTTGAAACAAGGCCTAACGATTGTTTAGTTAATTTTAGTTAAGAGCATTTACATTCTATGAAGCTGTATTTCAGAATTCTTGGCGTCTTTAAACCATTTGCATGGCGTATTAGTGTAGGGCTCATTTTTCTACTCCTTACTATAGGAGTTCACCTGCTTAAACCTTGGCCCTTAAAATATCTTATAGATGATGTTTTTAATCAAGAAGGTCCGAATTATTATTTGCCATTTCTTGATCAATCATTTACCGGGCATATGGCCCTATTTGTTTTAGCATTAGTCCTCGTATTGATTTATCTGGTCTGGGGGGTGGCCAATATGGTTAAGGATTACTGGCAGATAGATATAGGATTAAAAGCGGTTCTTCACATGCGCAAGAGACTTTATGAAAAGCTGCATGAACTACCGATGAGCTATCATGACCAACGTAGTGGTAGTGATAGCACCTTTCGAGTTGTATACGATGCTCAGTCATTTCAGACCTTTTTTAATGCGGGTTTTGATCGTGTTTTAAGCTCACTCTTAACACTAGTGGCCATGCTCACGGTCATGTGGACAATGAATGCGACTCTGACACTCATAGCTTTGGCTGTGGTTCCAGGCTTTATTTTGGTCATTGGATTTTTTGGCGTTCATATACGCCGCCGAACAACGGTTATGCATGAGAAAGAAAGTAAGGTATTAGCGCGTGCTACAGAGGGCTTTGCCTCTCTCCGTATAGTAAAGGCCTTTGTTCAGGAATTACGCGAATCCAAACGGTTTACGCAAAGTTGTGCGGAATCGCATGAGTCCAATCAGAAGCTTCAGTTTATCAATGTCGCCAGTATTCTCTGCGTTAGTGTCGTTACGGCCTTAGGAACTTCCATGTTATTTTATTACGGAGGTAAGGCTGTCTTAGATGGAGATATGAAAATAGGTGATCTTACCGTATTCCTGACATATTTAACGATGCTCTATCAGCCCCTAGAGCAATTAAGCTACACCGCCTGGGCTATGGAAGGAGCTGCTGCCGGAACGGACCGTGTTTTTCAGGTTTTGGATCAGACAGACCATGTACCTGATGTGCCTCAAGCAAAACCCCTTGTTCTCCAACAAGGCTGCATTCATTTTGACAATGTGAGTTTTGCCTACGAACCGGGAAAAATGATATTGAAGAATATCTCTTTAAATATTGAACCGGGTCAAACCGTTGCCTTTGTAGGAGGGACGGGTGCAGGAAAGACAACCCTGCTTTCCTTGTTGCCACGGTTTTATGATACATCTGAAGGTGAGGTATCTATCGATGGCCAAGCTATCAGCCAGGTTAAGAAATCTTCACTGCGCCATCAGATTGCCATGGTTATGCAGGAGACGGTACTTCTCGCAGGCACTATTCGTGAGAATATTGCCTATGCAGAACCTGATGCGCCTGAATATCAAATTAAAGCCGCAGCACGCGAGGCTCAGATCCATGAATTTATTCAAGGCTTGCCGGATGGTTATGAATCTCAAGTAGGTGAACGAGGCGTTCGTTTAAGTGGAGGGCAACGCCAACGTCTTGGTATAGCTAGAGCTATTTTAAAACGTAGTTCGATTTTATTATTAGATGAACCGACCAGTTCTCTGGACCTTGCTACAGAGGCCGAGGTTATGAAGGCTCTCACCCCAATCATGAATCACACGACTACCGTGATCGTAACACACAGGCTATCAACCATTCACCATGTCGATCGCATTTTTGTTTTAGATAAGGGATGTTTGGTTGAATCCGGGACCGGGTCCGAATTGCTGAAAAAAAAGGGAGTTTACTGGAAACTCTATAATGCCCGTAGAACGCCTAGATAACTTACGAGGTTGAGACGCAAGTCAAATCCTCGCTAGCTCTCTAGCGTTTGGTTCGCTGGGGCGAGACTCAAGACTTCACGAATAGGCTATTATTATCACCCAAGGCCTAAAGGCAGGTGCATCGATGGCAAGAAATTTCCACCTGTAACCGGACCGATTCTTCTCTGGTTCAAATCGTCAATTCCGCGGCACGCTACTGGTGTCTGTCATGGCTTGCTTTGCCTCGATTTTCTTAGTAGATTCCCGAAAAGTTGGCTTGCTGAAATGCGCCTTCGTAAGGAACAAAAGAGGAACCGCTACCGCAGTATCACTGTCTACTTTCCTCGACAATACCTTTTCTCCTACCATCTTAAAGGTGCATACGAGTATATCATCCTGATTCTCAGCTTCTTCCAATGGGATGACAATCCTGAATCTAACAACAAACTGATACCCTAACGCCACTTTGTTCGTAGATAGAACTATATAATCTCCGAGAAATTCATCACCAATAATGTCCTCCAGAAGGAATTGATTGATATCCCAAGTTGTACTACCGTCTAAACTGGCAATAGGCCCCCAAATCTTAGGGGGTGAATGATCATCGCTGTGATTTGCATTGAAGGCCATATCGACACGAATTTCATCTACCCAATCTCCTATTTTCTTAACGACTCTTTCAGATACGTCCATATCACGAAATCCCTGAATAACGTCTTCTCTCAGCTTATCTGGTGGGAGTACTAGGCCACCGGGATAGGAAGCTTCAAACCTTGTAGAAATATAAGAATCAGCAGGAAGGCTCGATGCTATCAAGCTAGTTAGAACAACAACAATGCTTACTATCTTCATGTCTAACGTATCTAGGTATTACTTATCTCGACTGGTTGGATCGAATTTTGTTTCTATTGGCTTTGATCTGTTTCACAAACTCTTCTCTTGTTTCTGGTAAATTCATGCCCTTGTAAGGTTCATATTCTCTTTCTAGGTTGGTTCACTTTTTGTCAAGGTTGCTGAGGCACTCCGCCTCACTGACAGGAGCTGACTCGATGCCTCCAGCGGGCACCTCTATCTTCGCTACCCAGCAAAGCGCATTGAGTATTGTTCTACGGAAGACATCGTTCTGCCAATTTACGTGAAAATGCCCACCGGTAAAGCCGAAGCCGCGTCCACCATCAGGCCGCTCGACAGCCCACATCATTGCTTCCTTTCTTCCTTTTGCAGCCTGGATGTGCGCATAAGGACCTTTGGGATGAACATAGGGGCCACTGCGTGTTTTATCGGAAGGCTTGGAGACAAGTATGGGCGTAAATTTGACCCCATTCATTTCGCGAGGGCCCTCGGCACTAAAACCTTCACTGAAGCGCATATTAAAATACCATTCATCTCTAATTGTGAAAGGCTGGAGCCCGCGGGTGATAGGATGTTCCGGGAAAGTGTCGAAATGTGCATCCCAAAACGGATTGCACGACCATTTGTGCTCGTAGCAGCCGCCCATCCATTCTCGAAATTTAGGACCTGCAGTTTCTTTCGGCACCTCGACAGCAAAATGCATACACCCAAATCCGACGCCTTGAGCTACGAGACCTTCCATAGTGTTAAGACGACCTTCATCCGCTAGGACAGGATGTCGTTTATTCCCGTCGGAAAAGCAAACAATCGCATCAGCATCTGCAAATGTCGCCTCGTCCTTCACCCAGCCCATCTCGTGACGATCGACAATAAGCCCGGGAACTGCCTGAAGGCGTTTCTCGAGTAGTATCGTCCCAGCGCGAAATTCATGCATCATTGGAGGATGGCTCGGAGGCCCGGCAATCAGCACCAGCTTGCGTGGGTGGGTGGCCTGCTTGACCGTAGATCCCATTAATTTAGGTGCCAGACTTGCCGTCAAGGCGAGGCGAAGGAATTCAGATCGCTTCATAATATGTGCTTGTATTTTGGCCGACGTTTACCTTCATGCACGGAGTTGAAGGAACTGTCTTGTTATGCGGTTCATATCAATCTGAAAACCTATCATACGCGCAACAAGGTATCTTTCCTACAAAATAATGTGCGGCTAGCCGTATGTTAACAACTTATTGTTAGAGTCCGGATAATATTTTGACTGGATATCAGATCAATGCAATAGGCTATGCAGAAGCGGCATAGTTAATCTACTATTAATCGATTTAAGTAAGAGCAGATGAATCGGCTTTATGAAAAAGTGACCGCAATTATGACTCGAAGCTTTGCTAGCTTCTTGTTGTTTCTTTTTCATAGGTAATGATTTTATTCTTTCATTTGGATCTCTTCACTACCTTCACACCTTATCTTGTATGTAATTTAAATTCTATCTATCCAATATTCGGGTTCGCTATGAGAATGAGGAACAGCTATGACTAATATTCTGTTATCTCTTAAGAGGTAGATAACATGATATGGAAATCTTTTTAAATTAACACGTCTATAGGCATCGTTTCTTAAGCT
>JBCCWR010000078.1:0-10969 GCA_039193385.1 Verrucomicrobiota bacterium | reverse complement strand
TTCATGATATTGAGACATTCATAAAGATCCTGGACTTGTTCTTGCCAGTAGTTGCGTGTTCCAAAGTCTGGAAATTTTTCTGGAAACCAGGGGTCTTCCCAGCGTTTCGCTATCCAGGCGCTGAAGTGGATAAAGCGCAGAGCTCTTAAAGGCTCGACAAGGCGTAATGTTGCATAATCAAAAGGTTTGAGCATTTCATAGGCTTGTAGTAGCACATTGCGCTGACGAAGAGATTCTGCTTCACGTCCCGGTGTCAAAAGCCATATATCCTGAACACATGGGCCACGCAACATGTCATCAAAATCAACCCAGTAGAAACCCTGGCGACCATAGAGTAAGTTGCCGAGATGGGCATCGCCATGAATTCGTTGGCAGTCTGCGGCTTCAAACCAAGGCTTTGAAAGCATGCATATTTCTTCAACAAGATCGCAATACTGATTTTCAAAGTCAGGTTCAATCCATTCTTCTTGGTAAAGAAAATCGAGATTTTGTATGCCATAGCTTTCGGGGTCGATTTTGATTCTTGCATCGGCCTGAGCGCGTGAGCCGACTATGTGAATGCGAGCTAATAACCTGCCTATGATTTTGAGTTGTTCATCACTCAACTCATCAGGATTCCTGCCTCCGGCTCGGGGGAAGATCGTAAACCATATATTATGATCTGGTAAAAGTTGAACAGTTTCACCCGTTGCAAAATGGAGTGGAGCGATAGCAGGAATTTCCTCTGCTTGTAGATCAAGAAGAAAGCGGTGTTCATCGAGTATCTGTTTCTTCGTCCAGCGTCCAGGGCGATAGAATTTAGCGATACGGAAAGCTGCGGAAGGATTATCCGGTTCTGTCTGGGTTTCTATGCCTAGCTCAAAAACACGATTTTCCATACTGTTGAGAGCCATACAGCGTCCATTGCAGCGAATACCTGATCTTTCCGCAGCGTCGAGGATGATATCTGGAGTAAGCTCGTAAAAGTGGCGCGTTTCTCCGGTACCCCAGGCGAAGTTTGATGCTTGTGTTTTTTCAGGCATTTCAGGCGGCGGAAATCATAGCTGCAAGATGATTTCGCAAGAAAAATATACCTGCAACGATAATTAGTAATATGGCTATCATGATCATAAGTAGAACAATAATTTCGATGGTCTGGATCACACGAAAGGCAATTGAGGGGCTGTATTGTAAATAGAATTGGCTTACAGGGATTTTACGTAATTCGACCTCTACCTCAGCATCATAGGTTAGATCTCCGAGCTCCACCATACGGCGTATTTCATTATAGTAATAAGGACCTACGCTTTTAAGGCTCTGCCGGACATGGTAGGAACGCCAGTGAGCACGAAATTCTTCTGACAAATCTTTCCAAAATTTAAAAAAGCTTTTCATTTCCCGCCAGCATGAGTTGAGAAGCCTTAGTGGATTCATGGCTACATTTAATTATCAGCAATGAGTATAGAGCTGATATCAGGTCCCGAGTTGGGAATCTAATGATTATGTAAAGGGATGCAATAGAATTCTATGCCAATTCTAATATGGCATAAGAAAGAGGAAGCTAGTAGCTCGCTGGGCTTTGAGAACAATTCTTGGCAAAATTATTTTAAAACGACATTGATTAATTTATCGAGTCGTGTGGCCAGAAAAGTTCGATAGACCGTTTTACTAGTGATGACTACTTTGAGGTTTCCTCCGCGAGATTTCATATCTTTGATTAAGCTGACAAGCATGTTTAAGCCGATGGAGTCAACCATGCGTGCTTTACAAAGATCTAATGTGAGGGTTTTCCAGTTACCTCCTCCGAAGTTATTCGGGTTGGTTTTGATTTCGTTTATTTGACCACTGATTTCAGCAACATTACTGCTTAACAAATCCCCAGGAATTTGAACAACCAGCTCTTGATTCATAGAATCGACGTTATGTGTTATCATAGTTTTTTTTCTAAGTTAAATGTCATTTTTACTGCTGAACTATTTTCGGAAAACTCGAGCTTATCCACCAGTCCATGAACTAGTGTAAGGCCTAGCCCAATGTGATCCGAAATTGCATCCAGTTTTTCCATATCGGCAAGACGCTGCTCAATATTAAACTCAAAACCTGTGCCCTCGTCATTTACTTGAATAATAATCTGTTCTGTATCTTCATCATAGATGATGTCCAGACTGCTGTAGCTTTCGGAGGATTTTTGGCAACCGTGTTCTAAGGAATTAAGAACTATTTCTCTGGTACTAACCAGAATGTCATCAATACGGCTTTCAAGAATTTTATCGCCTAGAGCATAGAGGAGGCTTTTTTCCCAGTGGGTCTGAAGCATATCTATGTCATTAATATCAGTACGAGAGTATTTTTGATAAAAGATAGAATTTTTATGCACAGATGTATCGGTTAAATAAATTTTAATTAACAAAATGTCGTCATGTGCCGCATATGTCAATGAGAGCCGTTCATCCATGTTTTCAGCTTTTAAGAGCCTAAATCCTAATGCATAGGGATGAACTTCCAGCGCTTCAGCAAGACTCAACAGACCGTCTGTGTAGAGTAGGATATGAGTCAGATTATTCAGGTCTGTTTTGTGGCTGGTAAATAAGCCGTCTTTGAACCAGCCAAGAGGTTGCGAGGCAACGTCTAAGGTAGTTGACAAACTATCGACATCCAGCAGTGCTGGACCTGGGAAGCCACAATTATAAATTTCAATGTTTTGCTGTTCTAGATCGAGGACAACATATATAGCCGCAATGGAAAACATAGGTCGATGGGTCCCTTTTACTTTGGGGTCGTTCCAATCATTAACCATGATTTGGTTAATTTTATGAATGGTTTCCAATGTAGAAGCACCTTCTAGAAGCATGCCGCTAGACATACCCTGAAAGTATGCGGAGACATAAGCTGCTTTTAAGTTATGTCCTGATACGTCCGCGCATGAGATGATATAGCGTTTGTCGCTTAATTGTACAATGTCAAGAAAGTCTCCTCCCAGCTCGTGCATCGGGATCATGATAAATTCCATTGGGTGAATTCCTGGAATTGGTTTGGATTGGCAAAAGAGGTTTTGTAGCTGGGCTAGCTCTGAAACAGCGCGCTTGGATTCGCTGAGCTCCCTGCGTCGTGCGGTAAGCTGACAAAGACGTTTGACAGAGTCATTCAGTAGATTGGGCCGAACCGGTTTTTCCATATAATCCGCAGCACCTTTGCGCAGACTTTCTGTCACCAGTTCCTTTTCTCCTTCGGCTGTGATAATGCTGACTGCTAAGGTATTATCACAGCTTTGAACCCAATTGAGCAGCTCGATTCCATTGTGGTCGGGTATATAGTAATCGGTTATGAGGCAATCAAATGCTGAGAAGCCTTGTGTTTCTAGAATTTCCTTTGCTTCTGTAACAGATTTAGCCTCTGAGCAGGTAAAGCCGCCTTTTTTCAGACAGGCTTTGAGATAATCCAGGCTAGATTGCTCATCATCAACAATAAGAATGTTTTTTTTATTCTCTTCGGTCAATTAGATTCATTTTTGTTAAAATTTACTTAAAAGGAGATAGTTAATATACTCTAAATATGCAAGGAATAAAATTGAGGAATTACAAAGTAAGTAATATAAAAAGTTAGGATTTAAGATTTCAAAGCATTAGTACGTTAAAAGCTACTCATATATATCGCTAGTTTGATCAGAAAACATAGAATTTAAGTATTAATTTTGTTCATTCTTATTGTAACTGAGAGCAAAGCTGATTAACTAATGCTCCATATGTCTAAAGAACCTATTCGCGTGGCAGTGACTGGTGCTGCTGGTCAAATTGGCTATTCACTTTTGTTCAGGATTGCTTCTGGGGCAATGCTTGGCCCGGATCAGCCAGTTATTCTTCAGCTTATTGAAGTTCCCGTTGAAGCAGCTATGAAAGCACTTGAAGGGGTTGCTATGGAGCTTGATGACTGTGCCTTTCCACTTTTGAAGGGCATTGAATTGTCTGATAATGGTAAAACGGGTTTTAAAGATGCAAACTGGTGCCTGCTTGTTGGAGCAAAGCCTCGAGGTAAAGGAATGGAGCGTGCTGATCTGCTCAAAGATAATGGCAAGATCTTTACAACACAGGGGGCCGTTATTGATGAAGTGGCTGCCGATGATGCACGCGTCGCAGTAGTGGGCAATCCTGCTAACACAAACTGTATGATTGCAGCTAGTAAAGCAAAACGTTTACCAATAGAGAGATTCACGGCTATGGTTCGCTTGGACCAAAATCGCGCGGTAACCCAACTTGCTAAGAAAGCAGGTGTGGACAGCACAGAGGTTAAAAATATTTATATCTATGGGAATCATAGTCCCACGATGTTCCCTGCATTCGCACATGCGACGATCAATGACAAACCTGCTAAAGATGTTATTAATGATAATGAATGGCTGGAAGGTGATTTTTGTTCAACTGTAGGTAAACGTGGTGCAGCTATTATACAAGCACGCGGAGCTTCTTCTGCAGCATCCGCAGCGAATGCTTTGATTGATCATGTGAAAGACCTCGTTACACCTGGGACGATTCATTCCGTGGCTGTTAAATCGAACGGAGCTTATGGGTTTCACCCTGATATATGGGCAGGCCTTCCTGTAAAGACGACGGAGCCTGGAAGCTACGAAATAGTAGAAGGCTATGAAATGGATGAATTTGCCAAGTCGAAGATAGAAACAACCAATGCTGAACTGACATCTGAACGTGAAATGGTTCAGGAAATGTTAGGTTAGTATATCAATGCACTTGTCTTAACGCCCTTTCTAGAGATTTAAGATTTGCAATCATTTGACCGGATTTCTCCATGCTCCGTCTATTCTTTAGCCTTGGATTATGTTTTCTAGTTTTAGGATGTGCTTCGACAAAAGTTGCAAAGCAAGATTTGAAATCCTGGAGCGGAGGCGCAACGGTATCTCGTGTCACTGTTTCACAGCCAGTCGTCGCTTTGACTTTCGACGATGGCCCGCATCCCGTTAATACTCAGCGTCTGCTTGATATTCTGCAAAAAGAAAATGCTAAAGCCACTTTTTACATGGTAGGGCCCAACATTCAAAGTTACCCGAGTCTAGCTCAGCGTGCTGTGAATGAAGGTCACGAGATTGGCAACCATACCTGGAACCATGCAAATTTGACACGCATGACCGATCAGCAGGTGATTGAAGATATTGATAAGACGGATGATGTTATTAACAAAGTAACAGGCATCTATCCCAGCACCTTCCGCGCGCCTTATGGAGCCATGACACGCAGTCAAAGATTATGGGTCTATGAACGTTACAAGCGTCCGACCATCTTTTGGACGATTGATCCGCGAGACTGGGCTTATCCAGACATACAGCAGATGACACAACATATTATTAGTCGTGCCAGTTCTGGAGATATTATTTTGCTGCATGATATTCATGCAACGACGGTTGATGCTGTTCCCGGTATTATTAAAGGGTTGAAAGAAAAGGGATTGAAGTTTGTAACTGTCAGTCAGCTGATGTCGATAGCTGAATAACGACTTATTATGGAATAACGGAAAACTCCCCAGACGTTTTGATCTCAGGGTAGTTACTTAAAATAGCGGTAATCTTATATTTCCCAGGCTTTAGAGAATCGGACAATTTCTTTAAGGGCACATCTATCTTAAAAGCTATATATTCAAAGCCATTCATGAAGATTGCTCCTGTCGCTTCATAAAAAAGCTTATCGGCAGACCAGACGTAAAGTGCTTCGGTCTGAGAATCGACAGGAGTGATTATGTAGTCATAACGCTGAGCGTCGGGAAAAGATAGCGTATAGCTACGTTCGTTTACGTTTTTAACCTTAAAAATGAATGGAAGTAGAGCCTCTTCTTCAATGGCTTCTGCAAGGTCGTTTAAAGAGATGGATTCTTTTTCGATGACGATGCTGGGACTGAAGTCGTTAAGGTTAATTTCATTTGCCTTTTGTACGCGCTGAGGATCTCCTTGGAAGAGGCTGAAACGTTTTCCAGGGGGGTTGATAAATTGATCCGGGACACTTTGCCGTGAAGGACGAATGTCTACAGCAAGAACAAGCGTAGTTGTTAATGTGAGCAAGACTACGGCAGCAAATAATGGGATGCTCTCATGATTTTTCATTTAGCTCTGTAGATTAACGGAAAGTTTTGAGTATTCAATGAATTTGAATGTATAGGTCTAATGCCATTTTTTCTGGTGCCTTGTGGACTGCTGGTTAGTCTGTGACTTAATGACCAGTAAGTTTCATGTTCTGGCGGTGTTTATATGCTGCTTTATTTTTTTTACTGCAGGAAGTTCAAAACCTATGGGAATCTTCAGGATTCATGCACAGGTTCAAGAAGTCCAAGGTGCCACAGGTATCACTTCTGTTCAGTTATTCAATCCTCCACAGGCCATTTACATCACGAAATTTGCAGATATTACGGAGAAAAATTTAATACAGTTTCAACAAGTGCGCGATGGACGTGTGCTGGTGCGTCTAGATCAAACCGGAACTCGTTTGCTCGAAGCCTTAACCAGTAACTCTATGGGTAAAATGATTGTTATTATTGTAAATGGACGCGTAGTTTACTCTCCAAAGGTAGATATTCCTCTACGCGAGGGTGCATTATTATTACCCTCAAACAGTATTTCCGAAGAGGATATTATTCTTATGGTTCAGACTATGAAATATTTGGCGCGCCGCTAAATTTTTAAAATAATATGATCATATTACCCGCAATAGATTTAATGTCAGGTCAAGTGGTGCGCCTTAAGCAGGGCAAAGCAGAAGATAAAACAGTCTATAGTGATGACCCTGCGTCGATGGCACTTAAGTGGCAGAATGAAGGTGCAGAGTACATGCATCTTGTGGACTTAGACGGTGCCTTTGAAGGCGAATCAAAAAATTTATCGGCTATTCGATCTATTTGTAAGGAGCTTGCAATTCCATGTGAACTCGGTGGAGGTATTCGCAAAATGAAGGATATGGAAGTGCTCTATGATGCCGGTGTAAGTCGTGCGATCATTGGTAGTAAGGCCGTGGAGAATCCACAATTTGTTAAAGAAGCTGTCGAAGCTTTTGGTTGCGAACGTGTGGCTGTTGGCATAGATGCGCGTGATGGTAAAGTAGCAACAAAAGGATGGACTGAAGTTTCGCAAGTCGATGCCATCGAACTAGCCCGACGTATGGAAGGCTATGGTGTAGGAACGATTATTTATACAGATATAGCGACCGATGGGATGTTGCAGGGACCTAATATTGAAGCTTTGGAAGAGATGAATGAGGCGGTTGATATTGATCTAGTAGCATCGGGTGGAGTGACGACTGCGAGCGACATACAACGGCTGAACCAGATTAAAGGCCTATATGGAGCTATTGTAGGTAAAGCACTCTATGAAAATAAGATCAATCTTGAAGAATGTCTTTCGATTACACGCTAAAGCCTTCAGGTAGCGATTCAAGCTCCCTACATATTGACTATGCAAGTGAACTGAATGAGTCGCAGCATGCAGCAGTTACGGCCAAACCTGGACCGCTTCTGGTTATTGCTGGGGCTGGTAGTGGCAAAACTAGAACACTTACCTACCGTGTGGCCTATCTTATCGAACATGGAGTGCGCCCGCATCAAATCTTGTTGCTAACATTTACCAACAAAGCCAGCAAAGAAATGTTGCGACGTGTTGAGGATCTTATACCTCAAGACATAAAAGGATTGTGGGGAGGGACTTTTCACCATGTGGGCCATCGCCTTTTACGTAGGCATGCAGAACATGTTGGATTGAATGCAGGTTTTTCCATTCTTGACCAGGAGGATGCTAAGGATTTAGTGGATGCATGTCTTGTGGAAGCTGGCATTGACACTAAAGATAAACGTTTTCCTAAAGGGGATGTTCTATTAAGCATTTTCAGTATGTCTGTCAATACGGACAAAAGTATCCATAGTGTTATTGAGCAGCAGTATCCATATTTCTCCGAAATGGAAGATCAGATTAAAAATCTTCTGGCTAGCTACCAAAGTCGTAAGCTCGCAGCTAATGTCGTCGACTACGATGACTTGCTCACGAAGACTTTAAAATTGCTACAAGAGCAGGATGATATTCGTGAGAAATACCAGAAACAGTTTCAACATATACTCGTAGATGAATACCAGGATACAAATAAAATTCAGGCGAGTTTGGTTGATTTGTTGTCTGCAAAACATCATCAAGTGATGGTGGTTGGAGATGATGCCCAGAGTATTTACTCGTGGCGTGGTGCAAACTTTCAGAACATTATGAGTTTCCCCGACCGTCATCCGGAAACGCGTGTGATTAAGATCGAAACAAACTATCGCAGCTCACCCGAGATTCTTGAACTGGCGAACTCATCTATAGCTAATAACATGCATCAATTTCCTAAAGAGCTGCGTTCATGTCGAGAGAGCAGTGCTAAGCCAGCATTGATTCAGTTAAACAGTAGCCGTGAGCAAGCTATGTTCATTGCTCAACGTATTCTCGAACTACATGAAGGAGGACAAGATTTGAGTGAGATGGTGGTGCTTTATCGCTCACATTATCATTCTATGGAAATTCAGATGGAACTGACGCGCAGGAATATACCTTTCCAAATTACATCCGGATTACGTTTTTTTGAACAAGCTCATATTAAGGATGTTTCAGCTTACATTAAATTTTCTGTAAATAGGCGTGATGAAGTTTCTTTTAAGCGCATAGCTCGAACGATTCCAGGAGTCGGTCAAGCGAGTGCACAAAAAATGTGGGCAGCCATTTCGAATCAAACACCATGGGATGAAGTTAAAGTGCCTGCTAAGGCTCAAGTATTCTGGAAACAATGGGGAGAAACACATTGTCAGATGTGTGAAAGGCTGGAGGAAGCTTCACCAGGGGACCTCATTGAGCTGGTCATTGATGCAGTCTATGATGATTATTTAAAATCAAAATATACGAATTATGAAAGCCGGTTAGAAGACTTGTTGCAGTTGCGTTCTTTTGCCGATGAGTATGATGACATGTTGGAATTTCTTGGGCAGCTGGCTCTTATGACCAATGTTGACTCTGGTTCACAGGCAGCGCAACAAGATGATGATCATATAGTTCGTCTGACTACCATTCACCAGGCTAAAGGGCTGGAATGGGATACCGTTTTTCTTGTCATGCTTTGTGAAGGCATGTTTCCCTCTAAACGCTCAATGGATAACGAAGAAGGTGAGGAAGAGGAGAGGCGATTATTTTATGTGGCGATCACCAGAGCAAGAAATGAGCTATATCTTGTTTATCCTGAAGTGGTTACTCAAGGGCGGTTTGATGAAGCCTGGCAAAGGCCATCGCGCTTTCTTGGTGAAGTTCCTGAAGATTTGTGTAACAAGTGGAACATCAGCACAGAAAGCTCGTGGGATAATTATTGATTTAACTGAAAAATGAGAAATTTCTTTTTAAGTTCAATGCATGTTCTGCTTCTAATGAGCCATAGTCTCTTAGCCCAGGGAGATAGTTCGTACTCCGAAGCATTTGGGCTATACAAGTCGGGGGATTATGATAAAGCCTGGACGATCGTTTCAAAAAAAATCGCAACAGAAGATAAAAATGCACAACTACTTGAACTGGCAGGTAGAATTTTGACGGCACAAAAAAAGTATGATGAAGCTGAAACAAAGCTGCTCGAAGCCATCAGTCTTGAAGCAAAACGCTATTCTGCAAATTTTTATCTAGGTGAAAACGCCTTTCAACAAGATAGGTGGGATGAAGCAGCTAGCTATTATGCGGTGCATATCAGGCACCATGAAGATGCCGCAAACAGTATTCTTAAAAGTGTCTATGCTTATATTGCTATGGGGAATCTACCCAAGGCTTCAATGCTGGCATTAAAGCTTGATATAAATGATCCGTTGCACCCTGGTTACTATTTCGCGAAGGCAGCATTAGCTAGCGTCAAAGATATGAGTGTCCAGCGTGAAAAATTGCTGCGACAGGCTCGAACTATCTACGGCCAGACTCTATTTAGTCAGTACCAGTTCGAATTTCTTAAGCTGGAAAAGTTGCTTCGCTCAGCCCAAACAGAAATGCAATGAACATTCTTCTCATGCTGAAAGTGCCTCGGCCTGGGTATGTTAAAACCCGTCTGGCCAAGAGTATTGGCGATCAAGAAGCTGCCCATATTTTCCGAAAGTTAGTGGAACATCAGGTTTCCTACCTTAAATCATTTGATAAAGTAGAAATTCATTATGCTCCACGTGATGGAGAAACTGAGATGAAGGAATGGCTTGGCCAAGATTATCATTATGAAGCTCAGCCTGAGGGTAATCTGGGGGATAGACTTCTGTCGGCTATGCATTCAGCCTTTAAACGTGGCGCTGAGTCAGTGGTTTTTATAGGTGGAGATTGCCCTTATATTGATGAGAGTTTGTTGTTTCAAATAGCTCATGGGCTCAAAAGCCACGATGTTGTCTTGGGACCGTCAAAAGACGGAGGGTATTATTTTATTGGCATGAAGGGGCTGTTTGATGATCTTTTTCAAGATATCGAATGGAGTACGGATCAAGTCTTTATGCAGACTATGCAGAAAATCGGCAAAGCATGTCTGAGCTGCCAGGTATTTCCAGTTGCAGAGGATGTAGATGATTTAGCCGCTTGGGAAGAGGCTCGTATTTTGGTCGAGGAGCGTCTTTTCTCCATAAATACAATAGCCAAGTAACTTAGGGTTTGGGTTTATCATGCTTTTTAGGATGGAGGCTCTTTTGTATTAGCTAGAGAGTTTTATCGTTACTTGAAGATCATGATTCCTTGTTTTGAATTTTGCTGGTAGGCGAATTACTATAAAACATTTCTCAAATACGTAGACTCGGTTGATGTTTAAGAAAAACATTAAAAATGCATACGTGATTTTTGAAATCAAGGCTGGCAGAATGATGTAAAACAATGCAAAGCATCTCGTAAAATCGATTTTGCATTGACCCTCAAAGAGCAGCAACTAAGGTGCGTTCTTCAATTTTTTTATAAAATAATGGAGGCTTTGTTTTTCTGGATTTG
>JBCCWR010000077.1:0-11108 GCA_039193385.1 Verrucomicrobiota bacterium | reverse complement strand
GGTTGAGAAGTTGAACTGGATAAAGGATGAAATGCTTATGTTGTTAAACGTGCACTATGTCATAGAGAGTGAGTCAGATGTGTAAAAAGCTTGAGAAGAAGAGACTTTAGAGACAACGCATTTGTATCTAATGGCGATGCTAGAAGTTGGCTATAAAGCCTCCACTACCAAAATCTTGCACAGGTGGTTGCATCGCTATGGCATCATACGGGTTAAAACTAGATAAGTTGTTTTCTTAAGTTAGAAGGCAGTATATTTAGCTCCGCGCGATACTTTGCAACGGTTCTTCGCGCTAGATCGATACCTTTTTCTTTAAGGATTTTGACGATTTCAGAATCGGAGAGTGGTTTGGAGGTATCTTCTTTTGAGACCAGTTCGGCTATGGAATCTTTAATACTGGTGTTAGCCAGAGTCTGTCCATCTGCTGTTTGATAACCCGAGGTGAAGAAAAATTTAATGGGAAGAATGCCCCAGGGTGTCTGCACATATTTATTAGCAATAGCGCGGCTTACAGTTGTTTCATGAACTCCGACTACGTCAGCTACTTGGTTCATAGTTAATGGTTTAAGGTTGCTGATGCCTAAATTGAGGAAGTCAGACTGACGGTTGGCAATTTCAGTAAGTATATTTGTAATAGTGCCCTGTCTTTGATGAAGACATTTAATGAGAAATTTTCCCGCACGTATTTTATCCCGCAAGTAATCTCTGAGGTTATTATCTTTGCTCTTTTGTCCCAGAAGATCTTTATAGGTGTCACTAATACGCAGCCTTGGGACAGGCTCATCGTTAAGCTGAACAGTCCATTCTCCATTGGCTAAGACAAAGGCTGCTTCGGGTTGAACAACATTTTGCGGTTGATCTGGTGCAAAGGCCGCGCCAGGACGAGGTTCAAGGGTTGATATGTAGTTGTTAGCTTCCTGAATGCGTGATAGTGGCACTTTATATTCTCGAGCAAGCTCTTGATAATGTTTACGGCCTAACTTGCTGAGTGAATTTTTAACGATTTGGTACTCTAACTCGTTTTCTTTGCCACGATGTTTTAGCTGTAAGAGTAAAGTTGCTCGTAAATCTTCGGCAGCAACTCCCGGCGGATGAAAAGTCTGTATAAGTTCTAGTGTGGCACTGGCCACATCCACATTAACTTGAGCTGCCATTGCTACTTCTTCCAATGAAGCTTTAAAAAAGCCATCATCATCAATATTACCAATGATTTCTTCGCCAACGCGTAAAACGTCCTCATTGTTAACAGTTAGTGTAAGTTGACTGACGAGATGATCCGATAAGGTTTCATGCTCCACTTGAGAATCGAATAAGAATTGTCGACGTTCCTGCGCTTCGGCAGAAGCATAAGAGGTATGATTATTTTGTGTAAAGTAGTCGCGCCAGTCTTCGTCATGGCGCTGGAGTTCTTCTAATTCGGCTTCCCAGTTATCTTCTTCCTCAGATGTTTGCTCTTTTTCTGGTTGTTGTTCATCAAGAACAGGGTTAGCAGATAGCTCTTGTTGGATCAAAGTGCGCAGTTCGAGCACAGGAGCTTGTAATAGATGCAGTGATTGTTGCATCTGGGGAGACAAGGTCTGCGATGTTTGTAATGTTTGATGTAGCGCTAGATCCGACATGTATGTAGCATAATTTAGACCAACTTTATCTTGCAAGCAAACATCAGTTATGACAGTCATTTAAAATGTCTTATCAAGAAGGCCTCAAATTTACTGTATTAGGCAGCGGGAGTGGCGGAAATTGCTCATTAGTTGAGTTTGGCCATACAGCGTTATTGGTTGATGCGGGTTTCAGTGGGCGTCAGATCATTCAACGTCTGCAAAAAATTGGACGGTCCTGTAGTGATCTTGATGCTATCCTTTTAACCCACGAGCATGTGGATCACACGCGTGGACTCAAGATTCTAGCGGCGAAGAATGGCATACCCGTCTATTGCAACAGGCTGACGGCAGAGTTTCTTAGGCCTCAACTTAATGGCTATGATGAATGGAAGTTATTCATAACGGGGAGTTCCTTTACAGTAGGCAACATAACTATTGACACATTTCCAGTTCCGCACGACGCTTATGATCCAGTAGGTTTTATCATTAGCGCTGCTGGCAGACGGTTAGGTTTTTTAACAGACCTTGGTTATGCTACCCATGCCATACAAGAACGTATTCGAACAGTGCATGCTTTATTACTAGAGACGAACTATGACCCAGAGTTGCTCAGAGCCGATACCAAACGCCCGTGGTCGGTGAAGCAGAGAATCATGACACGCCACGGGCATCTTTCGAATGATAAAGCTGCAGAGCTGGTCAAAGATATTCTATCTGAAAATCTTAAGCATATTTTTCTCGGGCATTTGAGCGAAGATTGCAACCGTTCCGAACTTGCTAGAAAGGCTGTGCAAAGTGCTTTAGATGAAAAAGGAGCATCTCATATTAGTCTTTATACCACATTGCAGGATGAGCCGACAGATACGTTAACTTTATCATAAATAGCTGTGAATCATGGCTTGATACAAACGCACACGTTCAACTCTCTGGAATAAAGCGCAATAGTCAGATGTGTATCTTGCAATTAAAATATTGCAATAATTTCTTGGTAGTTGATTTTAGCCTGGAAGCATTCATAGCTGATAATTAGGACCAATTTATATGATGAGCACGATATCAAAATTAACATTACGAACAGCATGTTTTGTAGTATTTTTATTATGTATAGTTTTAAGTTTCAACGTACGAGCAGATGAAAAGACGAATGTGCTCTTTATTACAGCGGATGATCTGAACACAGCCTTATCTGGTTTTGGGCACCCTCAATGTAAAACTCCCAACCTGGATAAGCTAGCTAGTCATGGTGTCACATTTATTAGAGCCTATTGCCAGTTTCCTTTGTGCGGACCCTCACGTGCTTCTATCTTTTCCGGTCAATATCCCGTTAAAAATGGTGTTATGACACTCAGGAAACCACTGAAGCAAGACACACTGACACTACCACGTTATTTTAAAGAGGAGGGTTATTGGACTGCACGTGTCAGCAAGCTTTATCATATGGATGTTCCTGGAGCTATTCTACGGGGTGATGATGGCACAGATCATTATCCTTCATGGACCGAGCGTTTCAATAGCAGAGCTATGGAGACCTTAACTCCAGGGAGTTATGTTCGGAATCACGTCTTGCCTAATACTATAGAGAGTTATCCAGAGTGGCGAGATAAATGGCATAATAACTGGGTTCCTGGTGATGTTAAGAAGATTCCAGGTGGTCACCTTTGGGTTACAGTAGAAGCGAATGGAGATAGAAGACTATTACCTGATGACCAGTCTGCTGATAAGGCTATAGAATTATTGCGGAAAAGAGCAGAAGATAAAAAACCCTTTTTTCTTGGTGTAGGTTTTGTGCGTCCACACTATCCTTTTGTAGCACCAGTCAGTGACTTTGATGCATACATCGCGGCTGAGATGACTCTTCCTCAAGTTCCAGATAATCACTTTGAGGGTATACCCAGTCAAGCTCAGGGGAAAGACTTGAAGATCGATGATGCCGAACGGAGATCTATACGCCGGAGCTATTATGCCTGCATTAGCTACATGGATCGGCAGGTAGGGCGAGTACTAGATGAGTTAGATAAGCTGGGACTTCGTGAAAACACCATCGTTGTTTTTTTATCAGATCATGGATACTTGCTAGGTGAACATAAGCTTTGGAAGAAAAATAGACTTTGGGAGGAATCGGTTCGCTCTCCATTGATCATCTCAGCTCCAGGCATGAAATTGAAAGGCGTTCAGTATGACCAGCCTGTTGAACTGCTCGATGTCTATCCTACGGTCTTGGAACTGGCTGGACTCAAACCTTTAGAACACCTCCAAGGTTATAGTCTGGCAAAGTTACTGACAGATCCAGAGGCGCAAACACAACGTAAGGATGCTTATTCTATGATTAGAAATGGCCATTTGTTGCGTAGCGAAAAATGGGCTTATATGTGGTATCCTAAACTTAAGAAATTGCCTGAAGGTTTTATGCTTTATGACATGGAGAAAGATCCTGAGCAACACTCCAACCTCGCAAACAATCCTGAATTTAAAAATATCAAAGAGAAGCTTCATACGCGACTCATGCAGAGAATAGAGTACTCAAAGAACTAGTAATAAATTGGCCCCGCAGAGATTCGAACTCTGGACCAAGGGATTATGAGTCCCCTGCTCTAACCGCTGAGCTACAGGGCCGATAGCATTTCGGGTAGATAACCTCACTAGAGTGGTAAGCTAAAATCTACCAAAAGTAGCTAGTGATAATAATTAAGTGCTTTGCAGAAGTCTATGACTTTTTGATATCCGGCTCATTTAACCCGTATGATGCCACAGAAGGCGAGTCAGATGTATAAAGAATCCATTTCCAGGATCGTGCATACATGACCGTGTCACTATTACATCATACGGGTTTAAGTATCTATTTTAATCTATTTTATATAGCACAATGTGTACAGAGCGCGCTCGACAGCAAGATTTCATGCTCTTTAATGTTTCTCCCTATGCTGGATATACGTTTGATTCGGGAAAAGAGTGATTTTGTTAAGCAGAGGCTTGCTGCCAGAGGTGAAAATGTAAGCACTGTGGATGACGCATTGGAAATCGATGTGCAGCGAAGAAAAATCATCACAGAAGTAGAGCAATTAAAAAGCGAGCGCAACAGCATCAGCAAAGAAATTGGTATTCGTAAGAAGAATAAGGAATCGGCTGATGATCTGATGCAGGGGATGAAGCAGAAGTCAGAGCGCATTGCCCAGTTTGATGAAGAAGTGCGTCAACTCGAGGAAAAGCAGCAAGGTATTCTTTTGTGTATTCCTAACTTACCGCATGAGGCATGTCCTGTGGGTAAGGATGAAAAGGATAATCCTGAAGTGCATACATTCGGCAAGAAACCGGAACTTAACTTTGAACCCAAGAGTCACATGGAGCTGGTGGCCGATCTGGGAATGATAGATTTTTCGGCTGCCGCAACCTTGTCGGGCAGTGGCTTTCTTGTTTTTAAAGCGGCAGGCGCTCGATTAGAACGAGCTCTTATTTCTTATCTCCTTGATAAACATGCTGATAAAAATGGCTACACAGAGATATCTCCGCCATTCATTGTGCGTGGTGCATGTATGCAGGGAACGGGGCAGTTACCTAAGTTTCGTGAAGATGCTTATTGTATTGAGTCAGAAGAACTCTTTCTAACTCCTACGGCAGAAGTTCCCGTAACCAATCTTCATCGTGAAAGCATTCTCTCCGCAGAAGATTTACCTAAAAAATATGTAGCTTACACGCCATGTTTTCGAAAAGAGGCTGGAAGCGCAGGCAAGGAAACACGTGGTATGACACGTGTGCATCAGTTCGATAAAGTGGAACTTGTCAAAATAGTCGATCAAGACAGCTCATTTAACGAATTAGAATCTTTGCTGCGTCATGCGGAGGAAATTCTTGAGGAACTCGGGTTACACTATAGAACGATCGAGCTTTGCACCGGAGATCTTGGTTTTGGTGCGGCTAAGTGTTATGACGTAGAGGTGTGGGCCCCCGGTGCGCAATCATATCTTGAAGTTTCATCTTGTAGTAACTTTCTTGATTTTCAATCACGTCGCATGAATTTACGTTACAAGGACAAGGATGGGAAAAATAAATTCTGCCATACATTAAATGGTTCTGGGACGGCCTTGCCACGTTTGTTTATAGCGCTTATCGAAACTTATCAGCAAAAAGACGGTCGTATTAAATTACCCGAACCATTGCATGATTATTTTGGCGCTAAGGAGATTTCTTAGCTTTAGAGAAGGAAAGATCTAAGCTCTGACTTGCAAAATCAAATGAAGACTATAGTGAGATGTGTGCTATGAACATGCTTGAAAAAAATCTAGCTGCAGCGGTAGAGGCGAGTCATCTGCTCAAAAGTGCTGCGGAGAATATTTCTTTTTATTACAGTCAGTCTGGCTGCCAGCAGTGGGAGAAGGATAGCATTCAGGAATTGTTGGCGGATGCTCAGTGGACAGAATTAAATGATCGTTTTTACAAGA
This sequence comes from Verrucomicrobiota bacterium, assembly GCA_039193385.1. GTDB lineage: Bacteria > Verrucomicrobiota > Verrucomicrobiia > Methylacidiphilales > JBCCWR01 > JBCCWR01. The sequence goes on along the minus strand of JBCCWR010000077.1, from coordinate 5,071 downwards.
CTCTGGCTTTTGGAACCGGTGGATTGCGTGGGCGCACCATAGGTCGAGTCGTTACTCAGATTGAACGCGGTCAACCCAATGAGAAAGACCGACCAGAATTTCCCGCTGTGGGAACAAATATGATGAATTACTTCAGTGTGGGGCGTGCCACACAGGGCTTATGTCATTACCTCAAAAACAAATTTTCTCATGAAATGCCTAAGTTAGTCATCTCGCATGATACACGTCATTTTTCGAGAGATTTTGCAGAGTTAGCCGCGAAGATTGCTACAGAGTTAGGCGTAAATGCCTTTTTATTTGAAGCAGATCGTTCCACGCCAGAACTCTCCTTTGCTGTGCGCTACTTGAACGCGCATGCGGGCATTATGTTAACCGCAAGTCACAACCCTCCTCATGATAACGGCTTTAAGGCTTATTTTCAGGATGGGGGACAGATTGTTGAACCTCATGCCTCAGGTATTATCAAGGAAGTGCTGGCCGTAAAATCAGGTGCTGTCGAGGTTGTTGCTCATGAACAAGGGCAAGTTACTCTTGTGGGCAAAGAATTGGATGATGCTTATATCGAAGCTATGCATTCGTTAGTGCTTGATGAGCGTGTGTTGCGCGAGCAGTCAGATAAGCTCAAAGTTGTTTTTACCCCGATTCATGGAACGGGAGGACGAATCATCCCACAGTTACTTGAAAAGTATGGTTGTAAGGTCATTCCAGTTCCATCTCAAGCGGAGGGTGATGGACGTTTTCCCACCGTAAAATCTCCCAATCCCGAGAATGCCGAAGCGCTTTCACTCGCTATTGAAAAAGCCAAGCTTGAAGAAGCCGACTTACTCTGTGCCACAGATCCTGACGCTGACCGCATGGGGGTAGCTGTGCGCAATGCAGCGGGTGAGTATGAAGTGATAACGGGTAATCAAATCGGTGCCATTCTGGCATCGTATCGTTTGCAGTGTTTCTTTGACAGTGGCGTATTGAATGAAAGTAATGCTGCAAAGGCTGTTTTGATTAAGACCTTTGTAACCACAGATCTTCAGAAAGCTCTGGCAGAGAGCTATGGCGTAAGGTGTGTGGAGACCTTAACCGGATTCAAATACATCGGCGAGAAAATGAAAGAATATGAAGAAGCTGCCGGTGGACGGGGTGATTTATCTTCGCAGGCTTGGAGGGATAAGCTTCTTCAAGATAGTAGCTTCTTTGTTTTCGGTGGTGAGGAGAGTTATGGGTACTCAGGAGGTGATTATGTCCGTGATAAAGATGCGAACGCTGCGGTGTTGATGCTCATTGAAGCGGCCTCCTATGCAAAATCAAAAGATATGATGCTACTCGATTATCTTGATGAGATTTATGTTAAGTTCGGGTTCTATTTTGAGAAGCTAGGTACATTGACTTTTGAAGGGGCGGAAGGCGCTGCAAAGATCAAAAAGTTGCTCCAGTCTTATAAAGATGAATCGCCTGTCGATTTTAATGGCAAAACCGTACTCAAGGTTCAGAACTTTGCTGATGATGATTACTGCGATGTCGATGGTAAGGCTATCCCGAAAGAATTGATGTTACTCTTTCACTTAAAAGGCGGTGCAAGAATTGCCGTGCGTGCTTCTGGAACCGAGCCCAAAATTAAATTCTATTTCTTTAACAAAGCGGATGTTGTCTCTGAAAAAGAACTTCAAGGTGTCAAAGCGAATGTTAAAACCGAGCTTGAGGCCCTTTGGGATTTTACCAGGGAAGATATTAAAAAACGCGTCGGCTAGTTTTTGGCGGGTTTAACCCCCATGATGCCATAGCGACACGGCTATCTGTATGCCTTCTGTCTTTAGAGTTTAATCAAAATAATAGTGCGCAGCACATGTAAGCATAATTTTTTTTAAAAAATTACCCTAAGACAGTAAATGTCTTAGGGTGTGTGAGATGATGTTCTCAACTTAATAACAAAAAGAAAAGGAGAACATCATGGAAACATTCATTCATTGTCAAAGTTGCGGAGAAGATATGAACCGTCCTGATTGGGAAGCAAATGGTTGTTGCTGTTTGCATTGCGGTGATGAGATTGCCAGCCCTTTTTGGGAACGTCGTCAGTATTTTCAGTCACCTTTATTACGCGCCAGAAATCGTATTGATTTTAATAACCTGTTAAGAAATGGAGGTGCGTATGCTGGCTAAAGCCGTTTTATCAGCCTCGATTATTTTAGGTGTTTTTTGTCTGGTGCACGGCATGTTTATGGTAACTAGCATCCCGTTATACGCTCTGTATAGTTTGATCATCAGCACGGTATGGTTTTATCTGGCCGGTGAGACGAGGAAAGCCCTGTAACACAGGGCTTTAACTTTATGTGGGTCGACAGCCTATAGAATATATGTAGCATCCTCACAATAATGATTTTCCCAGATGTCAACTTTGAGGGGTATTTGTTTGATTGCGATGGTACGTTGGCAGATTCTATGCCGATTCATTATATAGCCTGGTGCAAAGCACTGAAACAAGCACGAGCCACCTATGAATTTCCAGAGGAATTATTTTATCAACTGGGAGGAACTACCACCGCCCGTATCGTCGATATTTTGAATGATCGCTACGGTGGTGACCTGGTAGCTGAAGAAGTTGCTCATGTGAAAGAAGCGATTTTTCTTGAGCATTTGCATCAGGTCAAACCGATCAAACCTGTCATTGATTTTGCCATGCAGTGTGCGGAGCAGGGTAAGCCGATGGCTGTGGTGAGTGGCGGTGTTCGTCATGTCGTAGAGAAGACGATTCAGCTGATTCATATGGATGGTATTTTCGAGATCATTATTACGCCTGAAGCTGTGAAGCATGGAAAACCTGCTCCCGACATGTTTTTACTTGCCGCAGAAAAACTTGGCGTAGAGCCGCGTAAATGCATGGTCTTGGAAGATGGTATCAAAGGCATTGAAGGAGCTGCTGCTGCTGGTATGTGTTCTTACTTTATCCCTCAGAGTTCCTTTTGACCTTAGACCCTTTTGAACCTTTTGAACCTTTGACCTTTTGAAAATGAAGCCTGCATTAAGGCCACAGATGGCGGTGTCGCTATGGCATCATGAGGCTTAAAGGAAGATACAGTTCTATATCCTTAAGAAAATTCTTGCTTGGATGCCAGAGAATCAAGCGCACTCTGTTGCTGTGGCATTGGTGAAAGACTATCAGATCGTACGTTTTAGCAAGTTTGGGCAACCGGAAGACGTTGTGCATGTTGAGCGTGGTACACTCCATGATGAGTTAAAGGCGGGACAAGTTTTAGTTAAGATGCTCATGGCATCGATCAACCCCGCTGATATTAATACAGTTCAGGGAGTTTATGGTCTTCAGCCTGACTTGCCTGCTGTGCCTGGCAACGAGGGTGTCGGCATTATTGAAGAAGTTGGTGAAGGTATAGCCAACTTTAAAGTTGGCCAGCTGGTAAAAATTAAGGAGGGCTTAGGATGTTGGCGTCAGTATATTGTTGTTACCGAAGATCAGTTATTTTCTTTGCCCCAAGAACTGGAACCGGAGCAAGCTTCCATGCTTTGGGTGAACCCGGCAACGGCTTATCGTATGTTGCAGGATTTTGTTGATTTACAGAATGGAGATTGGCTTATACAAAACGCAGCTAATTCCGGCGTGGGTCGTGCGGTTATTCAGATAGCCAAAGCAAAAGGCTGGAAAACCATTAATGTTGTGCGTCGTCCGGAACTCATCCATGAATTAAAAGAGTTGGGTGCGGATTGGGTCATCATGGATGAGCCGGGCTTTCACAAGAAAATTAAAGCAGAATTTAAAAAGCAAGGTGAGACACTGCCTAAGCTTGGCCTGAATGCTGTTGGAGGTGAAAATGCCCACAGTGTAGCCAAATCCCTTACCGCTAGTGGAACAATAGTGACGTACGGTGCTATGGCAAAAAAGCCTCTACAGCTAGCCAATAGTCTAGTTATTTTTAATGATCTCAGAGTGCGCGGCATGTGGATCACGCAGTGGTATCGCAATGCAAACAAGGCAGACATTTTCGCCATGCTCCGTGAATTGGCCGATTTGATGTTAGAGGGTAGCTTAAAAATCTCTGTGGAAAAAATTTATGATATAGCAGAAGTTAAAGAGGCTTTAATACATGCACAGCGTGAAAGTCGGTCCGGTAAAATTCTTTTAAAGTTTTAACCTGCATGATGTAAAAGAAGGCGAGTCAGGTGTGGAAAAACTTGAGGAGTAGAGACTTTAGAGACAACGCAGTTGTAGCAAAAGATGATAGGACATATTGGCTATAAAGTCTCCTCTTCCAAAATCTCAAAAACCTCAAGATCTTGTGCAAGATAGTCGTATTCCACTGCATCATGCGGATTTTATACTTATACGCTGCTTCTGCGTTAAGCACAAAAAAGCTCCTGCAGAATGAACTGAGGAGCTTTAGCGTGATAAAACTATAATGAGATAAGAAACTAAAATTAATACCAGTTATCAAGAAGATCAGCAGGCGGTAGCATTTCAACCTGTCCACTGTCTAATGCTGGTGTTTTGATGGATGATGTGGGAAGAGGTGAAGTTACAATGTCGAAAGTTCCTACAAAAATATCCATAACCATACGGCTAATGCCACGAACAAGACCAACGCTGTATCCTGCTGTAGGACCTTCCACCATGGACATTTCATACGTGGAGTCGAGAATTTCAGCGGGTGAGTAAAGGATATTGGCGATGCCACTTCCCATTTTATCATAAAAATTAGGTTTAGGAGGCATCTGCAGATCTGCATGAGCGAAAGATAGAAAACTTGCACAACAAAGAACGGCTAAGAAGTATTTCATATTTACTTTTTTATATGTACTAGTATCTTACTATCTTGCAATCTTGGTTAAATTGATGTGTTTGTCTGTCAAATAATCAACCATGTTTCTCAGTTTATGCGTTTTGGTTTTGTGATTAGCATTCCTACTGAATCACTTACTATTAGACTATATGACTAATGAGTAACAATATAGTTGTGGGAATGCCCTGATTGGGCTGCATTGTTCGGCAGTGGCGGAGCAGTCTTCAGGCAAGTTGTTGGGTATAAAGTCCCCGGATGCCGGAGAGTATCCGTTCTCCGTTTTGGCATTG
>JBCCWR010000076.1:0-11255 GCA_039193385.1 Verrucomicrobiota bacterium | reverse complement strand
TGGATATCGTGCCGACCTTTGTCTTTCCACTAACAGCCACTTGAAAATGATTGGCCAATAGATTCCATTCATTTTGTGAAGAGGGACGGCAGGGTGTTTCAGCATCAATTTCGTTAACAATAATTTTTTCAACGATACTTTTGCGGCTAAAAGGCCCTTCTTCTTTTTCATTCACATATATAAAATAAGTATCTGCTTCATCCATAATGAGTGACTCCATAATTTGCAGCATACTGATAGACTGAAATTACTAGAATGTCACCAAGAAATTAAAATTACTTATAAAGAAAATTATTTCATCTTAGTAATCCAAGAACATTTTGGCGGGCAGAATTTGCTTGGCTGACCATAGCAATGCTTGCTTGTAGGAGGATGCTGTTGGTAGCTTGCTGAGTTGTTTCGTCGGCGATATTTAAATCAGCTATACGTGAATTGGCTGCTTCTGTATTAATTTGCTCAGTGCTTATGTTGTTGATGTGGAATTGGAAACGTGAAATATCTGCATTCACTTCCGCTCTTCTGGTTGTGACACTTTCTATGGCACTATCAATGTTTGTAAACGCAGTTCGCGCGGCATCTTGATCAGAGAGTTCGAGGCCATTAAGTCCTAAGCTAGTTAAGCTTAAGGCTTTGGTCTCAATACTATCCGTACCACCTTGTTGATTTACTGCAGTAGAAATTTCACTATCTTGGAATAGCTGCCGGCCATTGAAACTAGCATTTTCCGAAAAGTCTCCAATTTGATCACGCAGTTGGGTAAATTCAGCATTGAGAGCAGCACGCTGATCATCACTAAGTGTGCCATCCGAAGCTCTTTGGGCTAGCTCACTCATGCGTGTTAATTGTCCCTGAATCGAGCCTAGAAATCCATCGGTGGTCTGGCTAAAAGAAATGATGTTACGAGCTCCATCAGAGGCGGCCGCTAACCGTTGAATGCCTGCATCAAGTTTACCGCTTACGGCGACTCCAGCCGCATCAAGATAAGGAGTCGCTAATTTACTGCCGGCGGCTAATCTTTTAAGTGATTCTGAGAATGATTCATTATTGCGGCGAACGAACAAAGATGCTGTGCTTGCCCCGATATCTGATCCGATGATAGCCATATACTGATTCCTTTCATATTAATTTATATAACGCTTCGGCTCAAACCAGTTAGCGGATAAAGTCAGCATGCCCGTATAACACTCAATTGCGCCCTGTCGATGAGTTCGGGCATGCTGACCGATTCGCCCTTCAAGTAAGTAGATCGGTCTTCGTATATCTGAGTATTAAGAGAAGGAGTTTTTTGAATGAAGGGTCACTAAAGTAAGGTATGAAATACCTTTTGAGTGAATAGAGGCAATTTTAAATAATGAAAATCAGGAAGACCTTGCCGATTTGGAGTAAGATTCTTCCTTAATCTAGGAAAATAATTTTTAGGGATTAGGTAGAGGGAATGATTTGTTGTTAAAGACAAAAAATCGAAGTTTTTTTAGGAAATGCTGCATCTTACTATTCAACTCTTTAGGAATCAGTTGTGCTTTGTCTATGGCTGATTTATTGATGTCGATTACTTGATCTGCCAAGATGGTTGTAGAATTGGCTGCTGAGATGACTTTAACTTTACCTTTAACTATTTTAGCAAACCAGTCTTCACTATCTTGATAGATATAAAATTCGCTGTGATTTGTCTGTAGCATAGATGGTGATTCTCTAAGTGTAACTCTTAGGGAATTTGAGGGTTGAGACTGGCCATCGGTCATGACTACACAGGCTCCTTGGTTCAATTGCACGAGTGTATCAGAAATTTCAGCAATGGGATCCATTCCATTTTCGTAGATTGTAAGTGATGAATTTTGCATAAGACAAAGGGCACATTGAGGTGAAAATACCACGTAGGCTATGCCATCTATTCCGGTTTCGATAGTACTTCCCATTTTGAACTTACTTTGTTCCTCGATCTGTAATGGTTTTGTGCTGTTCTTGTTGCGAACAGTTACAGTTCCCTGTTTCTTCGCCAGAAAGGGAAGATGTGAAGGATGCTTGTTTCGAATAAATTTTGATGCTTGTAAGACTTCTTTCAGAGATACTGGTGGTGAGATTTTTCTTTCTGTAGTGGTTGTTACAGCCTGTTCAATGGATAAAGATGAAGGAACGATTTGTTCTGCTGTTTTAATTTTATTGCTTCGTTTGAGGGTTTCGTGTGATACGCGCAATGCTCGTTCGGTGAGTATTTGATTATTTATTTTTACAGTGCCAATAGTGCCCGGTTTGAAAATAGTGTCACCGCTTTCTGCATCTATCAGAATAGTTAGTGCGGCGTCTGATGAGAGTTTTATTTTTTTTTCTGCGTACTTAAAACCAAATCGTTTGGGACTTTCAGGATCTGCGTAGCATATAATCATAGTACGATTTTGGGTGTCTTTTCCGTAACTGAGGCGAAAAAGCTGATTATTTATAATAACGCGTCGGGAGATAGCTCCTTGAGGAATAGTGATGGTTTGGTTCTTATCTTCTAATATTAGATGGCTATCATCTACTTTCATGACGATTTCAGCTGCTAATATAGAGGTAAAAACCAGATAGAGTGTCATGTTTAACAATATGACATTTAAGCATAGCACAAGTAATATCCTGAGAGGTTTTAAAGCTATAGACGAAGATGATCCGCTAGCAGATTCAAAAAAGAATAGTTGCTCTTATAATTTGAGTCGGTCTTTGATGAAGTTAGTAAAAGAATTCTGTTGTTTATTCTGATCGGATGTTGACACACCATTATTTGAGGATGTGATTCCTTGTGTTTTACTGATTTCAAGTGATGTGATAATACTGGTTAAATTTCGTAGTGCTTCTTGTGTGGACACAGGCCTGTTATCAAGTTCTTTATTAAGAAATCCGTGAATCCATTCACACAATTCTTTAGGGGCATCGGGACACAAATCACCCAGCGGCGTTGGTTCTGAGTAAAGCTGAGCTTGGATGACATCATCAAAGTTTTTAAATGGAAAGGCGACACGTCCAGCTAATGCGTTATAAAAAACATGACCTAAAGCATAGAGATCTGTTTTTTCAGTTAGCGGATCAGCATGAAGCTGTTCTGGAGCAATGAAATAAATCGAACCCATAATGGATCCATCACTAGTTCGGTTGGGTGCTTGATTACGGATTTGCGCCAGTCCAAAATCTACCAATTTTACATTGAATGGTATGTTTGGAGCTGGTTCCAGCATCAAATTTGCTGGTTTAATGTCTAGATGTAGTAATCCTTTGCGATGAGCAGCTCCCAGGCCTTCGAGACTTTGGGTTGCTAGTACAATAAACTCATTGAGTTGCAGAGGCCCTTGTTTGATGATGTTAGCCAGAGTTCGGCCTTCAACAAGCTCCATCACAATATTGAGGCTATTGGAATCCCATGCCAGATCATAAACTTTTACGATATGTTTATGCCTTAGGACGGAGAGAGTCATTGCTTCATTTGCAGCGGTCTCAGAGGTATAGCCAAGTTCTATGGCAGATTGATGTAATCTCTTTACTGCAACTCTTTGATTTTTGGCCAAATCTAGGCATTCGTAGACTTCACCTAAACCTCCAGCTCCGAGTTTACGTACAATTTCATAACGATTTGACAAAAGTGTGCCTGGCAAGGGTGAACTCATTTATTAGCTCCAGTCGTAAACAACAAATCTTTTAACGTATTTTTTTACGTATTCATTAACAAATTGTTTATGTAAAGAATGTTCTTGGTAAGTTTCGGCGGCTTTCTGGTTCTCAAAGGTCATCGAAATCGCAAGAGAAAAGCTGTCATCAACAACGCCGCGGTTGCTGCTGACTGGCTGACCAAAACGAAACTCCAAGACACCTGGAATACGGCTGATAAGTTCTTTACATCCTTTTTGTAAGGCTTCACGCCCTTCACTATTTGTTTTATCAGTCCAAAAGATAACAACATGCGTAATCATATTTTAATAATCCTTATGATTATTAATAACAGCCACAGTCACACAAGTCGTAAAATCAACTAATTGCACTCGAGAGGAGTCGAACCTCCACGGGAATAATTCCCACAGCCACCTCAAGGCTGCGCGTCTGCCATTTCGCCACGAGTGCTTTTGTTATATGTAACAATATCAGTCGCTGTAACCCAAAGGCAAACAAATAAGCTGATTGATTGCCTTTAAGTGAGGCGATGAGGGATAAAAAAGGTCCGCCGGCTATTGCGCGGCGGACTCTGTGGAGTGGAGACCGGGGAACTTACCACCGGCTTCGGAATGAAATTCTTTTAGCTTTTTTGTATGGAATGATCCTTTTTCTGCTCTGGAAATGAAGTTAATATGACTTCTTTAGATTCTTCATTTATGTTTACCTGAACCAGAAAGGTATCTTCATGATTACTGAAAGACTGAACCCATTGTGTTGCATTTTTGCCCTGGATCCACTTGGGTTTTTGTAGTGTCTGGTCCATGCCGAAATAGCGTCCTTCAGCATCTTTATAAACAACGATTGTGTGACGACCTATTTTGCCATGCATATTTCTCCAGTCATAAACAATGTAGTAGGCCTCTGCACCTGCAGTGATAAAACGTTTATAGAGCTCTCTTAGCAAGATATCACTCGTTGCTATCTCATGATTTTCTGTCAAATTTCTATCGCTACTTACATTTATTTTATCGTCGCTAGCAAAAGTTGGCGTTACGACGAAGCATAATAAACTTAGAAATAGAAAGGATTTGATGGTTGCTAAGTATGATTTCATGTTGTGTCCTTTTCTGTGCTTATAATCAGATTTCGGTGAAAAAATAAGCAGGTATCTTCTATGGAAAGAACTCCCTAGGGCGGAAAGGGAAATTATTACCACATTTTTATAGCTTGTGGCAGAAGTCTGTATGAGAGTTTTTGATAATACCCAATTTTCCTTTTTTTAGGAAAAAACTGCTACATGCTGCACTGGCTCTTCTAGCCTATACCTTAAAATAAAAGGAAGAAATAATATAAAAATTAATCCTGTCTATGGGCATTAAGCCAGGACAAAATCCCTTTTTGGACATGCAGGCGGTTTTCGGCTTGGTCAAATATGAGTTGAGCGTTCGCCTCAAGAACCTCTTCTGTGATTTCTTTATCACGGTAGGCAGGCAGGCAATGCATAATAAGTGCATCTTTCTTAGCTTCTTTCTGAAGTGCAGAATTAATTTGATACCCATTAAAAGCTTCTATGCGTTCGTTGGACTCTTCTTCTTTACCCATGGAGATCCAAACATCGGTATAAATGACATCCACATCCTTTGCTGCATCAAAGGGGTCAATGAATGTTTCAACGTGGCTGTTTTCAACTTTTGACTGGTAGCTTAATGGAGCAGCAAATTTAACTTTGAAGTCAAATAATGGAGCGGCATAAGCGAATGAATTGGCCACATTACAGTCTGCATCACCTATGAAAGCGATGGTCTTTCCTCTGATGTCACCTAATTTTTCTTGAATAGTAAAGATGTCCGATAGAATTTGGCTGGGATGTTCATCATCTGTAAGTGCATTAATCGTGGGTATTTCAGAATACTGAGCAAAGCTTTCTACATCTGATTGTGCGAATGTACGAATAATAGCTCCATGAGACATGCGTCCCATAACACGTGCTGTATCGATGATAGGTTCACCTCGCCCTAGCTGAATGTCTTGAGCATTGAGAAAGATCGATCGTGCACCAAGTTCATGAATACCTATCTCGAACGAAAGGCGTGTGCGTGTGGATGATTTGGCAAAGATAAGATTCCAAGTTTGTCCCGCTAGAGGCTTGTCATGCGAGCCTCTATTTTCTTTGTATTTCTTAGCCAAAGTGAAAATTTCATCGGCAGCGCCGGACTCGATAGGGAAATCTTTAATACCGAGTAAATGTGTCATAGAGTTTCCTTAATAATGGTTAATGCTTGGTTAACTTCCTGTTCCGTTACATTGAGAGGTGGGAGAAGGCGGATGATGTTTTCACCCGCCGGAACAGTCAAAAGTCCCTTGGCGCTAAGGCGTGCAACAACATCTAAATTTGTTTCAACAGGTTGAAAGCCGATAATACCCCCGAGTCCACGCACGGCCTTAATTTTGCCACCTTCTATGAGAGTGCTAAGAAGATCTCGTGTTTGTTGGCCACGTTGATGGATATTGTTTGGCAGGTCATTTTTGAATATTTCATCAAGTACAGCCAAAGCTACGGCACAGGCCAGCGGTGTCCCACCAAAAGTAGTTCCATGTGTGCCCGGTTGGAGAAGATCGGCATGAGGCTGTGCTATCCAGGTTGCACCCATAGGAAAACCGCCACCAAGTGATTTTGCCATAGCAACGCCATCGGGGAGGAAATCCTCGGCCTCCGCGGTTTCGTTGAGCAATGCTTCATAGCTTTGCCAGAATCCCGTGCGAAAGTGACCGCATTGTACACCGTCCCATAAGAAAAGTATGTTACGCTCTTTGGTTATTTTTCTTAGTCCAAGGATGAATTCAGGAGTGGCCAGGTTAATGCCGCCTTCCCCTTGAATGCCTTCGACAAGCACAGCCGCGGTTTTATCCGTCATAGCTTTCTCAAAGGCAGAAAGATTATTAAATGGAGCATGTACAAAACCTGGCACGAGAGGACCGAAATCCTTTTTTACTTTTTCCTGGCCAGTCGCAGAAATACCTCCAAGTGTTCTTCCATGGAAGGAGCCTGTAGCGGTGATGATCTCATAACGTCCCTCCTTGGCACCAAATTTTCTGGATAATTTATAAAGTGCTTCATTGGACTCTGCGCCACTATTACAGAAGAAAACCTTCCCTGGGCCAGTTAATTTGACAATAGATTGAGCCAGTTGCGCCTGAAGTTCAGTGTAATAGAGATTAGAAGTATGAATAAGTTCAGAGCTTTGTTTTTGCAGCGCCCTTTTAATTGCGGGATGTGAATGGCCTAAGCAATTGCAGGCAATACCACCGCCAAAATCTAGATATTGTTTTCCATCGTCATCCCAGACATAACTTCCTTGGCCTTTAACAAGCGTTAGAGAACGCTTGTAGGTAGGCACTACGTACGAATCATAGAGCGATGTAATAGAGGATCTTGGCTTGGTGTCAGACACTGTCTTCGCTGTTTTCATTTCATTCATGGAAACCCTCTATTTCATTAGAAAGGGGAAAAAACTCAATATCATTTTTCCGTGTAACGTTTTTTTAACAATTTAGGATATGGATAGATCTTGAGTGCTTGAGGGGGATCATAATACGGGATAATAACTCACAGTTTTTATTGAACCTTTAAAACCGGCTTGCACTTGTCAAAAGGCAGCCACTGCAAATTCTTATAATTTGGATTCGATCAATGGAATAATTTCTGCTTAATTGCGCTGCGTGAGTGCTACGGAAAAGCAATATAATCCTGGATTGGGCCAGATTGGGTTCAAAGGCATTTGCATTATTGTGTGGCGTTATTTTCAGGAAAAGGCCGTCGAGCAGATAAAGAGTATATGGTTTATAGTGGCCTATCTGATTGTGTTTCAAATTCTCTTTCTAAATCTTCCCCTGGTTTATGGTGCGACGATTGCGGTTGGTATGGTTATCGTGGTGTTGGGGCTCACTTTTTTTATGGAAGGGTTGCGACTAGGGCTCATGCCCTTTGGCGAAACTATTGGTGCGATATTACCACGAAACTCAAAGTTACCGCTCATCATTACTTTTGCATTTATTTTGGGAGTCGGAGCGACCTTTGCCGAGCCTGCCATTTCTGTTCTTAAAAAAGCAGGCAGTGGAATTTCTCCCGGCGAAGCTCCACTGCTCTACAGCCTACTCAATGATTTTTCTGGTCAATTGGTTGGCTGCGTCGGCCTTGGAGTAGGTCTTGCAGTCACATTAGGCGTCCTACGTTTTTTTCATGGCTGGTCTTTAAAAATTCTGATTATCCCAATGGTTTTGCTTCTCAGCGGACTTACCCTTTATGCTTATTATGACCCTTTGCTCAATCCTATTATCGGATTAGCCTGGGACTGCGGCGCAGTCACAACAGGACCAGTAACAGTACCATTGGTTTTAGCTCTGGGTATCGGCGTCTGTCGTATTGTAGGTGATGAGGATAGCGGTAGTGCTGGCTTTGGTATTGTGACACTTGCTTCGCTTTTTCCTATCCTGGCCGTGTTATGTTTAAGTTTTTACCATTATTTTGCCAAAGATTATTATGGTGGAATCAATTTTAAAGGGGTTGAGGAAGGAGAAAAAGTCGAAATTGTTGAAAGTAAAACTGAGCAAACATTCAAAGAAACAATTCAATTCACCGAAGCAGATTTTCAGAAATATCTAAAGGGTGAGTTGGATGATTCTTATGAAACGAAATACCGTGGAGGGGAAATCACACTGGAAGACGGGCGCATTGTTCATCGCAATGTACAGATTGTTCTAGAGAAAAAGGATACACAGAATGTCTTTGAAACGATCATAGCAGATCAGGCTAAAAAGCCCTGGGATTCCAGTGTTAATATACTCTCAGAGTTGTGGTCTGCAGCACTTATGGCCGTGCAGGCTATCATACCGCTATGTCTTTTCCTTTTTTTAACTTTGCTAGTTGTCTTAAAAGAGAAGCTTAGACGCGCTGATGAAATACTGGTGGGTATAACCTTTGCTGTTATTGGTATGGCACTCTTTGGTCTGGGTCTTACACTAGGTCTTACCCCATTGGGTAGTCAGCTTGGAAGTAACATTCCTGTTACATTTGCTGTTATTCAACCTTGGGGTATGAGCGGGTTTATAGAACCTGTCTTTGATAACCCTTTTTTCGGTAAAATAATCGCTATAATCTTCGCTTTTTTCCTTGGTTACGGAGCCACCCTGGCTGAACCGGCGCTTAATGCACTAGGCGCTACGGTGGAAAAAACAACGGTCGGAGTTTTTAAGAAGAGCCTTCTTATGCAAACAGTTGCCATAGGTGTTGGTCTAGGTATCGGAGCAGGTGTAGCACAGATGGCTTTTGAATCTCTTGAGCTCGTCTGGCTGCTAGTGCCACCTTACCTAGTGCTTGTTTGCCTGACGCTTATCTCTTCAGAAGAGTTTGTAAACTTTGCTTGGGACAGTGCAGGTGTGACTACGGGGCCAATAACAGTTCCTCTCGTTCTTGCTATGGGGTTAGGCATTGGCGCAAACATTCCCGGAGTATCGGATGGTTTTGGAATATTGGCTTTAGCCTCTGTCGGTCCCATTATTACTGTCCTGACAGTTGGACTCATAGTAAACTCTAATAATAGAGAGCTAATGGATGCAGAAAGTGAGCTATAAAGAGCATTTTGATTACTCACTGGTTACTGCGATTTTGCCTCGTCAAACCAGTGGCCATGTCATCGAGCAAGTCATGGCCTCTGGCGCAGCCAATGCCATGGCCATTAACGCACGTGGCACGCTTATCAAAGATAAATGGTACCATTCCTTTCTCCCTTCATTATCCCCAGAACAGGAGATTGTTCGTTTTCTTGTTCCGAATTCGGAAACAGATCACCTCATGGAGCAGGTGGTTATGCTTGGGAAACTAAAGCAGTTCGGTGCAGGTTCCATTTACTGTCATAACTGTGAGGAACTTTATTGTTCGAATGATTTTCCATTATGGAAGGCAGGAAATTATAGATTCGAGTCTGTATCATTTGATATCCGTTTTAAGAAAGATCTTGTGGCTATTTTATATATCGCACAGAAAGAGCAGACAGAGGCTATCACTCGGGCTGCTATACGCGCAGGTTCTCAAGGGCCGACTATATCTTATCTGGAGGGTATCGGTTTGCGTGATCGTCTTGGTATTCTGCGTATTACCAAGAAACCTGAAAAAGAGTTAATCATGGCCGTGGTGGATCGTTATGATTTTGATGCCGTTTTTCAAGCAATGGCTGACGCTGGCAAAGTCGATCAACCTGGCAGTGGTTTTCTTTTTCAGGTGCCTGTAACGAAAGGGTTAACTAATCTGGCCAGTATCTTTCACGCCGAAAAGCATTCCGCCAGTATTCAGCAAATGGTTAAAGCCATTGACGACTTACAGGGCAGTACACATTGGCGAGCTAATCGCTTGCTTATTCACGATAAAAAAGTGAGCGATTGGCAACACGGTAAAAATGTCATTAAGAATGCATCCTTGCTTGGTAGCATTTGCCATCGTAAGGATGTTGAAATTTTGCTTGATACAGCGTTGCAGATGGGGGTGCCAGGTTCAAGTCTCAGCTACTGGCGTTTTATAGAATCCAAGTGCGAACACACAGAAGCCGGAAAACGGATCAATCGAGAATTTGGCTTTCTCTCTATGATCCTCGCTCCAGAAAAAGTAGCTCCACTGCGTGAGGCTATGCAGGAAACCAGTAAAGAACATAAAATGCGAGAAACCTGTTTTCTTAATTATAGTATTCCTCTTGCTCGAACCTTCCGTGGTAAAAAAATATAGATTTTCATCATAAACCGAGATGGTCGTGTCGCTATTGCTTAATGCGGGTTTAAAAAAAGTCTTTGTCTGTGGACTATATCATTTATTTTCACAGATCACATCTTGATGTTTTTTGCCACGACTTTTCCATTAATGAATGTGATTTCAGCAGAGCCGTTCTTTTTTTCATAGCGATAAGTCGTTCCGCTGAATCCAAGAGCACTTCCGGTATTTATCTTGTCTGGAGAACCAATGAGTTTCTTAACCTCGGCTTCTGTCATGCCATGAGAGACAAGTGAAAGGTTATCCGCATTAAATTTTGAGAAGCATGACACTGCAAGCAGGCAGAGGCATAAGCTGAGGCACATGGTTAATTTTTTTAAGCTCATAGTTAGCGTTTTATCTCCATAAGTGGTCGCATTCTATGATCATAAAGTCAAGATTTCCTATGCCCATGCAGGTTGTTGTGAAAGTTTACTTTCGCTAATATTTTCGTGAAGTTCTATGCGGACAAAATTTATAAATTGAGTGGTTTCAAAAGTTTATGAGGCATTAGAGTTCTCGCCAACCAATGACTTTACCATGACGAAAGGTGATTTCAAAGTCGTCAACTTCCGTTGTCACGATTTCTGGATCATAGTATGAATGGACGACTACGCGGTCAGCGTGTGTATGGGCAACATAACGATGACTAGGGAGTGTATTCATGTGTAATCTCGAGTAAATCCAGTGAGTCTCATCCTCACCATTGTTGCGCCCATGATTAATTCTATTGGGCCGTCCCAGAGCGATGATGACGGCTTTTTGGGTGAAGCCTTCTTTGATTTTGCCATCTAAAACCAGTTGCTGTTCTTTGGCTGTTAACGCGGCAAATGTCTGAGGG
>JBCCWR010000075.1:0-11377 GCA_039193385.1 Verrucomicrobiota bacterium | reverse complement strand
GCGTCATCAGCTTTTGGACGCAGGCGCCATTTAAATGAGGAGCCGGTTATTATCGCTTTCAATCATCCGTCATGGTGGGACCCTTTAACTTGTATGACTGTTGCGGGTTTATTTCCCGAACATCATCATTATGCGCCTATTGAAGCTCAGGCGCTGGAGCAATATCCATTTTTTAAACACTTAGGAATATTTGCTATCGATAGCAATTCACCACAAGGACTCCGCCAGTTGCTTTTGGCTACAGCATCGATTTTTCAGGGGCAAAAAAATATTTTGTGGATCTCGCCACAAGGAAATTTTAGAGATATACGTCAGCGTCCACCGATGCTTAAACCAGGTATCGGGGCTCTTTGTGCCAGCATGCAAAAGAAAGGAAGAGGTTCTGTTATTCCACTTGCGATGGAATATATGTTCTGGACGGAGAAGAAGCCGGAAATTTTTATAGCTTTTGGCGAGAAAATTGACCTAGCTAATACAGATAAGACAACAGCTCAAAATTGGGTACAAATAATCGAAAGTGCCATGCAGAAAACACAGGATAAACTGGCGGAACAAGTGATCGCGCGCGACGCGGATGCGTTTCGGCCAGTTTTTAGTAGCAATAGCAGCACACACCCTGTGTATGATATATGGCGTCGTTTTACATTTGCTTTACGTGGCAAGCATTATTATAGGGAACATGCTGCGACAATCCCCCGACAAGATTAAGCTCTAAAAGATATGATTCTCTTAATACTATCTATTGTTTCTTTAATTTGTGCGCTTATTCCGGCAGTCCTTTTTATAACTAATTTAAGACTCTATGTCCCACCTCAATCTTCACAAAATTCTCATAACCTTTCATCTGTATCCGTTCTTATTCCCGCTAGAAATGAGGAGAAAAATATCAAGGTTTGCTTGGAGGCAATTCTTAGTTGTCCATTAGATAATCTTGAATGCATCGTACTCGATGACGATTCCACTGATAATACGGCACCTGTTGTTGAAGCAATTATCAAACAAGACGCTCGCGTTAGAAAAATGAATGGTAAGGCTTTACCTTCGGGCTGGAACGGCAAGCAACATGCTTGTTGGCAACTCGCTCAAGCATCTAAAAATGATTATCTGTTATTTATTGATGCAGACGTCAGACTTTCTAAAGATGCAATACCGCGAATGCTAGCAACAATTCAGACAGCACAAGCAAAGTTGATGAGTGGTATACCAAGACAGCAGACTTATTCTCTTGGGGAAAAATTCATTGTACCGCTGATTCATTATGCCTTATTGGGTTTTCTGCCTATGGCTCAAATGAGAAAATCTACTAAGCCATCATTTGCTGCAGGCATCGGCCAGCTATTTCTTGCAGAGCGTACGGCTTACTTTGATTGTGAGGGCCACAGTGCTATTCGTGCTTCACGTCACGACGGGATTAAGCTTTCTCGTTTATTCAGGACGCATGATTATCTCACGGACCTTTTTGATGCTACGCCCATTGCCACATGCCGCATGTATCACAGTTTTGTGGAAACCTGGAATGGCTTTGCCAAGAATGCAGATGAGGCCATTGCGCAAATGCCTTTGATATTACCAGTATCATTCACTTTATTTTCTGGAAATATCTTGCCCTTATGGCTTGTTTTTTTCTGTCAGACGCCGCTGCAGATTATCATTTGCGCAGCGACGCTTTTTTTATCTTTTTTGCCCCGAGGTTTGGGGATCATTCGTTTCAAACAATCTGTCTTATCCGCTATATTACATCCGTTTTGCATCTTTCTTTTTCTGTGTATTCAATGGCAGGCTTTTTTAGCCAAGCGTCTGGGGGTTAGAACGGCATGGAAAGGTCGTTCAACATGAGTTCTGGCTCAATGAATGAGCTTTTAACAACTTCTCGTAAAGCTCTGGTGATGTGGAGAGAAACGCCACTGTCAGTTCGCGTTTGCAGATTGAAGAAGTTTAGAAAGATCTTACTCGATCGAAGTGATCATGTTGTCAATGTGATCTGTAAAGAAACTGGTAAAGTGCCCTGCGAAGCAATGAATAATGAGATTTTGCCTGTTTTAGAAGCAGTCACTTATTACATCAAAAATACCGTAAAAATTTTACGAAAGGAAAAACGCAGAACGCCTCTAATTTTCGGTGGCGGAGCCTCCTTTGTGCAGTATCAACCGCATGGTGTAATAGCACTTTTTTCACCTTGGAACTATCCCTTTCAACTTACGGCTATCCCTGCGCTTACAGCATTTACTGCAGGAAATGCCGTTATTCTAAAGGCATCGGAGCTGGCCCAGTGTTCAGTGGGGGTATTCAAAGAGATTTTATCTGAGGCAGGTTTTCCTGAGCATTTATTTCAAATCATTGAAGGCGGTCCTGATGTTGGAAAGTCGCTCATTGAAGCAAAGCCGGATTACATTTTTTTCACAGGTAGCACCTCAACAGGAAAAAAAATTATGGAAACTGCTTCGAAGAATCTTATTCCCCTGAGTTTGGAACTGGGTGGGAAGGATCCTATGATTGTTTTTGATGATGTTCATATGAATCGAGCAGTTGAGGGAGCGGTTTATGGTGCGTTTGCCAATGCTGGTCAGCTCTGTGTTTCAGTCGAACGTCTTTATGTTCAAAAAAATATTTTTGCAGCATTTGTGGCACAGTTGATTGAGCGAACGGAGAGATTAAGAGTAGGCACATCTGCTGAGCATGATATTGGCGGCATGACCAGTCTGAGACAAATCGACATTGTTCGCAGTCACTATGATGACGCCCTTAAGAAAGGCGCCCAAGCGCATAGAGAGTGGAAGCAAGTAGATCAAATGGTTTGGCCAATCATTTTGACAGATGTTACCCATGATATGCTTGTGATGCAGGAGGAAACGTTTGGTCCTCTACTTCCTGTTATTTCCTTTGATACGGAAGACGAAGTGATACGTCTAGTTAATGATTCGCCCTATGGCTTGAATGCCAGTGTCTGGACCCGAGATCTTAAACGCGCACGTCGTGTTGCGTCTAATTTAGAAACGGGCAATTGCGCTATTAACGATGCTTGTAAGAACATAGGAAATCCTTATATGCCTTTTGGTGGGCTTAAAAACAGTGGATTTGGGCGCTATCATGGACCCGAAGGGTTGCGTACTTTTTCACGCGTTAAGTCGGTTATGGTTAAAAAAGGTATGTCCGTGAAGGAACGCAATTGGTTTCCCTATTCATCCAAACTATATAAAATGGTTAAAATGATTCTTCGTATGCTTCATTCTTAAAAATGTCACACCTCTCTATTTGCAAATGCACAGCGGTGCTTTAACTTTGTTAAGTTCTTGTACAGAATATGAAAGCTAAAGAGAAAAGTGTTATTGTTATCGGTGGAGGGTTAGGTGGTTTGTCTGCAGCTATTTCATTAGCATCTGAAGGCTTTCGCGTATCACTATTTGAGAAAAATAAGCATCTTGGAGGCAAACTCAATATCAGAGAAATCGATGGTTTTTCTTTTGATCTAGGCCCCTCCATTCTTATCTTGCCCCATATCTTTGAAGCACTCTTTAAGCGCGCAGGTAAATGCATGAAAGATTATGTTCCGTTAGAAGAGCTCAGTACGCATTGGCGTAATTTCTTTGAAGACGGAGTTCAAGTTGATTTATGTGCTGATTTTAAAGACACAGAGCGTGAGCTGGCTAAACTGGGGCCTAAAGCTGCTAAAGGTTTTTATTCTTATATAGATTACTCACGCAATCTTTGGAACTATGTGGAAGAGCATTATTTTGCCAAGCGCTCGGATACAGTTTGGGATATTATGCGGGGTGATAATTTATTTAATATTCCGGCAAAGTCAGACTGTCTTTCTTCTATGGCTCAAGGGGTTCACCGTCATATTAAAGACCCTTACCTGCGTCGTATCATGAATTTTTTTATCAAATATGTTGGATCATCAGCATATGACGCTCCCGGGATGTATAATCTTTTGGCTTACTCTCAATACGGCTACGGCCTTTGGTACGTAACTGGTGGCATGTTCAATCTTTCAAAGGGTTTAGAGAAACTCATGAGAGAGCTCCAGATAGATATCCATTTAGATGCTGAAGTTACTGCGGTTCAGAGCCAAGGTCAGAAGATTTCTTCTATAACACTAGGTGATGGATCACAACACAGTGCGGACATCATTGTATCTAATATGGAAGTTATTCCTGCTTATAAAAAATTGTTCAATGAACAACCTTCTTTGCTGAATAAATATGAAAAGACTTTTACACCCTCTTGTTCAGGCCTTGTGGTTCATTTAGGGGTGAATAGAACTTATCCTCAGTTAGCACACCATAACTTTTTCTTTGCTCGCGATGAAAAGAAACATTTTAATACGGTTTACCGCAAGAAAGAGCTTCCGGATGATCCAACCATTTATCTAGTGGCGCCCACACGTACGGATGACACGATCGCGCCGCAAGGACATGAGATTATTAAGATTCTGCCTCACATTCCTCATCTTACAGATAAAGAAGTGGCCCCAGAAGATTACCTTGCGTTAAAAGAGAAGCTATACGATAAACTCGAGCGTATGGGGCTGGAAAACTTGCGTAAGCATATTGTTGTCGAAGACATGCTCACGCCCGTTGATATTGAACAAATGTATTTTTCAAATAAGGGCTCTATTTACGGTATTGAGGCTCATAGAACGCGTAATTTAGGTTGTCGTGCGCCCAAAAAGTGCCGTCAATTCGAGAACTTATATTTTGTAGGAGGCAGTGTTAATCCAGGAAGCGGAATGCCCATGGTGGTACTTTCAGGGCAAATGGTGCGTGACATGATCCTTGAAGACTATAAAACCTAAGCACGAACTAAGATACATGGATATTTGAAGGAATAAGAACAATGATTGCGCCCATTAATTCGAACAAAAAAATTGCTGTTATAGGAACAGGTCCGGGAGGAACTGCTGCAGCAATGCTACTGGCATCACATGGTTACCAAGTAGAAGTTTTTGAGAAACAGCCTTACATTGGAGGTCGCAATGGTGCTCTCAAACAGGGAGACTTTACTTTTGATATAGGCCCTACTTTTCTCATGATGAAAGAAGCCTTAGAAGAAGTGTTCAATTTGTCTTCGCTAAAAATAGAAGATCATCTTGATCTTCGTGAAATAGACCCCATGTATCGACTTCGTCTTGGAGATGGGCGTGATTTTTTCCCTTCGCGCCTTGATACGGAATCAACAGCTAATCAGATTGATCAACTCTTTCCAGGTAACAAGGCAGGTTACAAAAATTTCTTGAAGCATGAGAAAAAGAAGTTCGAACATCTCGCACCATGCTTGAAAGCCCCTTATGAATCTTTCTTTGATCTACTAACACCTAATATTTTCAAAGCACTTCCTTTTCTCGATGCTCATACCAGTTTGTTTAATCATTTGGGCCGATATTTCAAAGAAGATGAATTAAAAATTTGTTTTACTTTCCAGGCAAAATATCTCGGCATGTCTCCATGGGAGTGTCCAGGAATCTTCAGTCTCATTCCGCATCTTGAGCATAGCGGAGGAGTTTGGCATCCTATAGGTGGTCTAAACCAGATTTCCAACAGTATGGCGCGTTGTGCCGAAAAAATGGGAGCGAACATTCATCTGAATAATGGAGTGAAGCGCATTCTCATTAAAAATAAGAAAGCTGTTGGCGTTGAACTGGAGAGCGGGGATAAAATCGATACGGATTATGTCGTTATGAATGCGGATTTTGCTCACGCCATGCATAAGTTAGTCGATCCTCAATATCTTTCTCGCTGGAGCCCTGATCAATTGAAGAAGAAAAAGTATTCCTGCTCGACCTTTATGCTTTATCTCAATGTTGATAAACGCTACGAAACACCGCACCACAATATTCTTTTTGCGCGTGATTATAAAAAGAACATTACGGAGATTGCTACAACACAAATTCTGTCCGATGATCCTTCCATTTATATTCAAAATGCTTGTGTCACAGATCCGACATTAGCGCCAGATGGAAAATCTGCGGTTTATATTCTGGCTCCTCTACCAAACAATGCATCAGAAATTGATTGGGAAAAAGAAGCACCGGAATACCGTGATAAGATCCTGAGCATTGCTGAGGAGCGTGGTAATATGCCAGGTTTACGTCAGCATATTCTTGATGAAAAAGTGATCACACCCAGTGATTGGGAAAGTAAATATCATGTTCATCTTGGAGCAACTTTTAACCTTGCTCACAACATAGGTCAAATGCTGCTCTTCCGTCCGCATAATAGGTTTGAAGAATTTGATAACTGTTATCTTGTAGGAGGGGGGACGCATCCTGGGTCTGGTCTGCCCACCATTCTTGAGTCGGCTCGTATCTCATCAGAACTTATTCTCAAAAGAGATGGGCGTAAGTTTCAAAGCACTGTGTGACAGTTTTCTTTTAGCTGTATATTTAGTATGTGATTCAGCCGTCTCTCGATAAAAGATTAGCAGCGCGCTTTCCAGAACGTGGCACTCCTGTTGTGATGAAGCAGCGCTGGGATTCTCTTTTGTTTCTTCATTGGAAAATCTCTCCGGAACAAATTCAACGCACTCTACCGCCTGGGCTCTATGTTGATACTTATGGTGGTTCGGCTTGGTTAGGTGTGGTTCCCTTTTTCATGAAAAATGTTCGTCCTGTTTTTTGTCCACCTGTACCTTGGCTTTCCTGGTTTCATGAATTAAATGTCAGAACGTACGTGTATGATGATAATGGCATTCCCGGCGTGTGGTTTTATTCTTTGGATTGCGATCAACCTATAGCGGTAAAGGCTGCACAAACTTTATTCCACTTACCATACCAATACGCCAGTATGTCATCGCAGCTTTTTAGAGAGATGGAAGCAAGTGTTATCCATTACAATTGCCGACGAAAGGGTCAGCAACATAAGGCGTCTTACGTCTACGCAGGTATTGATGAAGAAAAAGAAGCTGAGCCAGAAACGCTCGAATTTTTTCTGCTAGAACGCTATTATCTATATGCGTGGATTGAAAACGCAAAAAGACTTCTTCGCGGGCAAGTTTCTCATAAGCCCTATCTTTACAAGATGACAAAGCTGGATGATTATTCAACTCTACCTATGCATCAAGCAGGATTCGACGATGCTCAAGGAACACCTGCTCACCAATGCTATTCATCTGGTGCTAATGTAAAAATCTATCCCATGAAACAGGTTCTAGCTTAGTGCGGGTCAAACTAATGAATTTCCGATATACGATTTATATTTTGCCTATGACAATCTGCACAATGAATTTTACATGATTATGCAGCTAATGCGAGTCCTTTGGTCTTACTTTGCATAAGATAAGATTTAAGGGATTTTTTAGTAAATGGTTTCTTGAGGAAAGCTATGATTTGAAGTTCTAAGGTTTGTTGAGATGTTAAAGTGATGTCACACCCTGACATTAAGAGAGCAGGTGTGTTATTGCCTAATTTTCTTAGCGCACGGATAACATCTATCCCGTTTTTTTCGGGCATCTGCTGATCTGTTAGAAAGCAGTCAAATTCTTCATTGAGCAATAATTCAATAGCCTCTTGAGGTTTTGTAATGAATGTGGCATCCCATTCACATAGTTTAGCCAGGCGGCACAGCACTTGTGCTAGAATTTCGTTGTCATCTAATATTAAAAGCTTTGGGCGTCTCATTATTTTTCCTTTTGTTAGGTTGCATCTCGCAAAAGTAGTTTACGAAAAGCAAAATTATGGACGCATCGTCTTTGGGTGATATTCAAAAAAATAATCTAAGAAATGGAATTCTGTGGTTAATCTCTCAATATTGAAAGTTTAGAAGGTTGAGAGTGGACGTAAATCTACAGTCCGCGTTTTGCTAGAATTTCAGAAAGTTCTAAAGAACAGTTTTTCAGGCATTGGGAAATATTTTGCATATCTTTATAAGCGTAAGGTGTCCATGTTTGTGCCAGAGAGATGACGCAAGCTAGATTGTGTTTGCTGGAAAAGACAGGTGCAGCGAAACGACGGATGCCGACATTATTAAATTCTGAATCAATAGCTATTTCTTCTTGTCGTGCGAGTCTGACATTTTCCATAAGGCGACGACCTGTGATTTTCTTCTGTCGTCCTTCTTCCCAGCAGTTTAAAGGACCGGCTGGCCAGTTATTCTCTTGCAGTCCAAAGGTTAGAACTATAAGGGCAACTGCCTCAACATCCTGAAGTTCGTATACAGCCCCAGGCTGATAATTAATGCGAATAACTGGATTGGTTGGTTCAAAAATTTCTTTAAGTAGAAGTTTACTATTTTCAAAGAGGTAGAATTCAGTACTTAGTTGACTCATTTCAGCAAGCTCCTGCAAACGTTCACGAAATAATTCCCTCAAGACGGTTTCTTCAGCGGTAGTAGGCACTAGGCGGTATAGTGATTGATACGCTTTGCTTGATGGATCGCGAATGACGGCACCATAGTTTTCCATGCTCGTCATGAGTCGAGCTATAGATGATTTGGGCCAGCCTGTTTCTTGGGTAAGAAATTCCAGCGAACAGGCCCCTTGTTCTTCAAGAATCTGTAGTATGTCTAGTCCGCGGGTTAAGGCAGGCGCTGGGTCACTATCATCCTGCTGTTGTTTGATAAATACCATATATGGAAAATATATCGCTTAGAGATTTACGCAAGAATGAGGTACCCAAAATTTAGGTTTCGTCTATATATGATTTTGTTGAGGTTTTGTGTATCAGCTCCACACGGAAGGATTTAGTTTGAAATACACTGCAATTAACATCGCACTCATTGGCCCGCCAGGTTCTGGAAAAAGCACCCAGGCAGATTTGTTGGCAGATGAACATGGATTAGAACACGCGTCGCCAGGAGATTGGTTTAGGAGTCACCTGCGTCGTTCGACTGAGTTAGGTAAACTGGCTAAGTCTTACATGGACCAGGGTGAACTGGTTCCAGATGAAGTGGTGCAGTCCATGATGGATGAATGGCTTTCACAAGTGCCGGCAGAACGCGGGGTAGTTTTTGATGGTTTTCCTGGTAATGAGTATCAGGCAGATGCTTTGGCTAAGATGCTGGATTCATATGGCCGTAAGTTGCATGCAATCATTTATCTAAATGCTCCTGATGATGCAGTTAAAGACCGTGTGACGGAGCGCCTTATCTGTGGAGGTTGCTCACGTGTGTACCATGCAAATTACAATCCACCTCGAGAAAGGGCGAAGTGTAATTTGTGTGGTGATGCTTTGACCATACGTGAACATGACAGCCCTGAAGTTATTTCTATGCGGCTTAAGACGTATTACCGTTTAGTTATTCCATTAGTCAATTTTTATATTACAGAGCAAAAACTGCTTACATTGGACGCCTCTATGTCGGTGAGTGAAGTGCATAAGAATCTCGAGAGTCTTCTGAGTCGTTTTTTATCCAACGAATCTGTGCAAGTGAGCCAAGAAGAGATGGATTTAATCTTGAGTAAGAGGGCAACACCACTTGGTTTTACTGAAGGACATACTTGGCGTTCGGATGATGCTATGGATCTGGTTCTGTTGGGTGGGCCTGGTTCAGGCAAAGGTACACAAGCAGAGATTTTACAGAAAAAGACGGGCTTGGTTCATATTTCAACTGGAGCCTTGTTTCGTGAACATTTTGATAAGGATACGCAACTAGGGAGAACAGCTCGCGGGTATATTGACCGTGGCCAATTAGTACCAGATGCTTTGGTTGAGGAAATGGTTCGTGAACGTTTAGCCCATAAGGAAACAGCGAATGGAGTCATTTTAGATGGCTACCCACGTACACTGCCTCAGGCGCAATCACTTATGCTAATGATGCGTGAGCGAGGCCGTGAGTTACGCGCGGCATTACAGATTGATGTAAGTGATGAGGAAATCGTGCGCCGATTATCGGGTCGACTTACGTGTAAGAAATGTCAGAAGTCTTATCATAAAGAATTTGCCCCTCCGAAATTGGTAGGACGTTGTGATACATGCTGTGGAGAGCTTTACCAGCGTTCGGATGACCAACCGGATGCTATTCGCGCCCGCTTACAAACATATCACTCTAAAACTAGGCCTGTTATCGATTTCTTTGCCGATAAGGACATGCTTATTCGTATTCATGGTGAGGGAAATCCTGCAAGTGTGGCGTTACGTGCTATGGACAAGATTGAGCAGCTAAGAGATCAAGCTGAGAATCTTCTGATGAAGTGATGATGCGCACTTTTGGGGTATTTAGTAAATTAGAAGTCCTGTTTTTGTTTTTGGCAGGCATGGTTCTTTTTAATGGTCTTGGTAATGGCATTATCGCATATAATGATGAGCTATTAGCAGCAGAGCGTTCGCGTGAATTTTTAGCAACAGGCGATTGGTGGGTTGTACATCTGAATTTCGAACCTGTATTTAATAAGCCTCCATTACAATATTGGCTAACGGCTTTGGCATTAAAGGTCATACCTGATGAGGAATTTGCCGTACGTTTTTGGTCCGTAATTTATGCCATACTGACATTGATGCTGACGATGTTGTTAGCACGCCGGCTTTTTCCGGAAAAGGATAAGCGTTATGTCGGCATTATAGCTGCAGTCTTCTTGCTATTGTATGGGCCATTTCTCGAATATGCACGCATTGGCGTCTTAGATGCTGGAATGGCATTTTGGTCGGTTTTGCTTTACTATGTTGCAGATTTTACAAGGCGTCATGCGCACTGGTGGCTTATTGTTGGCTTGGTAGCTGGCATAGGTGCTTGGCAAAAGACCCCGATAACATTTCTCTTCTGGTTACTCATTTTAGTAAGCAGGTTGTTTTATAAAGAAGAGCGTAAAAGACTCATTTGTTGGCAGTTGCCTGTGGCTTTAATATTGGGCTTAATCATTTATGCCATATGGCCTGTAGTGCAGTCTGTGAGATTTGGAGATCTGTATTACAAAACTTATATTCAGCATGAGTCTAAGATGTTGATAAGCCGTAAAGTGAATTTTGGCCTAGCGACTTATGTGATATGGATTTCTATCAAGTGGTGTGCTTTTGCTCTTCTAGCATACTGGGGAATTATTCGGCATTTTTTAAGTAAAGAATATAGAGCTAAGGCCAATCAGAGTGAGTTGCTAGTGGTTTTACTGGGATTTTTTGTGATAGTCAGTTGCCTGACTGGGCACACGCATCGTTATATTTTTCCTATTCTTCCTCTTTTCAGTTTATGGGGGGCATATGTCATTCTGCAATTTATACAAAAATTTTATAAGCGTAAGGCTTTACTATTAGTAGGTGCTTTGGTTGTTCTTGTCCCATGTGTTGTTTTATCAGGTATTCACTATCATAAAGTTCGTGATGACTTATTAGAGTATAGAGATTTTCGCATAAGATCTTAAAGAAATGAGAAAATCTCTATACTCTAATAAGTCATCACGAACTTTATGATAGTGAATACCACAATGACCTCCTGCAACGGTTAGCATTGTT
>JBCCWR010000074.1:0-11401 GCA_039193385.1 Verrucomicrobiota bacterium | reverse complement strand
TGGATACGTTTTGCGGAAGCGTCCGATAATGCCACCTATACCATTCAAAATCAAAGGACATTGCGTAAGAATGCATTCGCTCAATGTACCTGCTCCAGGACGCGTTACCACTGCTGACATCGACTGCAATAGCAATGGCATTTCATCTATATAACCGAGAGGTTTAACACGAACCATGGTATTTTTTTTAGCCCACCGTTGTAATCGGTTATAGGTGCTTCTATTTTTTCCGCACAATGCTACCACCTGGATCGGTTTATGACGTCTTTTCAGCTGGCTCAATAGTTTAAGATGATTATTCGCTCCTACGGCACCTGTAGATAAAAGAAGAATAAATTTTTCAGGATCTAAATTTAATGTTTCCGTAATAAAGCTCTTACGTTTATTAATAGTGCGACTTCGTTTATAAAAATCTGTTCGGATCATAAAGCCACCACAGAAAATCTTTTCTTCCGGCATTCCTAATTGACGGGCAGCTTCACAAGTCTCCTCTACGCCTCCAATGAAAAGATCGACATCCGGGTTTACCCAATGATGACTAAACCCATAACCATAAAAAAACTCGGTGCATATAGTGACGAAGCGAATATCCTTATGTCTATAGTTACGTGCTAGCTCAAAAAAACCATGATTGAGATGTGCGTGTGTGCTTACAATTAGATCTGGCCTATATTCATCTAATAATTTAAGGAAAGCCTCAACGCCCAGAATCTTGGACGCTTTGCGATGCATGCCTATAAGTTCGAGATAGTTAAAGTAGATATGATGCAGATTGGGATAATACTTTTGAATCCAATTATAGGTGTGAACACCAAAGTTATAAATTGGATGAGTATTTTCTAATGTCTGGTGAATATGAACTTCCCAAGATGTAAGTTTTTCCGCCCAGGCCTTGAAAGAACGTGCCCGCATATCGTGACCACCACCCGTGCTTGATGTTAAGACAAGAACTTTCATCTCTAAATTTTATTTTTCTCATTCTTGGCTCTAAAGATAAATTTGCATAGTCCTAAGCCAGGTAGTGATAGCAAAATCTGTTTCCAAGTATAATGACCATTGGCCAGAGGCGAGGCAAAGAGTAATAGCGCTACAATGAGACATGTCGGGAAAAAAGGTATTTTAAATGTAAACCATACAGACAAATGAAAGATGATAAGGCCTAAACCCCACAATTTCATTAACTGAGGTCGAAAAGCACAGATTAAACTGGTAAATTGCAGATAGGTAGCACTCAGCACCAGAGGCCAACTGAAAACACCTATCTCAACAATCCATGAACCAAATTCGCTTTGTGTGTTTGTTTCCATAAGTCTAGTAGCAACATGGATGGACATTGACATAGGATGAAAAAGTGAAATATCACCCATAACTAGTTGACCTATACCGCAGGCGATTTTTCCCAAACCTGACATCGAATAAGTCATGAGAAGAAAAGCTGTGGCAAACCAAATTGTTTGTAGAGTGAGCAATTTAGTTTTACGGGTTTGATTTGTAATACAGTGCCAGCCAGCGGGAAGAAAAATGAGAAAAGCCGCTATAATATGCCAAAGATGAAAGGAATGACTTATTTTTCCAAATGAGTTATGTAAGGCCTGAAAGAGAAAAACACCTAGAAAGGCCAACACTCTGGCACTTTTTAAGGATGGAGTTAAGGCTCCTATTAATGTTCCAAAAAGTGATAAATAAAGAATAAGCTGAATACCTATATCTTGCGGAAACCAGTTTAACCAATAAACAGGCCAAAGAAAATCATAGTCCTGATGGTTCAAATAACGTCCCCACTCTCGCATTTGAGGCACAGATAAAAAAAAGAGCGCGCAATAGAAACAGCGAATCAATGTCTGCGCATGAAGAAAGTTTTCAGATAATTTCTGGCATGAAGCTGGCAAATTGACCTTTTGATTCAACGGCAACTGACTTAGTTTTTTGCGCAACGTATTGAGAGTCATGACTGTTTTTATGGACTATCTATAGACGTGGTGAGTTTTTCAATGGGAGTAATCTCGAGTTCTCCAGTATGCCACCGCTTCATGGGATCGTACGTTATTTCTACAAGCTCATACGTAGATGGATGAATCAAAAACGTATTTTCAAAAACCTTTCGAGCACGCTCAAAAGCTTGCAGATCATGCTTTTCTATAGCTTTTCCCATAGCATCGGCAAGAACTGGCACTTTTATCGAATTTGCGCTTTTAACCTGATCACCCGCTTCATTATAAAGCCTGGCCGGAGTGATCGCTTTACCTTCATATTCTATAATACGAATATTAAATTCAGCATCTGGATTGGGCGTCAGTGCAAAAAGGAACCATGAAAATATGGGGAATATTTCTTTTTTGGGTGTGGCCAAAAATAATATGCCTCCTAGAAAATAAGCAATCAGAACTATGGTAAAAACTTTTCTGCGAAATCGATAATGCCTCATATGAATATTCTAAATTCAATTATATAAGCTGATGTGCAGATTAGAGCAGAACTTTGTTCATCTACGATCTATAAATTTAAACTCTAAGAATGCTAGATTATGATGATAAAGTTGAAATAAATTTAAACTTCATAAATTTAGCAACACCATAGCTGACAATTTTAAGCCTCTCAATACAACGAGTATATTGAAATTTACTTATTTTGCTTATCGTACTCTGCAGATGCTTCCTTTGCTGCACGCATAGCTGGATTATATTTAGATAAGGGTATAGCTTCTTCAGATTCTAATAATTCCCCTTCCGGAGCAGGAGTATACGTTTCGCCTCCCCACATAACGCGCCAGGGCTTTTCAGCCAAAGTGCGCGTAAGCGCTTTGGCATTGTTAGAGATCACTTTTAAGTCTTTGGATACAATGCTCATTTCTTTCATGAGAACAGCCAGTTTATCTGAACTCTGATATAGATTATCTTCATTATCATCCAGCATGGTATTAATTTTGTTTGTCATCACTTTAGCATTACCTACCGCTTCTTTAGCTTGAACGACAAGCTGAGCAATATATTCAGGCAGGTCGGGATGTTTTTCCTGCAAATCCTTGAGCAACGCATTTACGCGGCTTATGGCGGACATGCCCTCTGTAGTCAGATCATCCAAACTGGCAGCAGGTTTACCCAGCAATATTTTATCAGCATTTAATATGGGAGCATCAGGACTGCCAGGATGTAGATTCAGAAATTTTTCGGCGAGGACTGTATCAGCCTCCATAGTGACAATTGTTCCTTCAGTCAAATCAGGACAAGAATCATCCAAATACATAACCACGCGAATGGTGTTGTAATCGTTTTCTTCTATATCATCTGTTCTAAGCTCTTTGCGTTCTTTCAGCGATAAAGGTCGCATTTGATGCACAAATCCCACAGGAGCTCCACCATAACGCACTGCGGTATGAACCTTAATCCCTGTGACACTTTTAAAATCAGCTCGCAATGTCTGACTCGGCTCATTAAAGCGGATCTTCGTCAATGCATATGTCATAGCTCCGAGCAAGACCAGGCTGCAGACTACAACTGTTCCAGCGATGATGAGGTTTGAGAAGTTATTCTTTTTCATAGTCATTTTCTCTTATTATTCTCCCATGAGACGTTTAATATATTCGTTCTTAGAAAGCTTTAAAGGTATGGGGCCATCTGCTTCACCTTTGATAAACTGTTGTAAATAAGGATTAGAATCTGCACGAATCTCATCAGGTGTTCCGTAAGCGACCACTTTCCCTTGTAGCTCTCCGGTTCCCAGCATAAGCATGTGACTCGCAATGCGAAAACAACTGGCCATATCGTGCGAGACAATCATTGCTGTCATACCCATATTCTGCGTGAGGTTTAAAGTCAGCTCGTCAATGACCGCAGTCATCACCGGATCAAGACCCGAAGTTGGCTCATCACTGAAAAGTAGTTCAGGATCAAGAGCGACTGCACGAGCCAGTCCAACGCGCTTTTTCATACCGCCAGAGATTTCCGATGGCATAAGATTTTCAAACCCGGTTAATCCAACAAGTTCCAGTTTCATTTTTACGACAAGATCGATAATGGATGCATCAACATCACTGTGCTCGAGAAGTGGCAAGGCAACATTTTCACCCACGGTCAAGGACTGCATTAAGGCACCGAACTGAAAATTCATGCCAAAGCGTTTACGGATTTTATTAAGTTCAAACTCATTCATATTAGTAATCTCTTGACCAAATAACTTGATAGAACCAGAAGTTGGCTTCAGTGAACCAATAACATGGCGAAGCAGTGTGCTCTTGCCGCAACCCGAACCACCCATAATAACAAGGGTTTCACCTTTGTAGATCTTAAAGCTAACACCATTAAGCACAGTACGGTCGCCAAACACACGAACAAGGTCAGTCACCTCTACAATGGGATCGCCTTTAACAGCATTAGGTGTGGAAGCTTGAGCACTCATTTTAAAAAACAATAAAGAAGATGGCGGTTAGAATGGCGTTGGCTATAAGCATGGCAAGAAGAGAGTATACGACTGAATTTGTTGTAGCTTTACCAACACCTGCTGCGCCTCCTCTGACCTCAAGTCCTGCATTACATGCAATGGTGATCACCAGCCATGCGAATACAAAAGATTTAATCAATCCAACATAAAGATCCCAGTTGCCTGCCTTTTCTATGGAGCGCAGTATATAAGTTGCGACAGACATATCCAATGTGAGGGCGCAGATCAGCCATGCTCCAAACATAGCCACACAGTCACCCAAAATGGTAAGAACTGGCAACATCAGTAACATAGCGATAAAGCGCGGTATGATCAGAAAACGAATAGGGTTGATACCCATAACACTTAATGCTTCGATTTCTTCAGAAACTTTCATCGTGCCCAGCTCAGCCGTGACTGCTGAACCAGAACGACCAATAACAATAACAGCGATTAACATAGGCCCTAATTCACGGAGTAGAGTAAGACAAACTAAATCCGGAACATACTCAGATGCTCCCAGCTTGGCCATTTCTTTGGCAGACTGCATCGCCAAAGTAAGACCTACGCTAAAACCTGTCAGACTCGACATGGTGAGCGCTTCAACACCAATCTTAACCATCTGCTCAATGGTTGCGCTGATACTGAACATATAGCCTCTAAGTGGAGCTACAAAAAGCCAATAGAGAATACGAAAATTTAGTTGGAAATATGCTTTTATCACAAGTGTTAACCAAGTTCTACAAACTATGGTATGAAACGGTGAAGAGGGGCGATGCGCAGGTGATGCTTTAAATAAATAATATACAATTACACTTTAAGCTGCGTTAACGCTTCATCCACCGAATCATGGATGCTAAAAATTTCACCCAGGCGCACAAGATCAAAAACACTGCGAACGCGCTGTGTCATTCCTGCCATAACAACTTTACCAGAGTATTTACGTGAACCTTGGTAATACTCTACGAAAGTTGCTAAGCCTGAAGAGTCAATATATTGAACATTTGTAAAGTCTATAAGAAGTGAAGGGCATTTATCAGCGATCAGTCCTCGAAGAAGTTCACGAAGCTGAGGAGAATGATTCAGGTCAATATCCCCCTTGATGGTAAGAACTTTTGTATTATCTTTCGTTGATTCCGAGACTTCCATTTCCACCAAAATGGTTAGCAACCTTGCTGCGCCGATACAACCTAAAAATATACACAGGCGGCTAAATCATAATTTCCATGCTCATACTTCGTTTAAAATGTGTAAAAGTTAGAGTTTTTGAACGCTAATCTTAACAGAGATGCTTCTTGCCAGTGGATAAGATGTCTGATAACCATGATTCTATTATGAGCGAAACACAAACAAAACTCGTTTCTGATGTAAAAGAAGTCATCGCTGATGCGGAGGCTCTGATCAAAGCTACGGCTGATGATATTGGTGAAAAAGCTGGTAAAGCCCGCGAACAGCTATCCAAAAGCGTGGGAGATGCCAAAGTTAAAATTCAAGAAGTGGAAACAGTGGTTCGTGAGCAGACCATCGCTGGAGCTAAAGAAACAGATAAAGTAATCCGTCAGCACCCCTATGAGTCCATCGGTGTAGCCTTTGGTATCGGTGTTCTTCTTGGTGTGCTATTAAATCGCAAGTAAATAGATCTTTATGGATCTCAAAAGCTTGCAAGAAAAAGGGTTGTTTGGCTCAGCGAAGCGTTTCACGCAAATCTTCATTGAATCTTTCCAAACACGCCTAGAGCTATTCTCTCTCGAATATCGTGAGGAAAGAATACGCCTCATTATCTTAATGGTGCTTGCTATTGTGGGCTTATTTCTGGCCAGCCTCGGGCTCATTGTTTTAACCTTGGGAGTTATATTTGTAATGAAAGACGGGACAGCTCGTTTGATCACTATGGGTATATTCGTTCTCCTTTATTTTTCACTCTCAGGCGCATGTATTTATGCTTTATTGACCAAGGTCGGAAAAAATTATGTACCATTCTCACAGACTATTGAGCAGCTCAAGAAAGATGTAGAGTGTTTAAAGAGCTAAATGACCTTCAAGTAAAGAAACGTCAACTGGTAGAACAATGTGTTTCGCAACGTTACCAGGTTGCAGATGAATTTCGTACACTTGAACAGCTATCGCAAAAGATCACAACTGGATGGAGCATGCTTTCATCCATGACAGTTCGACTGAGGTGGATACTTCCTTTTTTACCCATTGGATTCAGTTTGCTTTTCGTCAAAAAACGCAAATCCAAGAGCAGCGCAAACACTCTTAAAAATCAAGACAGCCCGGAATCAAAAGCTAAACCATCTCGCCTCAATCAAGCAGTCGGTGTGGCTTGGAAACTCTTAGCACCTGGCGGTATAGGCTGGAGAGTGATTAAAATACTTCGCTCGATGAAGCAGACTTAAGTTTAAACTACCTGATCCTATCTTATTTCTAACTCGACGGAGTCGGGTGTAAGTCGCATTATTTAATTTTTTTCTCAGGGCATAATGCTTGAGAACTTTACTAATGGTATTTTCTGAAAAAAGGATAGTGGTCAAAGTAGGCAGCGGACTACTGGCCGGTAAGGATGGCGGCATCAATATACCGCTTATCGAGTCCCTGGCTGCCCAGATAGCAGATTTAAAGAATGCTGCATTTGAAGTCATCATGGTTTCATCTGGGGCCATCAGTGCTGGCATGTCTACGCTTAAAAAAGACAAACGTCCCAGTGAATTAGCGGATATGCAGGCCTGCGCCAGTATAGGCCAACCTATTCTTATGAGCGCCTATCAAAAAGCATTTGAAACTCATGGACTATGTGCGGCGCAAATACTGGTCACATCCTGGGACTTTGATAGCCGCAAGCTTTATGATAACGCTCAGGCTACCTTGCAACATCTTCTTCATTTAGGAAACTGTGTTCCCGTATTTAATGAAAATGACGCTCTTTCTTTTGAAGAAATCGCTATGCTCAATCGCTTTGGGGATAATGATACATTAAGCGCTCAAGTGACTTTATTAGCTAAGGCGGGACGTCTGATTATTTTAACCAGCATTGATGGATTACGCACAAGTCCTGAAAATGGCGATTTGATTAGTCATGTGTCTTGCATTGACGATAAAATTGAGAGTTATGCGCGAGATACAGCCAGTGAGCGATCCGTAGGAGGCATGTTATCTAAACTACAAACGGCTCAACTCATGATGGATCACCAAATTCCCATGCACATTGCTGATGGCAGGGTTGATAAAATTTTACCAAAACTTTTGATTCATCATGAGAAAATTGGGACTTTATTTTTAAAGGATTAAAATGAGCACAGCAGAAATGTCCTTAGAATTAGAACTTGAAGCTTTAGCCAAACGCACCAAATCTGCTGCCAAGACACTAGCTACTGCTCATACTGCTAAGAAGAATGATCTTCTAAAATGCATTGCAGAAAAAATTGAACAGCAGAAAGATGCCATTACCCAAGCAAATCAGTTAGATTTGGATCGAGGCCAGCAGAGTGGTTTAAGCAATGCATTGTTAGATCGCTTAAAACTCAACGATAAGCGAATGAACGCAATGGTTGAGGGTATTCGTAAAGTAATCGAGCTAGATGACCCTATTGGCCAAATTACCAAAGACTGGGTTCAAGACCAGGGCGTTCACCTGCAACGCATGCGCGTGCCTATTGGTGTCATTGGTATCATTTTTGAATCACGCCCCAATGTCACAGTAGATGCATCTGCGCTCTGTCTTAAGTCTGGTAATGCTACTCTTTTACGAGGCGGCAAAGAAGCCATCGAATCTAACCTGGCCCTAGGACAAATCATTTCTGAAGCAGCAGCAGAATGTGCTTTACCTCGTGAAATTGTCTCCGTTTTACCTACCACAGACCGTGCGGCGATTCCTGTATTATGTCACATGAACGAATTTATTGATTTAATGATTCCCAGGGGAGGTCATGGACTGATTAAGACGGTGGTTGAACATGCTCGTATGCCGGTCATTAAACATTATGACGGCATTTGCCATGTTTATATCCATGAAAAAACGGATCCTGATATGGCAGTAAAAATAGTCCTCAATGCGAAGACTCAACGCCCTGGTGTCTGTAATGCCATGGAAACTTTATTGATTGATCGTTCCATCATTTCAACAACAGGAAAAAAGATCATAGAAGCACTCAAAGCGGCAGAGGTAGAAATCTTCACCGATGAAAGCACCAATGAAGCTATGGAAAGCTCTTATGATCCACCAGAGAGCTGGTCTGTTGAATATCTCGATCTGAAAGTATCCGTTAAAGTTGTCGAAGGACTAGCAGATGCTGTTGATCATATTGAAACATATGGCTCACACCACTCGGATACTATTGTTACGCAAGATGAAGAGGTCGCAGAACAATTTCTGCGTAGGGTTGACTCATCAGCAGTATACTGGAATGTTTCTACACGTTTCACTGACGGCATGGCGTTCGGCATGGGAGCAGAGATTGGTATAAGCACTGATAAAATTCATGCACGCGGTCCTATGGCCCTGGAAGAACTGACATCTTATAAGTATGTCGCTAGAGGCCATGGCCAGATCATTGATTAAAATGAACACCACAAAATCTGCTATCCTATTAATTCACTGTGCGGATAAACGAGGCCTGGTTGAAGGAGTTGCCGATTTCATCTTACGCCATAACGGCAATATTCTGCATTTTGATCAGCATGTTGATCGTGAAAAAGAAGTTTTCTTCATGCGGGCAGAGTGGGATCTTTCCGGGTTTGATTTGGAAGGAAATGAAATTGCTACCTGTTTTGATCTGGAAATTGGACGTAAGTTTGAGATGCAGTGGAAATTACATTTTTCTGATGAAAAGATACGCATGGCTATTTTTGTCTCAAAAATCTCCCATTGTCTCTACGATCTTCTGGCACGCGTACATTCCGGTATATGGGATGTGGATATTCCATTGATTATTTCGAATCATCCAGACCTTGAAACAGTGGCTAGGAATTTTGATATACCTTATCATCTTTTTCCTATGTCCAAGGCAAACAGGAATGAACAAGAAGCCAAACAAATTCGTTTACTTGCGGATTATAAAATCGATCTTGTCGTCCTGGCACGCTACATGCAGATTTTAAGCAGTGATTTCATCAAGGAATATCCTAACAGGATTATCAATATTCATCATTCTTTCTTGCCAGCTTTTGCCGGTGCTAAACCTTATCATGCCGCTTATGAACGAGGTGTTAAAATTATCGGTGCCACCAGTCACTATGTAACTGAAGAACTTGATGCAGGCCCCATCATTGAACAGGATGTCGCACAAGTGAATCACCGTTATGCCGTGGAAGACATGATTCGTGAAGGGCAGGATCTAGAAAAAGTTGTCCTTTCCCGAGCTGTTTATGCACATATCAAAAGGCGCATTCTCGTCTATGATAATAGAACTGTCGTTTTTTAGAAAAACAAAGTTTTGAACTTTTGTTCATTTTTTATTGAACAAAATGAAATAAGTCGATTACATTGGTTCTGCCATGCAAACTGTAGCCAAGGACATAACCGAACCACCAGCAAATCAAGAGCTTGCGGCAATAGAGCAAGATATGATGGATTTATGTCTGCGCATCAGCAAGTTCATCGGTCTTCCAAAATCAGTTGGTGAATTGTATGGGTTTCTATTCGTATCGCAAGAGCCCAAATCAATGGATGAATTGACCTCGCAGTTAAATTTGAGCAAGGGCGCGACCAGCCAGGGGCTAAAAGTATTAAGAACGATTGGAGCCATTAAGACCGTCTACATTGCAGGCGAACGTAAAGATTATTTCCAGGCTGAGACAAACTTAAGCAAACTGGTTTCTGGTTTTTTGAAAGATCGTATTGAACCTGGTGTGACTGATCTTGGACATAGAATCAGCACTTTGAGCCTTCCTGATGAAGATAGCGTTTCAAATTCCAAACTTGAATTCATTAAAGGGCGTATGCAAAAACTAGCGAGCTGGCAACAGAAAACGGCAGATGCTGTTCCTGCTTTGAGTAAATTCTTAACGGGCTCATAATGAGCCTGGTTAGATGTTCTCTAAATAATTTTACCTTCCATGAATCAATCCACACAGGAAGAAACTGCACACTGGTATTGCCTACAGTCTCAGCCCAAGCATGAGTTTCTCGCCGCGGAGTGTTTGACCAAGCATTTGTCGGTTGAGGTTTTTCTTCCCAAAGTACGTTTTAAGAAGCTCGTTAGATTAAAAGCAAAATGGGTCACAGAGCCTCTGTTCCCCCGCTATATGTTTGTGCGCTGCGATGATCACTTACTTCCCCAAGTTCGCTCAGAACATGGTGTGGGTGGTCTGGTAAAGTTTGGCGGAGCTTATTGCAAAGTTCAGGAAGAACTTATTACTCAGCTCAAAGCTTATGCTATTGATCAAGAAACCATAGAAGTTGCTCACAACATGAAAGCTGGCGACCAGGTGATTGTTACCGAGGGTCCCTTCCAAGGGCTAGATGCATTAGTCAAAGAGATTCTACCTGCTAAAGAACGTGTGCGTATTCTGATCGATATGTTAGGACGTCAAATAGAAATGAAGATCGAGACGACGAAGCTGCTACGTAAAGCAGATCACCCCTTAGCTAATCAATAAGCACGGGTATATGAAAATCGCCTACTTCGTATATCAATACCCGACATTAACCCAAACTTTTATTCAGCGTGAAATTGAGGGTTTAATAAAACAGGGTCTCGAGCTGGAAATTTTTCCAGTCTTCTGCCCACCGAGTATCATAGGTAAAAGCACTTTGCCCAAAGGGCACCGTGTGAACTATGGCTCTGTTTGGGATGCTATTCTCTTTCCCTTTCGTTTTGTTCAAGAATTTTCAAGAAATCCTGACCTGCTATGGCAAGGATTTTATCTTTTTTTGAAACGCAAACTCATCGGCAAAGACGCCTGGGCTCATTCCATCTTCGGCTTCATATGTGCGATCAACCGCGTCTCATACATTCGTAAAAATGGATTTACCTTAGCTCATGGG
>JBCCWR010000073.1:0-11512 GCA_039193385.1 Verrucomicrobiota bacterium | reverse complement strand
GCCCGTAACAAGCCGGTAAAATTTCCACCACGTCCCAATGTGGCGATGACAAATTCCCGTGGAATATGGCTGAGAATACCAGAGACAATAATGCCCATGAGGATTCCCCACCACATTTGATTCATAAGCGAAAATGTGGTGGAGGTATAGATATGAAGTTGGTTAGGTGAGTCTGCGGCATTTTGAGTTTCGTGATCACCCAAAAAATAGATAAAATAAGAAAGGACAATGACGGAGGCGGAGCCCCATAGCAACCAGTCAAATCGTTGCTTTTTTGAAGTAGTGCCTGCGTCACAGCAGGAGGTGCTTACCGTCTCGTTTTTTTGCGAACTGCAGCAGGAAGCAGCAGTTTCACTTATATGAGTTTTTTTATCTTCAGACTCAGGTTCGGAGCAGCAGGACATATATTTTCAACCTAAACAGATTTTTGTTATTTCCAAATACCTTGTTCCATGAGCTGGCGGGTGGCAGCTTCGCCCCAGCCTCGATTGGCCGCCGGACTGGCCGGACTGGGATGCAGAACTTTGCCATGATGAATGTCGATACCTTTTAAAGATTCCTTGGCGCGTTTTTGGGCGAAGCCTCCGACACCGATGATCCACTCTGGCTTCAAAATCTCTATGCAGTTTTGTAGATGGGCATCACAAACTTTATGGAGTTGTTGTGCTTCTGCTGCGGGGAGCTTGTCTGGCGTGAAATTTCGTGAGCTTTCTTCCATGAAAACGAGTGGACAGTAGTTGATAACGAAGTGGTCCTGGAAAAATTGGGCGGGTGTGCTAAAGCGTTGAGCAAACAGTCCCCAAAGACGCTTACCGCTTACTTCTGAGCGTGTTGTTTTAAAGCCTTCAATGAGGCGTTTAGGGTGTTCGTTTAATGGTTTGTCAATGTTTGCCGAAATTTTCATCCAGTCTCGCACGGCGAAAATTTCTCCGAAGGGTACTCCTGTCTGTGCCATTCCCCAGGGACCGGGATTCATGCCGAGAAAAACAATTTTCTTGGTGCTATGGCCATAAGTTGAAATATAGGACTCGTGGCCTTTCCAAGCGTAGTTCAATGGATTATAGATGTGGGTGATGGGAGCAGAAAAACTCAATGTATCAACGCTCTGGCATAGTTGGCGAGCCGTGGCGATGAGTTGATCAGCAATAGTGGTATGAGGCATAGTAGACTATTTTTTAGATTGTATTTGAAGTGATAATTTTTCAACTGTAGCGATGGCAGCAGGCAGGCCTTGTTGAGCGGCCATGTCATAATAATGATGGGCGCGTATCAGGTTTTTTTCCAATTTAAATTTGGGGAAACCTGTTTCGTAAAACTTTCCTAGAAGAAATTGATCGAGCTGATTACCCGAGTCTGCCCCAGCTTGTAATTTTACTAAATCTTGTTCGTAGGTGAATACGCCCACCACACCCTGATAAGCCAAATGGAGCATAAGTAATTGAGACTGATAATGACCGTTACGTGCTGCAGTAGCATACCAGCGGATAGCTTCACTTCTGTCCTGAGGAACAGACAGGCCATTTTCGTAGAGTGTTCCTAGAAGATAAGCGGCCCGTGGCATAGGCTTACTTCCGGCTACGGCGCTGAGGAGCCAGCGGCGTATATGCTCGTAGTTGGGTGTGATATCAGATGTGTTCCAGTAGTGGTAAGCGAGTTCTGTTTGAGCTTCAGGGTCGCCCAGTTCAGCCGCAAGATTGAGCCATTCGATAGCGATGGATTCATCCATATGGGTGCCCAGACCTTTATGATGAAGTGTGTAGAGCCTGCGCATAGCAGGGGGGTAGAGTAATTCGGCGGCATGGGAAGTTAAGTGAAAGGCATGACGAAGGCTGGCAGGTGTTGGTTCAGAAAAGACTCCCTTGCGTATACAGTCGGCCCATAAAACTAAGGCTGCCGGATCATGAGCCTCTGCAGCTTTTATTAATAATTCTTCTGCTTCTTTAATAGATGGAATGTCATTTTGCTGAAGCAGATGCTCTGCGAGTATTCGTTGGGCAGTCGTGTCATTGGCTGTGGCAGCATTACGAAGATAAGTGTGGCCTTTTTTGATAGATTCAGTATCTCCTTTTTTTAGCAGTGCCTCTCCCACTTTGCGGTTGGCTAAAGTATGCTTTTTCTCGGCTGCCTTGGTATACCATGCATAGGCTTTATGGTTATTTTTTTCAGGACTTTGTCGGTTGGCCGGATCATAAAGCCATCCAATGTCATGCATTGCGTCGATATCACCTTGTTCACTACGAGCCATGAGTTCGGCCAGAAGGGTGGTAAATTCATCCTTAGACAAAATTCGCATAGCTGAATGATGTTCCGTATGAAAAACGTCAGGGAAATCTTCGACGGCATAAATATGAAACGTGCTGGTTAAGAGCACTGATATAAACATTAAAATTATGGCTCGCTGCAAATGGAACCTCATGCCGTGTATAAAAGAGCAGCGATACGGTGTCCGCAAGGATCAAGTTTATCAAGTTTAGTCAGGCAAAGCGTCGGGTGGTGGTGGAAATACGGGTTCTTCTAGGATTTAAAAATAACTTGCTTATTAAGAAGGGCGTAGCTACTAGTTATAGCCCGTTTAAAAACTGTGGATATCCGCAGTGGCGGATATAAATTAACTAAAACATATTATTAACCTCAACCCTAAACTTGCTGCGCAATACCTCGTAGCAGCATTCTAATCCGGCATGGTTTAAGGCTTATTTCTAAAGAGCTACTCCTGCCACACTATTAACTCATGAAAAATCTCGAAGAGCTTCTAGCTGCATCTCTGCAGAATTTTAAAGAAGGAAGCATTGTTAACGGAACTATTATTGAAAAGCGTAATAAAGAAGTCGTTATCGACATCGGCTATAAGTCGGAAGGTGTCGTAAGTCTGGACGAATTTGAAATTCCTGAAGAAGTTGCTGTCGGTCAGGAAATCGAAGTCTTACTGGAACGCCTAGAAGATGATGAGGGCATGGTCGTCCTTTCCCGGCAGAAGGCTGCCCAAAAGCAAAATTGGGACAAGATTCTGGTCATTTATAACGAAGGCGGAACCGTCAAAGGACGTGTGCGCAAGGTCGTTAAAGGGGGACTGATGCTCAATGTTGGCGTTGAAGCATTTATGCCAGCTTCGCAAATCGACATCATGCCGCCCAAAAATTTGAAAGAGTACGAGGATGCTACTCTGGAATGTAAGATCGTTAAAGTTAACGAAGATCGTAAAAATGTCGTTCTGTCCCGCCGCGAAATTATTGAAGAAGAACGTGCGGAAAAACGCTCAAAGCTGCTTTCTTCAATCGAAAAAGGTTCTGTGGTCAAAGGCGTGATCAAGAATATCACAGACTTCGGCGCATTTATTGATTTGGATGGCCTGGATGGGTTGTTACATATTACCGACATCAGCTGGGGGCGTATCAATCATCCGTCTGAGCAGCTTACTATGGGACAGGAAATTGATGTGATGGTGTTAGAAATTGACCGCGACAAAGAGCGTGTTTCTTTGGGTCTGAAACAACGTCATGAAAATCCCTGGGAGAAAATTGCCGAGAAATACCCCGTGGGTAAAGAGGTCTCTGGTAAAGTTACAAGTCTGGTCCCCTATGGTGCTTTCATTGAGCTGGAAGAAGGCGTGGAAGGCTTGGTTCATGTTTCCGAGCTTTCCTGGACCAAGCGTGTGGCACGTGCGTCCGATGTTTTAACTACGGGTGATGAAGTGAATGCTGTTGTCACAGAGGTCAGTAAAGATGAGCAGAAACTTTCTCTAAGTATCCGTCAGACGGAACAAAACCCTTGGGATGAAATTCACCTCAAATACCCTCTAGAGCGTTCTGTTAAAGGTGTGATTCGTAACCTCACAGCTTATGGCGCATTTGTAGAGCTGGAAGAAGGGATTGATGGTATGATTCACGTTTCTGATTTGTCCTGGACGCGTAAGATTAATCATCCTTCTGAAGTGCTCAAAAAAGGAGAAGAAATCGAAGCTCAGGTTTTGGGTATCGATAAGCAGAACCAACGTATCAGCCTAGGTGTTAAACAATTGGCGGACGATCCATGGAAGGATATTGATGCGAAGTATAAAATCGGTGACCTTGTTGAAGGTAAAGTTACTAAAGTAGCTAGCTTTGGAGCCTTTGTTCAACTGGCAGATGAGATTGATGGTTTGGTTCATATTTCCCAGATCAGCGATCAGCGTGTTGAGCGGGTCAAAGATGTTCTCAAGGTAGGTGATGATGTTTCAGCGCGTGTCATTAAGGTTGATAAGACGGAGCGTCGCATTGGACTTTCTATGAAGGCAGTGGATTACACACCTGAGCAGATGGAGAAAGAGCGTCAGGCTCTTGAAAGCATGCGTTCTGGTGACCTGCTAGGAACAATGAGCGATGCGTTTGATAAGATCGAAGAAGAATTCCGTCCGAGTGAGTAAGAGTATCTTCGAGAATTCGACTTCTTGTTTGCTCAGATAATTAATTTATCTACAACAGAGCCCGGCACAAAAGCGCCGGGTTCTTTGTTTTAACATCGAGTCATTAATAAAAGAGATCAATTTATAATGAATATTCCTGTTGCAGAAGAACAACTTAAAATTTTGGTGGATGGTGTGAATCAGGTGCATTCCGAAGGTGCGCTTCTGGATAAGCTTAAAAGAGGAAAGAAGCTTCGGGTGAAGTTAGGTTTTGATCCTTCATCCCCTGACTTGCATCTCGGCCATGTTGTGGTGTTGGATAAAATCCGTCAGTTTCAGGATTTTGGCCATCAGGCTGTCATTATTATTGGTGATTATACGGCTATGATTGGCGATCCGACCGGGCGTTCCAAAACGCGACCTGCTTTAAGCGAACAGCAAGTCAAAGAAAATGCCCAGACATACACTGAGCAAGTCTTTAAAGTCTTGAAAAAAGAGCTCACAGAGATTCGTTATAATAGCGAGTGGTTTGGCTCATTTGGCTATGCGGATGTGCTCAAGCTGAATTCACAAATGACAGTGGCTCAGTTGCTGGAGCGTGAAGACTTTCGTAAACGTTATGAGAATCAGCAATCCAT
This sequence comes from Verrucomicrobiota bacterium, assembly GCA_039193385.1. Classification (GTDB taxonomy): domain Bacteria; phylum Verrucomicrobiota; class Verrucomicrobiia; order Methylacidiphilales; family JBCCWR01; genus JBCCWR01. Next base: position 6,493 of record JBCCWR010000073.1, on the reverse strand, counting down.
TACCCTGACGGAATTTCAGTATCCTCTTATGCAAGGTTATGATTCGGTGATGGTGAAATCAGACGTGGAGCTTGGGGGGAATGATCAACTTTTTAATAATCTGGTCGGTCGTGATTTGCAGAAAACAAACGGGCAAGAGCCGCAAGTTGTCATTGTTTTACCTATTCTGACCGGGCTGGATGGTGAGAAGAAAATGAGTAAGTCGCTTGATAATGCCGTAGGAATTCTAGATGCGCCTCATGATATGTTTGGAAAGGTGATGTCGATTTCAGATGAAACCATGAAGGCGTGGCGGAAAATGCTAGGTTCCTATTATGAACTTTCTGAGCCAACTCCGGACCATCCTATGGAGGCCAAGAAACAACTGGCATCCGCCATAGTGGCTCGCTTTCATGGAAGTCCAAGTGGTCAATCCGCGCGTGAAGATTTTGAAAAGAAATTTTCCAAGAAAGATCTTTCTGAGGCTAATCTGGAGGCGTTTAAGATTTCTGAAAATCCTATATGGATCTGTAAGCTTCTTACAGAATGTGGGGCTGTGAAAAGTAATTCGGAAGCGCGGCGCCTTGTGCAGCAGGGAGCAGTTAAAATGAATAGTGAAAAAGTCATAGATCCTAAAGCTGAGGTGGAAGTGAAAGAGGGTGACATTCTTCAATCCGGTAAGAAATTTTTTGTGAAGCTAATAGCTTAGTTTTATGAGAGTTGTTTTGCAGCGTGTCAGTCAGGCTGACGTTGTTATTAAGCATGAGATTGAGTTTGAGGTTAGCAAGACCAAGAAAACGATTGGACAGGGGCTGGTGATTTTTTTAGGGATTACAGAAGGCGATACCCAAGAAGATGTCACTTGGTTGGTTAAAAAAATAAGTCAAATAAGGTTGTTTGATTCCGATGCCTCAAAAGGTGTGGGAGATAGTAGTTTACTTGATCTATCAGGTGAAGCCTTAGTAATCAGCCAGTTTACTTTATTTGCCAGTTATAAAAAGGGAACCAAGCCCTCTTATCATCGTGCAGCCAGGCCCAGTGACGCCATTCCGCTTTATGAGCTTTTTCTGAAAAGTATGGAGCAAGTGCTTGAGGGTAAGGTAAAAAGTGGAGTCTTTGGAGCTGGCATGAAAGTATCTCTGACCAATGAAGGTCCTGTGACTCTCATTCTTGATTCCAAAAATAAAGAATGAGTTTGAAGCATATCTTTTCTTAAGAATAAGAAGCTGTGAATAACCCGTTTAGTTTTCTGCAGGGTTTTTATTTACTGGGAAATGTTTTTGTAGGGGACATAGAGAATCGTTTCTAAATATTCCTTATGTTTTTCCCATTGCCCATTTTCCCATTGAGCCGATTCTGGAATAGCGATACTGATAAAAACGGGTATTTTAGGAAAGTTGGTTAGAAGGTTAGATGAATTGGGAGTACCTTGTTCTATGCGTACGGTTCCTATACGGTTTGGTTCCTGGCGAGTATTGTTACACAAAGTGCCATCATCCAGAAGACCGTAGGATTCAGAACTTCCAGGAGTTAGCGTCACCATGAAATCCTCGTGGCTGAGAGGATAAGGAAAGATGCTGAGGCCTTCGTTATCCACCGGTCCATTGGATAAACTATCACACATAGACGACATGGTTTGTGCGAGTTGCAGACGAGCCCCATTATTACTATTTGCATTAAGTCCCAGCGGTATCAATCCCATCAAACTGACAAGAGAAAAGCTGAAGACGGCTAATGCTAGAACAACTTCTACAAGAGAAAATCCTCTGTGTTTTCTGAAATGGGTAAGCAAGTTTTTCATAGTGTGTTATGCATCATTTTGAAAATTTAGCTGCTGGTGTTTTTTAAAGCGGTTTTGAGTCGTTGTAGCATAACACTTTTATGGAGCTGCTCCTGAGCTGCTTGAGGTAAGACGGGGTCCTTGTAATTTCCTTTTTGAATTGTAAAATTATAAACAAGGTTATCTACAATAGCTCTTATAGGTAGACCAGTCTCTATATCAAAGTAAGCCTTTACATTGACTTGAGGACCGTCGGGTGGAAGGTAAACAAATTCTTGGGGATAGACGTCTATAAGTTGCTGCTCCGTTGGGTTGGGGTTGATTTTGCGAGGAACGGCTTCAATCTGATAGAGGGCAACAGAGCCTAGTTCTTCATGTTCTAAAATGCCTGTAAAATCCTTTTCAGTCATTGTGCATAAACCAGGGAAACCTGTTACAAAGTAACGACTGGCGGCGTAGTAGTATGGAATCCCCTTTTTTTTATCTGCTGCCGTATAACGGAAAAATTTATTTTTTGCATTTTGAGGACTCCGGATGAGTTGGGATGACATAGTACTGTAATAAGTTTCTTTACGACCGGAGGAATAGGTTAGGGTAACTATACCGGTTTTGGGTCCCATAACCCCTTCAATGTTTTTAACACTTATGTAGTTTTGCTTATTTTCTTTAGGGTTATCTTGCTTTTGTTTTCCAGAAATTTCTATTTTCCATTTACTTGAATGGGGCGGGGTTACCACAGGGGGAGCTGTAATAGGTGGTTTTGTTTGAGCCCCTACAGGTAAGATCATAATCACATAAAAAGCTCCCAGCAGGTAGAGAGAAAGTTGGTTTTTAACGAGCATCATAATTAATCTTTTTTGTTTAATTGGTGATATATTCAATTCTTCTATCGATGATTTTTCCGTTTTCTTTATCAATAGCTAAATGGAGCCAGGCTCTTTTTTCGGCTTGTGCTATGAAGCGGTTGCCGAGTTGTTGGCCAGATTGAGCAATGATATCGACCATAAAATTCCAGGTGGAGTCCTGCACGGAATCAAGAAGAGCTCTGGCCAGGAATTCACGCCTGCTTTTTGAGAATTGGCTGCCGGATACATCACCCTGGGCGAGCTCTTCGAGCTTGGTTTGGATCTCACTGTGGCCGAGGACTTCTAAGATATCACTAAAATCCTCCATAGTATCGAGTTGCGTTTTGAGTGTTGCAGCAAGGCTGGATAGATCGCCATCAATCGTATCAGTCGTGGGATCATCCAGGGACATCTCTCTGCCCGCGCCTTGGAGGATGGTTTGTAAGATGGAAGTGTCATCTCCCCAGCGTTTTCTGAGGGATGTTAGGTTGAGTCTACCGCGGCTGACAGGAGGCTCATAGCGAACAGAAAAAAGGTCAGCAAGCTTAGCGTCTCCACTGTTTTCATTATGAAGGTCTAATGTTTTCCAGGGCACATCCCGGTAGACATAGCCGAGTTCGCCAACGCTTCTGAAGGGGCGGTTGAGCACTAAAGGGCGGCCGGGGTGCGCGGGGTCTTCATAGTTGGCTTTAGTGAAAGGGTTTCCTTCATCGTCGAGTGCGGCATCGGGTATGCGGGTGACGCCGTCTGGGTCGGCAAAGTGCAGCTCATCAAAGGAGCCACTAACCATGTACTCTAAGATTAAATTCTTCCCATGGTGTTTCTCTGGATCGCCGAACCCAGGTTGCTCCTGCACAACGAGTTGATTTACGCCATTCTGGAAGTCACGATAAGGTAGTGTAGCATTAATCTTTTCGGATGTTTCAGGGATGATGTATGGATAGTAATCATTTCTAGCACTAAAAATGGGACCGAAACGATCGGTGCGGGGATCAATGAGGAGAAAATGGCGCCTATTCCCTCCGTCTAAATTTCCCTTAATAGCGTCAAAGGGATTATCAAGGATTAAAGGCTTTCCTTTCTTGTTCGTAGCCGAAGTAGTGTAAGGCATGGGCAGTCTGAAGCCAACAACATTGGCATCGGTATCGAGCTGTATACCACCTAGTGAGGCTAGCCCGGGAGGGCCTCCCAGGTAGTTATAGGCCTGCCAGGTGTTGCCGCCATCAATGCTGTAGCTTACCATGACCTGAAAATCTTTGAGATCCACGCTAATGTCCAAGTCTTCCGTTCGGCCCGGGCTGCGAATATAATCCGGACTTCCGGTTACATCATCAGAGTAATCGTATAAAATCCAGCCATGGGCATCTTGGTTGTCCCTCATCATAACACCCTGATCTATAAGCGTATCGTCTGTTTGTTCATTGTGCTCGGTTCCTATGGTTCTGTGTTGGTAGCGGTAGGACTCAAAATTAGAAGCGGCAATGATGATGGGGGGAATTACACTTGGAGAAGATAAGTCTGCTGGCAAATTTAAACTCGGTTCATCCAGGTAGGGGTGTTCATTGGTAATATCAACCGGCACAAAGTCAGCCGTAATTTCTCGGATATCATTGAGGATGCCTGAAGTGATTTCGAGTTTGATGTGGGTGACGACATCTTCCTGGTCTGGGACGAGCGATTTCCGGTGGGGGTTGAACAAACCGGGCACACAAGTCACATGCATTCTTTCCATATCGTATCTGTAGTAGTTGTCGGCGTCGTTACCGTAAGTGCTGTCGTAGGTTATCTCATGGGTTCTACCAAAATTTAATGTTTGAACATAGGGAAGGTCTTCCACTCCGGGAGCCGCTATTTCGAAGCCGGCCAATTTCATGGCTAGTTGTGTGGGAGCATTGTCCCTGTCTGCGCTGTCAATGATGTTGGACCCTATCTGGAGGATGTGGAGGTCAACGGAGCTGTCTAAGACGTTATAGTCTGGGCATAAGTTGTTGGAAATGGTGGTGCCGACAGAATAAGCGTCTTGATCAAAGTTATAGAAAGCGGTTTTGAGGCGTTCAAAAAAGTCCGGTTCTCTTTCTTGAGGCGGCGAGTTGATGATGTCCTTTATGCTGGAAGCAGGTTCATTGCCATCTGGAGATGTATAATCCCACTGCTTTTTCTCATCATTCCATTTGAGACCAAAAGACTGCTTGATGGCTTCTTCTGTGAGTTGAGGAAAAGCTTCTGTGTTGGGCCCGTCGTATCTGAGCCAGGCCAGCTTGGCCAGGGAAAATTTTCGTTGGATGGCAACGTCACCCTCTTTTACCTGGTAAGAGACCTCATTTCCCTGATCATCATAAGAGACAATGGTTGTATTTTGAGCGTAGACGGGCTGGCTGAGTTGCGTGGAAGAGACACCTGACCGCGTGCTGGAGAAAGTTCTAAAGTAGCGGGCGGGATGACTTGAAGAGGGTTGCGAGGCAAGGCCTCTTTTCTCAAAATATCCCAGAAGAGCCTGGCGGGATTCAAAGATATTTCCTGATACATCAGGAGTGATATAGGGGAGTTTAAAGGCTGTTCTATGAAAAAAGGCTTCGGCTTGTCCCCCACTGTAGTCTTCCCAGTCTGAGAGTCTATAGTTGGGAATGTTGGTGATGGTTTGCTGGGTGAGAGGATCAGCGGTTTCATCGAAGAGTTCTTCTAAGTCAAACCAGGTAGGACCGCCTTTATAGGCTAGCTCGGAGGCAACCTTGGCATCATGACCTGTGGCATTGGCATCGAGCAAAGCTCCGGTGTCATAGATAATGTAGGCGAAGCGACCGACGGTGTTTTTTTGTGGAGAGGAGGCGATTTCAATCGCTTTATCGAGGTAGACCCAGTTGGGCGTGGAGCCTTCCGGTAAAGGGGCATCATTGAACAAGGGTTTGTTCCATTCTGAGGGGGGTATTTTGAAGTCTCCCTGGTCTGAAGTTGAAGCGCTGAAGGAACCGTTGATGATGGCTTCGGAATGATTAAAAGAGGTGTCTCCCCGACTTATTTTGATGATTCTTTCAAAGCCGGGCTGATCGACTAAGCTGGAGCTGGTATCGGGTTCTTTGGTGGCACTTTCTTTGATTTCAAGAGCCAGGTCGCCTTCAATAGCCGAGAGACCGGCGCGACAGATGATATCGGCGTTCATGGTTCTGATCTGACTCTCTGTAATCCACAATCTGCCCGTTGCCTTGGTAAAGAAGGAAAGGACCAGAACGGTGAGAAGCAGGATCATAATTAAGGCTATGACTAAAGCAAAGCCCTTTGATTTAGGTTTAGGTTTAGATCTAGGTTTAGTCTGAGCATTGATCCTGGTAGTTGTTGGATGCGATGACATGACATCTAGTCCTTATCTTAGATAGATCGTTCTTTGGGCTAGGGTGAGCCTGGCTGGGTCTGGTCGATGGGCCTGGGATGTTGAAAGGAGTAAATCAACAAGAGTCAACCCACCAGATGACTGATTTTTAAAGGAATATGTATTTACATTGCACATATGTTGATTGGTGATAAATATAAAATTTAAGCATATTTTTTGTATATTTCAAGCAATCAAATTGTTTTCGTAGACTTCTATTGTTATTAAGAGCTCTGTTTAATTTATTTTTTTAAAACGGTTTCTGCTTCATTGGTAATGTGCCCAATTCTTCTATCGATGATTTTTCCATTTTCTTTATCAATAGCTAAATGGAGCCAGGCTCTTTTTTCAGCCTGAGCTATGAAGCGGTTGCCGAGTTGTTGGGCGGATTGAGCAATGATATCGACCACAAAATTCCAGGTGGAGTCCTGCAAGGAGTCAAAAAGCGCTCTATTAAATTTATTTTTAAAACCGTTTGGGATGATCCCGCTTGAGGCGGCAAATTTCTTGATGCTTGGAGTTTTT
>JBCCWR010000072.1:0-11911 GCA_039193385.1 Verrucomicrobiota bacterium | reverse complement strand
TCACAATGCAATTAACTATAAAAGAAAACTCGCCTTTTATATATAGGGAAAAATCTCCGATAGAAGTAACTATGGCAAGATGCATCGCATTCCTCACAGTGACACTGTTAATGTTGCAAAGGGGATTAAGCGCGAGTGAAGCTCCAGAAACAGAAAACACCAAAAAGGATAAGCCGAATATCCTTCTTATTCTAGCGGATGATTTAGGGTACTCGGATCTCGGATGCTATGGCGGTGAAATTGAGACGCCTCATATTGATCAATTAGCGCGTGAAGGCGTTCGATTCACTGGACTTAAAAATACCTCCAGATGTGCTCCATCACGAGCTTCACTGCTAACGGGCCGCTATCAGCATTCTGTTGATGTGGGAGATATGACCAGCAAAGATGAAAATCGGCCTGGCTATCGTGGCCAACTCTCAAGCGAAGCTCCAACGATTGCGGAAATACTCAAACCGCATGGTTATGGCACCAGTGTTATCGGTAAGTGGCATTTGACGATTCGAGATGAAAGCTCAACTCAAAAACAACTCTTTCCTCTTGATCGGGGTTTCGATTTCTTTTACGGCACGACGTTTGGTGCAAAAGATTATTTTAGCCCGAAGTGGATGATGAAAAATGCCGAGCATATCTCAAACAATAAAGCTTATGAGGAAGGTTACTACCTGACAGAAGATTTTTCTGATACTGCGATCGATTTTGTTGAATCGCAAATTGCCGATAAACGCCCGTTCTTTCTGTATCTGGCCCATTATGCACCGCATGCGCCCATTCAGGCGCCCGAGAGTCGAATTCAAAAATGCTTTGACCGATACATGACAGGATTTGAAAAGCTACAACAGGAGCGCTTTGTGCGACAAAAAGAGCTGGGCATTTTTCCAGAGCATACGCAACTCACCCCTGGAATGAATAAGTGGGATGATCTGAATCATGAAAAACAGAAAGCCTGGGCAACTGTTATGGCTACCTATGCGGCTATGATAGAGATTATGGATGATGGTATTGGACAATTGATCCAGGTGTTAAAGAAACATGAACAATATGACAATACGCTTATCCTTTTTTTAAGTGATAATGGCTCAACATCCAATAGAAAAGGCGATAAGAAAAGTGGATTCGCTGAGACCTTCTCTATGCTAAGTAACACGCCCTTCCGAGGTAAGAAGGCTGATACTTTAGAAGGAGGTATCGCTTCGCCATTGATCATCAGCTGGCCCAGGGAGTTAAAAAAGTATGGTAATAGTATACGGCACGGACACTGTCATATTATCGATGCCCTTCCCATATGCCTGGATGCAGCAAATGTCGATTTTCCAAGCTCTTTTAATGGCATCAAGCCAAAAGCACCCAATGGAATAAGCCTGATGGCCGCGGCAAAAGGTGCTGCTCTTCCAGCACGTGCGTTTTACTGGGAACACAAGGGAAGCCGTGCTGTTTTTCAACAAGGTTGGAAGTTGATTGCAAACAGTAAAAATGCACCGTGGGCTCTTTACAATTTAAACGAAGACCCTATCGAACAAAATGATTTAGCAGGGCAACATCCTGAACGGGTAGGAGACTTATTAAAACTCTGGGAAAATCTAGCCACCGAAAACAATGTGCTTCCTCTTCCAGGAAAGAATAAGAATAAACCGGAGAACAAATCTGAATCTTGATGATAGGACTTCGTATTTTTTGAAGATCTATTTTGATGTTTTTTTTAAACCGCAGAAACGAACCAACAGATGACGAAAAGATTATGTTACAAAAAGTAATATCCATGATGGTTGTAGTTATAGGACTACAAAACATCTCTGCAGCGAATAAGGCCAGTAAAACGGTAACGGAAGCAGCAACTTCGCTTCCTCTGGCTTACGATGTGGATGTGGTGGTGGCCGGTGGAACATTGCCCGGCGTTGAGGCAGCATGTGCCGCGGCTAAGCAGGGTGCATCTGTCCTGCTCGTAGAATCAAGGCCTTACATCGGCTATGATATGTGCGCCACGCAGAAACTTTGGCTGGATAGTGATGAAACTCCAGTAACAGCTCTCAGCCAAACCATCTTTAAGGAAAAGCGCGTAGTAACTCCATTGGAAATCAAGCGGGAGCTCGATGGTGCGCTCTTAGAAAACAACGTGGCATTTTTGACTGGTACTTTTCCAGCTGAACTTCTTGTTGGACAAGATGGGGCTCCAGCGGGGCTTACCGTTGTCAATCGTAGTGGTCGTCAAGCCGTTCGGGCCAAAGTGGTTATTGATGCAACTCCGGATGCTGTATTAACCCGCCAGAGCAAGGCTCAGTTTAAGCCGTTTAAAAAAGGTCCTAAAGAAGTTCAATTTATTGTAGTCGGTGGGAAAAGACCTAAGACCAACGCAAAGGAACTGCCTAACGTAACCTTCGTCGCTCCATCCAAGAAGAACAAAAAGCAAAAAGACTCAGAAATACTCAATAAGAACTACTCTGTCTTTGAATACACAGTGTCTATTGAGAATGAGACAGACACCTTTCGCTCACGTAGTCTCGGTCTGAATCAAATTAAGTCCCAGGTGTATGATTCTACAATGGCTGACCATTCCGAGCGTCTTCTTTATTTTCCAGACAATCCGATCATCCCTGCTGTGTCGCCACAAAAGGATTCCGTAGATACTTTACCGCTAGACACATTCCGTCCTCAAGGTATCGAAACCCTATTTGTTTTAAGTGCTTATGCGGGTGCGAGTGATTCAGCTCGGCGCGTCCTTCACCAAAGCCCCACTAGCCTCGCTCCGCATGGAGAGCGCATCGGTGTTGCAGCAGCCAAACTCGCGCAGGGACAACCAAAACCTGAAGGATTGCAGTATACTACGACCACTACGGGAAATCCGGGCCCAACTATAGCTGAAGTGCGACCCAGCTTTCGTTTTCGCCATTGCCCTCAACTGGAACTTTCTGCGCATGAACTTCCTGTGCTGGGTCGATGGGATGTGGTGGTCGTAGGAGGGGGCACCTCTGGAGCACCAGCTGCTCTCGGCGCAGCTCGTTCAGGTGCCAAAACTTTACTTATCGAGTATATGGATGAATTAGGCGGTGTTGGAACAGCTGGGATGATCGCTTCCTACTGGTATGGGTTGCAAAATGGTTTTACCGCGGAAATAGATAAGGGACTCGATATCAAACGAAGCTGGTGGCCTATGCAAAAATCAGAATGGCTTCGAGCCGAGCTGCTTAAAAACAATGTGGAGATCTGGTTCAGCAGCTTTGGTTGTGGTGCCGTCATGAAAGGTAATAAAGCCTCTGGCATTGTAGTCGCGACGCCTTTCGGACGCGGTGTTATTCTGGCGGATGTCGTCATCGACGGCACGGGCAATTCTGACATTCCTGCAGCTGCAGGCGCTGACACCCAATACAGTATTTCTGCTCTAGGAGACTTGACAGTTCAGGTAGCGGGTTATCCAGACCGCGGTCTGGAACAACGGCAAAATAATTCAGCTTATGCGATGATTAAGGATACGGATATTTTAGACCGCACTCATTTCCTCTTAACTGCCCGCATCAATGGTGGTCTAAGATTTAAAAATCCTTATGACATGGGCCAACTTCTAGATACGCGTGATCGTCGACGCATTGTTGGCGACTACACACTGACCACACAGGATATTCTCACGCATCGCAGCTTTCCGGATACCATTTCGCATCATCGAAGTAACTTCGACGCAGGAGCACTCCCCGACGATCTTATGTTTCTTATTAAAGACATGAAGGGACCTATTTATCTGAGTGACATGCCCTACCGCTGTTTAACTCCCAAGGGCTTGGAAGGCATGCTGGTGACAGGACTCAGTGCCAGTGCTCACCGTGATGCCATGACTTTGACTCGTATGCAGCCTGACTTGCAAAACCAGGGATATGCCGTTGGAATGGCAGCCGCTCTGGCTGTAAGGACCACCGGAGGCCTCGTTCGGGAGATTGATCTTAAGAAACTTCAACAAGACTTAGTGCAAATAGGATGTTTGGAGGAGCGTGTGCTGACAGATACGGATTCCTTCCCTATGAGCAAAGAGGCTATCAGCGAGGCCATACTAACGCTCCACGCTTTGACTATCGACGTGCACCAAAAGGATGAACACGATGATACATTACCTGCTTTAGCGGTGGTCATGGGAAACCCAGAACAATCCCTTCCAGTCTTAAAAGCAGCCTACGAAAAGGCGGATAAATCCGAGGTTAAAATTAACTTCGCCCGCATCCTGGCCATCCTAGGTGACTCAACGGGTAAGGAGACCTTGTTAAAAGCTGTTAGTGAAGCTAAGGACTGGGGCAAAGGCTGGGACTTTAGCGGGCAGCGTAAACTTGCTAATTCTTTTGGCGAAATCGATCGCTTAGTCATTGCCTTAGGCTTTATCAGATCTCCGGAAGTGCATGCTGCACTGCTTCGCAAACTAGAAACTTTAAAGGCCAATAGCTATCTCTCTCATTACAAAGCGATCTGTCTGGCACTCCGTTTAAATAAGGATGTATCTCTGGCTGAACCTATAGCTCGCCTTCTCAACAAGGAAGGTGTTAGCGGTCATGTTCAACCGTTGAGCTACTACACGGCTAGCAATGGACAGGATGCACCCGTGCAAAAACGACTCGGGCTCAACGATGTGAACAAAAAGTTTAGAGAAGTTCTCCTAGCCGCTCTGCTCTACGAATGTGGAGACTACAACGGCCAGGCACGCGACATTCTCGAAGCCTATACTCAGGATGTAAACGGACATTTTGCCGCCTATGCCCACCTTTTGCTAAGCAAAGGGACAGCATTGGCCAGTAAGTAATAAAAGACAAGAAAGCGAAAATACGATGATTAACAAAAGACAATTCTTACGCGCTAGCTGCGGAAGCGCCGCGCTGATGTTAACCGGCACAGCATCAGGCTATGCCAACTTTTCTCAGTTACTCCCTAAAGATAAATATTCTCGACGCGCGCGCGCATTAGGCACAGACATCGTCTTGACTGTGTTCCACCATGACAAGAGCCTCGCGGAATTAGCCGTAAAAGATGCATTAAACAAAGTCGAACATGTTGAACAATTGATGAGCATCTATAGACCTGAGAGCCAGTTAAGCACTTTAAACCGTGAAGGTGTTTTGAGACATCCACATCCTGATTTTTTAGCTGTCTTGTATAAAGCGCAAAAACTCTCAGAACTTACTCAAGGAGCTTTCGACATTACAGTACAACCGCTATGGAAACTCTATGTCGATCATTCAAGACGCGGTACACTGCCCTCTGAAGTTGAGATCAGTAAAGTTCGCTCAAGAGTAGGATGGCAGCATCTTCATCTAACCGATGATCTCATCCATATGAACAAAGGCGGCGTGCAAATCACTCTCAATGGTATGGCACAAGGCCTGGCGGCAGATTTCGCTCAACAAGCATTAAAAAATCGAGGTATTCAGCATGCTCTGATTGATGCCGGTGAATTCAATGCCATGGGCCAGCCAGAAGAAAGAAAAGCGTGGCACATTGCCATCAAACATAACCGCCAACAGAATGAACGTCTCTGCAAAACAAGCCTGTCTGACCGTTGTCTTTCGACCTCCGGCGATTACGGGACACGATTTTCTGAGGACTACCGTCATCATCATTTATTTGATCCGCGCACGGGTTTTTCACCAACTCAGCTTTCAAGTGTCTCCGTAGCGGCACCGTCAGCTTTGGAAGCCGATGCCTTATCCACAGCACTCTTTGTACTGGGAACGGAAAAAGGCATGAAACTCATAGAATCCATGGATCAAGTTGATGCCATGTTTGTAGATAAATCGGGACATGTGGAGCAGACGCAAGGTTTTTCAGTCCTTTAAAATTCAAGATTGAGCGTATAAAGATGATGAAAAGAAATTGGATTTTAAGATTGATATGGATGATGTGTCTGAGCTCATTTCCTCTGACACAGTTATCTGCCAAAACTGAAGAATACGCACAGGAAATAAAAAATATAGAATTAACGGATCCTGTCTCCCCGGATAAACCCAAAAGAAAGCATGATCTTATTGTTTATAAAGATTCAGAGGGAATTCCCTCTGGATATGCTATGAATCTTATTAACGAAGTTTGTCTCGATGGCTTATGCAAGCTCGTTGAAGTAACCATGTACTGGGATGCTATGGGATTCTATGAACGCTTAGAATACCCTGAAGGCAAGCCTTTGACCAAGCTCGAACACGAACCTTTCGTCACGGAAGACTATGAAAAGCTGGATGTTATCCTAAAGGATAAGAATTCCATCCTTAACAACCATACGCTGGGGTATCTTGCCAAGGAACCAGACAACGAGGGTGAAACTGTTGATGAAGATGTAGACGGGGAATCTCATGCTACCCCTGCAGAAGTTAAAAAAGCTGTCGTTCAGGACGCAGCCTGGACTACCTGGGTCTTATGGAAATATGCCAATACAGAGATCGTCCCTATCTTACGTAATACCACTGAGCTAGCCATTACTCCAAAATACATAGAGCAAATGCTTGATAGTGATGATTGGAGAAAAATTGAATTTGTAATGAACTATTTAATTGAGCTGGATGCTACCCCTTCTCAATACAAAAACAAAGTTCTTCAAATCATAACTACAGCCAAGATGGACCAGATTGAACTGGCTCTGGCTTGCCTTGAAGAAGTCATAAATGACAAAAACAAATTTTATAAAGAACTCATAGGTGTCTTATCCTCTCTGGAAAACTACAGTGCCGCTTTAGTGATTGAACAAATGGCTTCGGATGAAAATCTAGACCACCAAGTCGTGGATTATCTGACCAACTATTTATATGAATTATCCTTCTACCCCATCCAACTTAGTTTTCGCCTCATAGAACAACGGGATTTCTTTTCCAAAGATGTGGAGAAGAACGTCACCAAACTCCTGGAACACGAAGACTTCTTTACCGCACGTCGTGCCAGCGAATTTTTAGCCATGCATGAGTTATCGCCCCAAACAGAAAAAAAGCTACAGTCTTTTCGAGATAAGTTTGCAGACCGTCTTTAGCATATTAGGTTGTGTTCACAAATATAGAAAAAACCTGAGGGAGACAGGAATTCTTCTGATTTTCTAATAGAAGGCAACACCAATGAAGTCTATTCTTAATGAAGATCTGACTGAGGCAGCAATGCCAAAGTAGACCATTCCTGCCCCATTCATTGGGGCAGATGATCTTTTCATCTTTTGTTCTGTTACTGAGCTTCTCAGCCTTGGCAGATAGTTTACATATCTTGCTTGAACATTCGTGAGCAGAACCTAGTTAATCCTCTAAGAATTCGCTGGATATAATCTGCAAGCCAGACATTGCATCAATTCCTCCATCTGACTGAAGCTGTCCCGTGATCTCGCCTGTGCTACTGGAAGTATAGACAAAGTCGATGTAATTTTCACTTGGCATCCTAAAGAATTCGCTATTTGCTGGCACAGCAAACGAACCGAAACTAATCGCATTGTTACTGCTTCCAGACACTCGGCCGAAGATACGGATGATGTATTCTGTATCTGGGCTCAATCCACTGAAGCGCCAGCGAAGGTTTCTACCCGCTACGCCATACTGTGTATAAACCACATCACGTCCCAGTGTATCGGTAGTAGTGGTATTCTCCAAAGTACGATAAACTTTTCCATCGTAATTCAACTCAAATTGAACGGATGTTGTATTACCTTGTCCATCGAGCAGGTTGCTGAGCGTCGGACTGGTTGTTAATGATAGAGCATCTCCAGGACCTACAACCAGACTGTTCCATGCTCCTTGCTGACCCGCTAAAGGTACCATGGCAGCATTTCCAGGCGTTATGTCAGAGCCAACATAGGTGTTTACGTAACCGGTCTTTGTCGTATCGAAGTCGATGCTGATCAAGTCAGTAACTTCGCTTACATCAATCTCCAGCTGAACCTCAGCAAGGCCTCCCTGACCATCGGACGCCTCTATAATAAAGACATTACTACCAGTATCACCATTAGTCGGAGTGCCACTCAGGGTTCCATCAGCGGCCACATTGAGCCAACCTGGACCGGAGACTTTGCTGTAGCTCAATACGTCACCATCGACATCACTGGCGGTGCCGGCAATGGTGCCGCTGTAAGCGCTACCCCCACTCGCACCACCTACGGTGATCACACCTTCACTAAAGGTTGGTTGATAGTTGAAGGCTGAGGCCGTGCTGGAAGTGATCTGCAGGCCTGACATGGTACTGACGTTGACGTCGGAATTGAGCCGGCCAGCCAGTTGACCCTGGCTATCTGAGAGAGCAGTAAAGTCCATATAATTTTGGAGGGGCATGCGAATTAATGAGCCATTTACAGGGACAGTAAAATTGCCTCGATTGTTCGGCCAGTTACCATCCCACGCAGTTTGACCGAAGACACGAATAGTGTATTGGGTGCCAGGTTGCAACCCGTTGAAGCGCCATTTAACGTTTCTGCCTGATATACCATAGTGCGTATAGATCACATCGCGTCCTAGAAAATCAGGGGTATCGGTATCTTCCCAGGTGCGATATTCCAGCCCTTCGTAATTCAATTCAAACTGGACTGATGTCGCCTGCCCTTTGCCATCCAGCAGACTGCTAAACGTTGGATTGGTTCTTAGAGATTGGGTGTCTCCAAAACCCACCACAAGACTATTCCACAGTCCACTCTGGCCGGGCAGAGGTACCATAGATGCAATTGCAGGTGTAGGGCCTGAGCCGGAATACGTATTCACACTACCGGTCTTCGTGGTATCAAAATCGATACTGAGCAAAGCTTGCGCTGATGTCACTGTAACGTTGAGCTGCGCCTCGTCGGTGCCTCCCTGGCCATCTGCAACCATAACAGTGAAGTAGTTAACACCCAGATCACTTGAGGTAGGTGTGCCGCTGAGCGTGCCATCCGCTGCTATAGTGAGCCAGGCCAATCCAGAGACTTTGCTATATGTTAGCGTGTCTCCATCAACATCTGTGGCTGCTCCTGCAATACTGTCATTGTAAGGAACGTCTTCGCTGGCATCAGATACAAGAACTGGGTCTGAAGTAAAGACTGGAGGAACATTGGCAGGCCCCATTCCACTTTCGACCAGGATAACCCAGTCATCTGCGGGATTTGAGGGAGGTGCTCCTAGACTAGCTGTGTTGCCTCCATATACCCACTGGACTGTTCCATCTTGTAATGTGCCGCCACCAACAGGATCAAACCACTGCACACGATAACTTCCCGTCTCTTGGCTAAGATCCAAATTCGTCGTTCCTCCTGATGGCAGATAGATAAGATACTGATTGCCTTCATCCGCTAAACAATAATTGCCAGGATCAACTACCGTATCATTCGGGTTCATTGCATTCAGGTCCACTAAGTGAGCAGACATAAACTCGGTAGCCTGAACCATGAGCTCGTAGTATGAGGCGTAGGGACGATAACTAGCCTTAAAAGCTGTTACGTCTTTGCTATTATAGAATCCAACGCCTCCGCCTCCCGCAGTCAAAGCCGCCCATAATGTATCCTTTCTCCATGTGTCAATATTGGGAAACTCTGCACCTGTAAAAGGTTCATCGTAGGAAACGACCCATGGACGACCACTAGCCTCTGACTGGGTTCTCCAGTGAGCAATACGATCGTGCCCATCTGCTGGATCACTAAAAGTACCCTGATAACTGACGCCTGTAAAAGGTGCGTCCCCCAACAGCCTGTCAAAGGTGGTATCGCCGGGAAAAGCAATCGGGTTATGTATGACGATTTGATCGTCTTTATATGGCAGTAGATTATGCAAGTAAGTAGCAAAAGCTATCTGGTCCGTTTCATCGTTGGGTGCACCAAAATTCGGATTGGTTTCCCAGCCATTTTCTTCGCCAATATTCCAGGTTACGGCATTGAGGTAGCCGAAGCGGGCCACCAGCTCACGGTAGTAAAGCTTGCGTGTTTCAGCAAATGTCACCTCAGGATCATCCACTTCTCTAGCCAGATTTTCGTAATATTCAAAGAAAGATTGATTTTCCTGCTCAGTGAGCACCATGTGCGTCTTGATGCCTTTTGACATCATATGATCAAAGACTATTTGCCACTGGGCGAGCTTGGACGAATCATAAGCCGTAAGCGCCTCAGGAAATTCCAAGTCTATACTGCCTCCTTGCCCTGAATTAAGATTTCTCCAATTATGAGTCCAAGGGTAGCTTTTTTTGCCATCTCCCTCCGCATTCATGGTCAGAAAATAATGGCAGTTGACACCCACTGCAGAGAGGTAATTGACAAGCCCAATGATCCCTTTACCTTCCTGATTCACAGTCCATGTGGGATCGCCACTAACCCAGTCCTGAACATGATCACGATAATCCCGGCTTTCTCCAGCGGTGGCATCAAATTCGGTGTAGGTTAAAAACAGTTCGGTAGAATTAGCTTCAGCTTTGAGGAAAGCTCCACCTCCGCCCATCCATTCGGGATAAGGCTTGCCGGTGTAAATAAGCTTACCTTTGTCTGGTGCACGGAAATCCTTCCCGGTTTTATCCGATGGGGCAATGTTGAATGAGCCAGTAAGATAATCATAAGGAACGAGTTCTGAACCATCAGTCGTAAGGGCGACTCCAGAGCCAGAGCGAAAATCGACCTCATAATTCCATGTTCCAGTCGTTGTGGGCGTAAAATGAGCTCGCCAGATATTACCCGAAGTAGCCGATGTGTTAGCCGCGTCACCGTCGGCAGCAAAATAGCCAGGCGCAACAATGGTTTCAGAACCATTGGTGAACGTGACTGTCATTCTGTAGTCCATAAAGGGGTTGCGATCCCCTCCTTCCGCAGCCTCTGGACCCTCAATATCCAGTGTGGTCTTGTGCCATTGCTTTAACTCACCTGTGACATTAACAGGAACATTAAAGCCTAATTGGTCCAAAATATGTTGCTTTCTTTTAGTGGGAACATGCCCCAGATTATTCACTAAGTTATAGGAAGGAAGATCTGCACTGTCTGACGCATCTGCTATACGGTAGAGCACCAGCTTATCCAGAGCAAAGTTCCTGGAGCGCACCGCTAAGCGCAATCGGTAATCTCCCGGCGTGAACTGATAATCGAGTTTTTTATCTGTAATACTTCCACTGCCATCAGCACTGTCACTTTCCCCCTTACCTTCCCAGTGCCAGATATTAGTATATTGTTGATCATCATCTCGACGCACCCAGTTAACTGTATACACTTTGTACCATGATTCCCACTTGGGGAGAAGTTGCGGCGTGATCATGGGAGGAGCTAACGTGCCATTCCGTCCTTGAATTTTAAACCAAACATCATTGGCCTCAGAATGCTCTTCAGGGGTGGCGGATTTCATATTGCAACGCATAGCAAAGCGATAACGCCCTGGAGTGTTAATGGTAAAATCGTAGTTCAATCGGCCTTCTACAACTTGAAGAGTTCGATCCAATTTACCCTCAATGTAAGCCCCCTCATGAACTCCATCGTTACGATAATAAAGTCCTTCACCTTGACTTTCATCTAAAGGATCTATAACAGGCTCATTGGTATATAGCTGCCAGGCATTGTTTGACGAAGCGACAGCGCTCTCGGCTTCTAAAAGCACAAAACCTTTAGTTTCTACGAAAGGCACTTGTGCTTGACTCAAAGAGAGGATTAAAAGCAATAAGGTTAGTGTTAAAAATAATTTTTTCTGGATAAGACACAAGTTGTTTTTTTTATAGAATAGAGCGTTCATTTTGGGCACTGGTATTGGTTTTTGTTCTAGAATATTTCCTAAATTAATAAGATTAGGGCTTTTTAAGGGGTAGCTTAGTTCTATGTATAAAATTGTAGAGCTAGTAATAGGCAGTAAGCATGGTGCCTATTAATTTGAACAAGAGGTCTCTTTCTACGCCAGAGGATTCACTGCTTAAAGATTTAACTTTGTATGGTAGAATACGATCTAGCGATCTTCTTGCAGTGTGTTTATGCATTAACATAGGGTTTCTTAATATTTAT
>JBCCWR010000071.1:0-11968 GCA_039193385.1 Verrucomicrobiota bacterium | reverse complement strand
CATAATCATCAGCCCCATTAGAAAGAGCTTCAAGCGTTACGGCACCACCTTTCTCCGTAATGCTGCTAACCATGATAATAGGAACTTGAGGATGCGTCTTGCGAATTTCTTTAACCGCCTCCAGACCACCCATCTCAGGCATTTCCACATCCATTGTAATAACATCCGGATTCATTTGTGGAAGTTTCATCAGCGCAATCTTGCCGTTAGCTGCAGTGCCGGTGACTTCAATATTTGAATCACTATTCAAAGCTTCAGTCACGACACGTCGCATCACAACAGCATCATCTACAACAAGCGCGCGTATTTTCGGCATAGAAACACCTTTATAATTCAAAACCCAAAAGTCTGAGCTTATCTTCCAACATTTCTTTTGTTAGAGGTTTCATAAGAAAATCATTGACTCCTTCATTGAGAGCTTCAGCGACATCCTCAATGGCATTATGCGTGGTAACCATCATCATTTTCATTTCGTCATATTCAGTATGCGCCCTGATTTGTTTGACAAGTTCCAGCCCATTCATTCTGGGCATATCCCAATCCACAAGTGCTATGTCATACGCATCTTTTTCTTCTAAAACTTCCAACGCATGCACTCCATCTTCAGCCTGGTCTGTTTCAAAATCACACTCTTTGGCTATGATGGATAAAAAGTTCCTCATAGTCTTTGAATCATCGACTACTAACATTCGTTTAGACATCCCTAGTCGCCTTTCTAAAATAGAGCCAGCTCACTCAAGCCAAACTCTTACTTTCTTCTTTTCTTCTGTTAAACAAAATAACTCACCTCTTTGATAACCGGATACCTGTGCTTTCTTAGCCAAAACATCCAGTGAAATTTCTCTGCTTTCCAATTTTTGTTTAAGATCAATCGGAATAATATCTTGTAAATTATCAACAACCTTTGCCTTAAATTTAAGATCTACACTTACTTCATTGTCCTCTTCAACACAGACACGCAAAAATTCTGATTCCGTATACACTTTAATTTCTTCTATAACCTTTCGGCATTCAAAACCATTTACACAAGTAACTTTATTACTAATTTTTAAAAAAAGTTCATTCCAGTTAACAGGTGCATCTAATAAAGACAAATAATGAATCACCCCTTGAAACGCACGCACTATGAAGATCATTTCAGCAGGAGCTGCCAGACGAAAAGCCATACGATTTTTCCCCAGTAAATTTGCTATTCTGGAACGAAGGTTCCATTGATTCATTGCATACACACCCTTACTTATAAATGGCTCAAACAACACTTCAGTTAGATCAGCGAGGTGTTCTTTTAGTGGAAACATCAGATTCTCATCAAAACCCATTTGCATATAGCACTGCCAGCAGGTTTCATCATCACACTGGCGCTGTAATTTTTGGTTTATAAGGTTTAACAAAGCGCTGACAAACTCGTGTTTTAGTGGCTTACAGCATCCAAAATCTAAAACACCTAGGCTTACATTTTCATCTTCCTTAATAAAACGATAATTGCCTGGATGAGGATCTCCATGAATAACCTCCCACTCGAACAAGCCTCTCAGAAAAAACTCCAATATCAATTGAGCAGTCTTTCGTCTCTGCTCCAACGACCACGTCATGGCAGCTTGAACACTTTCTCCTGCGAGCCAGGTGGTTATTAGGATCTTCTCCGAACAGAATTCATGCATTACCTCGGGCGTCACAACTTCATACCAGTCATGACAACAATCAGAAAAATACTGCAGATATTTTGCCTCCTGCTTATAATTTAATTCTTCCTGGAGACGTGTGCCTATTTCTGAACGATACGCTTTGATATCAAAGCCTTTTCTTAAGTCGCCAACGGGCTCTGTAATCCAGCCCAGTGCTCTTAAATCTAATTCCAGATTTTGCGAAATTTCAGGATACTGTATTTTGACAGCAACTTCTCTACCATCTTTGAGTCGTGCATGATGCACTTGACCAATTGATGCAGAGATTCCAGTTTGGCTAAAATCTGAGAAAACTTCTTCAACGCTATAACCTGTTCTTAAAATAAAAAGATGATGGATCTCATCCAGAGACATGGAAGGATCGCCTTCCGTGAGAGGCAAATAATCCTCAGAGCTATTATTAATATCAGAGAAAGCTAAAAGCTGGCCTATTTTTTGAGGGAGCCCATGCATGAGGCCGAGACGATCTGCAAGGCGTCGTCTCGCTTTTGTTTGAGATGCTGTTTTACTGCTACTACGAAGATTCGATAGAGTTAATTCTTTAATTAATCCCGCATATTGAACCCCTCTATCGAGCGAGGTTTTCACCTACTTCTGCTGTTTTAGCTGACCTTCTGTGACAACCTTATTCAGTTCTTCAGCTAGCGTAGACAATTCGTTGGCCGCTGACAGAGTGCTGGCAGCCCCTTCAGTCGTGCTACGTGCTGCCTGGGATACTGAAGAGATATTACGACTGATTTCTTCACTGCCACGAGCTGCTTCAGATGCATTTCGAGCAATCTCATTCGTTGTCGCAGTCTGCTCTTCTACAGCACTGGCAATTGTATTCTGAATGTCATTGATCTGATTAATAATAGAACTGATTTGATTGATGGCTTCTACAGAGCTTTGTGTATCCGTCTGAATAGTCTCAATTTTCTGGCTGATATCTTCAGTAGCTGTTGCTGTCTGCTTAGCTAATTCTTTAACCTCATTCGCTACCACGGCGAAACCTTTACCAGCTTCACCTGCACGGGCTGCCTCAATGGTTGCATTCAGCGCAAGTAGATTCGTCTGTTGTGCGATAGAAGTAATAACCTTGATTACTTTACCGATCTCCACACTACTTTCGCCTAACTTATTCACAGTGACATTTGTCTGTTCAGCTACCTGGACCGCTTGCGTTGCTACTTTAGCCGCGTCTGTAGCATTTTTGGCTATTTCCTTGACGCTTGAACTCATCTCTTCAGCACTGGTCGCTACCGTACCGACATTTTTACTTACTTCGTCAGAGGCAGTGGAAACAACATTGGACTGATTGGCCGTTTCTTCAGCATTCTTGCTCATCTGCTGGCTTGTTGCAGAAAGCTCTTCAGAGGCTGCAGCCAGAGCTGAGGAGTTTTTGGAAACCGTATCAAGGGTGTTCTGCATTCCCTCGGTCATTTCCTTCTCACGTTTTTCTGTCTCAAGTTGTTTTGTAATAACATCCCAGGTGACCATGGGACCGATGTAAGTGCCAAATTGATCGAGAACGGGACTAACGAGAAGATTTAAGGTCTCAGGACCTACCTTAATATTAGTCTCTATAGGAAGATTGCCTGGATCTTTGAGCAGATTTCTTTGATGTTCTGGGTTTTTGTGAAAAATATCTATTCTCTGCCCCATCATTTGGTCAGCACGAATAGGTAGATGTTGTTCTAGCTCTTTTAATGTTCGCTTTGAAGATGGATTGAGATATGTGATATCCAGATCGAGATTGGCAGCCATGACGTTGATAGGCGCATTTTCCATCATAGATTGCACACCAGACATTTTTGCTTCACGGGCAATTCTTTCCATTGCATCTGAGACGAGTAGGCCCACATTCCTTAATGTATCCATTCTCTCATTGGAGAGTGTTAATGTCTCAAGAGCAAAGAAATCCATAGTTCCTACAACTTTATCCTCAATGATGATGGGGAAACAGACTCCTGATTTAACTCCAGCTCTTTTCGCTGCTGGAGCGCGACAACAATCTTTCATCTCACTGATATCGAGTGTGAAATAAATATCTCTACTTTTCCATGCACGCCCGCTTAAGCCCACTCCTTCTTCAAAAGTTGCCGAAAGTGTTACATCACGAAATTCATCGGTAACTGTTCCAGATTCAACGGTAAACTTCAGAACATTTTCTTTAGGATCAACAGACCAATAGGAGGCATAAGCCCAACCAAAACCTTGACGGATTTCATCTAATGCTTGTTTGGCCGCATCTTTGTTGTTCTTGGCACGTGAAAGACGATTAAAGACATTAATTACCGCGCGGGTATTTTCATTGGCCTCGTCTAAATCCTTTTTGATGACTTCTAATTGATCTTGCCCGTTTTCTGAAACACTATTGGAGTGCTCCTCGTTATCTGTTGGTATCCTCGTTTCCATAGTTGCTAATTCCTCATCTTTTTTCTCGGGATTATTTGTAATTTCCTTAGTTTTTGTTTCAGGAATATTGTCCTTTTCTTTTAAACCAATTGTTTCGATAATCTCATTAACAATCTCAGGTTCCACCTGAAGCCAGATCAAAGTTTCATGTAAATGTTGAACGACATGTGTCAAATGTTTAGTGTCAATACCCATGTCCTTATAAGAACTGGTCATTGATTGACCTTCAAATTTTTCCACACCCCCAAGTTCGTACGTCAAATAGGCTTTTTGACTCTCTATAAGCTGGTCCATATCGACTTCAGCAAAGAAAGGCGTAAGCTCTCCATCTTCCAGTACTCTTTCGTAAAAACGCATAATAGTTGTAGAGACAACTTCAGATCCACCAATTTGCTCAAATAAACTTTTATCTTTTATCTCAATTTCAGACATAATCTTACTTTCCCTTTAAATCATATAGCTGGTGATATAGTTAGTTAGACGCAAAACAACAAAACTTATACCCACTGTGATATGAGCCATGCGCAGATTTTTCCCTGTATTTATTAAAGCAAATCCCAATACAAACTGGACTATATATGCTACTAGAGTTAATACTGATGCTGTTATATGAAATCTTAACAGAAAGCTTAAAGTTGTAATCGCCTGATCTACCGCTTGCCTTGTAATTTCTATGTAGAGCACTAAAAGCACGTCCACAACAAAAGCAGAAATCATGTAACGCATGTGCCATCTTTTATTTTTTCTATAATAAATTCCTAGTGCAATGAGCACTAAAACAAAAGTTGAAATTATATGTAACATTGACCCCCCGTACTTCCTATCGGCAGGTGTTATGCTACATTAACGGCTTTTTCCGTATCAAGAATAAGGAGTAACTGCTCCTCTAGTTTGTAGACCCCTTTGACTAATTCACGTGTAACGTTATTAACGGTTTCAGGAGGTTCTTCAAAATTATTGTCATTGACTTCAATGACGTCTCCGATTTCATCTACTAACAAACTGACAGCACCTTCATCTGTTTTAAGAACCACATTCATCGGTAATTCTTCATTTTCACGCGGGTCCATATGAAGACGTTTTCTTAAATCTATAGCTGTGACAATCTGTCCGCGTAAATTGATCAACCCCTTAACGACATCAGGAGCTAGCGGCACACGTGTCATGTCTTGATAGCGCAGCACTTCTTGGACATTTAATACCTCAACTCCAAAAAAAAGATTCTTCAGGTAAAAAGTACAAAACTGTCTTTCGTCATTCATACTATGCTTTCATTCTTTTCAATAAAGAAATCTGGATCTGCCTGAGCAATAATATCTCGAACATCCAACAGGTCTGTTACGTGATCCTGTATAACTGCAGAGCCTGAAAGACCTCTGGAGCTCGTCAAGTGCTTAACTTCCAGGGATTCTTCAACAATATCTTTGATGTTGCCCACAATCAGCCCGACGCTACGACCATTCTCAGAATAAACCACTACTTGCATTGTATCGTCATTAGCTGTTGAAGAATTTTCATTAGAAAAAGTATTCACATAATTCTGCACACGAATCAGTGGAAGAATCTGGCCACGATATTGTACCACTTCGCTTTCACCGCTATGCTCAATGATCTCTTTATCAAATTCTTCCAAACGGTCTACCAATGAAAGGGGTAAAGCTAGTCTGTGATTATCCCCTGCTTCAAAAAGAAGCATGGTGTGCTTGTCATCACCTGCATTAGAGCGATCTTCCTGATTATCGAAAGCGGATTTTGAACCTACCTCAGTAATAACATGGGCATGCTGTGCAAGTCCCAGCACATCCAAAATGAGTGCGACATGGCCATCACCCATAATCGTAGCACCAGCGAAGGCTTGAAGTCCCTTAAGCTGCTTAGCTAAAGGTTTTACTACGATTTCTTCTGTGTCATTAATTTCATCAACTATCAATCCGAAAGATCTACCATCTGCTTTTAAAACCACGATGTTTACGCAATCCAAATCATTTTCATTTTCATGATCAATCTTTAATTCTTTATTCAGATAGACCAAAGGTAATAGATTGCCTCTAAGGCGATAAACCGGAGTGCCATCGATAAATTCAATGGCTTTGTTGACATCATCACCATCAAGACGGACTAGTTCCAGCAAACTCACTTGAGGAATCGCAAAACGCTCACTGGCGCTTGTAACGATCAATGCAGGAATAATGGCGAGTGTTAGAGGAATTTTTATTTTGATGGTTGTTCCCTGCCCAAACTCACTTTGAATATCAACAGACCCACCGATTTTCTCTATGTTGGTCTTTACCACATCCATGCCAACTCCACGACCTGAAAGGTTAGTGACTTTGGGTGCTGTTGAAAAACCTGGCTGAAAAACGAGAGCAAAGGCATCTCGATCATTCATGCGACCAGCTTCTTCATGACTGATCAGGGCTTTCTCAACTGCCTTAAGTTTAATCTTCTCGGGATCAATACCTTTTCCATCATCAATAATTTCGATATTCACCTGCCCGCCTTCATGGTAAGCACGCAAAAGCAGGATACCCTCTTCAGATTTGCCATTGTTGGCGCGCTCAGCCGGAGTTTCTATTCCATGATCAATAGCATTACGAACAATGTGCGTTAATGGATCTTTAATGGCCTCAATCAAAGTGCGGTCTAAATCCGTTTCTTTGCCTACCATGTCTAAGCGAACTTTTTTGCTGAGTTCTAGTGACACATCACGAACGACACGTGGAAATTTCTGCCAAACATTACCTATAGGTTGCATGCGTGTTTTCATAACACCTTCCTGCAATTCTGTAGCAATGAGGTTTAATCTCTGACATGCGGATTGAAGCGCGCTGTCTTCATAGTTACTAACACGTTGCACAATCTGATTTCTCGACAACACGAGCTCACCGACCAGATTCATCAATCTATCTAGATGATTCACATCGACGCGAATAGAACCCTCCGCAACACTTTTATTTTCCTGCGTTTTTGCTTCGGAATCCGTTTCTTTTTTTATAGTCGAAATAGGAGGTTCACTATTTTCTGAAGGCTGTGATTGAGGTTCACTTTCTATAGCTTTTGATGTATCGCTTTCACCGCTTTCATCAAAAATACCCCAACGTTGTTCCTGAGCTTTAGAGGAAGTGTCTTCAGCTTCCGGCTCATCATCATAAAGACCCCAGCATTGCTCTTGAGCTTTCGTATCGTCTGGATTATCAGGAGCTTTTGCTGCAGTTGTACTTATACTTTCATCTTCCGGGACTTTAGACTCAGAAACTTTTTCATCTTGTTCCTGTGGTTTTTCTTGGATTGTTGGCTCTTGAGGTTGAACAGACTTCGCAGGCTCTGTGGCTGATTCCGCTGATAGGAGTCGTTCAAGTTCTGCTTTTAAACCCGTATGATCTGTATCCCCTTCATTTCCATGATTGGAAAGTGATGCCATCATGTTTTGTAAAGCATCAGAAAAAGTGAGCAAGGTGGTGATCATGGACTGGTGTGCTTCCAGTTCGCCATCGCGCACTTTAACCAACAGGTTTTCACCCACGTGAGAAAGCGATTCTATTTTAGTAAGACCTAGACATCCACTCGTACCTTTTACGGTATGAATAATGCGAAAAATGTTGTTGAGAGTTTCACCTGTAGAAGCACCGTTCTCTAAAGCAAGTAATTCCTGGTCAAAACGCTCCAGCCCTTCCAATGATTCTTCAACAAAGTCTTGGACGAGTTGCTTTTGGATATCTTCGTTCATGTGAAATTTCTACAATAACTCTTTTGTCTTTATTAAGGTAAAACCTTACCCACCACCTGAAGTAATGACTGTTGATCAAAAGGCTTCACAATCCAACCTGTAGCTCCAGCACTTCGACCTTCCATCTTTCTTTTTTGCTCAGATTCAGTTGTTAAAATAAGAATCGGCGTGCGCTGCATGTGAGGCAGCTTGCGTAGCTCCCGAGTCAACTCGATTCCGTTCATATTAGGCATGTTGACATCGGTTATGACCAAATCTACTTGACGATTGGTGAGTTGATTCAGCGCATCTCTACCATCCTGAGCTTGGAGCACATCATGCCCCGCCGATTTTAAGGTAAAGGCCACCATCTGTCGCATGGTAGATGCATCATCGACTGTCATGATTGTATTTGGCATAGGCAGTATTATTCGATTCCTCCTTTTAAATCGTCCCAAAGCCAACCCCCTTTAGGTGTTAATTTGATACATAAGTAATTTTAAAAAAATTTTACTTTGGCAACGCATATCGTGACCGAATGTATCGTTATGAATGAATGCCGTCTCATTTACCGCAGTAAGGCCGGAAGCGATTTTTCTTCGACACATTATACCGAAGAGTTTTCTAAAAAATGCTCTGATAGTAATAAGTCAAAAAATATCACAGGACTACTGGTATTGACTCATGGTTCTTTCTTACAAGCTATCGAGGGCGTTTATGAAGAAATCAATCAACTTTTCTGCAGAATCGCCAAAGACCCTAGACACACCGAAGTTCAAATCATCAATTTTGAATTAATCAATATGAGAATATTTCCAGACTGGTACATGAAAACAATCACCATCGAAGATCTTTCTGAGAGAACGCAACAAACTTTAAAAGAAAAGTTTGGTTCACCTGAAAAGAACCATTTGGAAATTCCCATTGAACCGACGCTTGTGAGATCCTTGCTGCTTGATGCCAGTTATGTATATAGACAGTCTAATTAGCTTTGTCATCTTTCACAACTTTCCCTCCCCAAGAGAGAATACGAGCCTTTGCTCCCATATCTTCTGCTTCTTTGATTTGCCCATTACGTACATATGCTAGTGAAAGACTGGTGTAGGCAATCTGATCATTAGGTCGGATTTCAATAGCTTTTTTCCCAGCATCAATCGCTTCTTCATAACGCTCGAGCTTCATCAAAGCCATTCCAAGAGCATGCCAGCCATCAAAAAAACCCGGTTCTAACTCAGTACAGCGACGATACAAAGTGGCTGCATTTTCCAGCTCACCTAAAGCAAGCTCGCCGTTTGCTTCATCAAACATTTCTTCAACTGACTCATTCATGCGACAACAAATTCCTCGAGAAACTTCCGCTTGTCAATAAGCACATCCGCGAGCAAAGACCCTTTCTTATTGAGAAATTGCACAAGAATATATTTAACCCTGTGAGGCCAACCGTGCACGTAGAGCTGCTAGTTGATCCGATGCCGAAGTGTGTTCTACAGGGGCTGTATGAGAAAGTGCATCCACTTGCTCAAGTAAATCTTCTGGAATTTCTTGGAGAAAACTTGATGGATGGCGCGGCTGCGTTTCTCCATATTTTTTACGAGAGGTACAATATGAAAGTGTAAGACGTTTCTGAGCACGAGTTATACCGACATACATGAGGCGCCGTTCTTCATCAATATCACCACTGATCATATTTTTTTCATGCGGAAGCAAACCCTCCTCTAAACCAATAATATAAACATGCCGAAACTCAAGTCCTTTAGCTGAATGCAGGGTCATTAAAGTGACACCGGTCGACTGTTCATCATCTGCGTCCTCTTGCTTTTGATCGAGGGTGACTGAGTCGAGAAATTCATCCAATCCCTTATGATATGTTTCCTGAAAGCTGGCCAAGGCGGAAACAAGATCTTTAATGTTCTCGGTTCGAGCAACCATTTCCTGGTCATTTTTGCAAGTACGACGAATGTCTTCAAAGTAATCGATTTCTTCTAATAACTCTTTGAGCACGTCGGCTTTGGCAGAGTCCATGTAGAAGGCATCACGATAATGGTTTATAAGATGCATAAAGTCATGTAGCGCGTCTGCTGTATTTCCTCGAAAGGTGTGAAAGCTGCTTTGCATTTCATCCCAAACGGTACGTTCATGCTCTCGGCTCATATCAATCAATTTTTGTATGGTAGAATTTCCGATACCCCGTGGTGGTGTATTGATGATACGCAGAAGATTAATATCATCATCTGGATTTCTTATAGCCTGCAGATAGCTGATAATATCTTTGACTTCACGACGCTCATAAAAACTTAATCCACCCAGTATACGGTAAGGAATTTTGAGCTTACGGAACTCCTGCTCAAAAACGCGGGAGAGAACGTTAGCACGGTAGAGGATGGCAAAGTCTTCATAAAAAAGATTTTTTTCGCGACGTTGCGCAACAATATCACTAGCCACCCATTCAGCCTCGTGCGTGTCATGTTCCATAGCTACAAGTCGAATGGTTTCACCCGGATTGCCTTCTGCCCAAAGTGTTTTACTATGACGACGAGCATTATTTTTTATAACTGCGTTGGCTGCCTGTAAAATAAAAGGTGTACAACGGTAGTTCTGTTCAAGTTTAACTACTTTGGCTTGTGGGAAATTTGTGGAAAACTCCAGAATGTGGCTAGACTCCGCACCACGCCAGCTATAGATGCTCTGGTCATCATCACCCACAACGAAAATGTCCTGTTTATCTGAACAAAGCAATTCAATCATCTGAAACTGTAGAAGGTTCGTATCCTGAAATTCATCGATTAAAAGATAACGGTGTTTCTCTCGCAAACGTTGGTGTGCCTCCGGACACTCGCGCATCAGTTTTACAGTCAAGACAAGCAAATCATCAAAGTCCACGGCGTTTCGCAAACGAAGCTCTTCCTGATAACGTAAAGCAATATCCTGGATAAGATTATCCCCAGTCAAAGCTTCAATGTTGATTCCTTTATTTTTGGCCAGACTGATCGTGGAAAGAATAGTAGCTGGCTCAAGATTCTGTGTCGCACCATGAATGTGATTTATAATTTTTTTTATCAACGAAATCTGATCACTTGAATCATAAATAGTAAAATTTTTCTTATAACCTAAGGCATGGATTTCCTGACGTAGCACACGCACACAGAATGAATGGAATGTTCCGGCGATCAGTTCCCGAGCATCTGCATTCTGCTTCATATCTACAAGATGAATGTAGCGCTGCTTAATCTCTTTGGCTGCTTTATTAGTAAAGGTTACAGCAAGAATATGAGACGGATGGATGCCCTGCTGAATCATATGAGCCATGCGATAGGTTATGACGCGAGTTTTTCCCGTACCTGCTCCTGCTAACACTAGAACAGGACCGTCAATAGTAGAGGCCGCTTCGCGTTGCGCTGGATTCAGGTCATTAAGATCGACTGCCATTAAGGGTGAAAACCTAGCGACTGGTTTTCACGATGCAAGTAGCGGAAAAAGTTTTTGAGAAATCTAATGATAACAGCTACTTATTTAAACTAAGACAATAATACAAACGGTTGACTATGAAGGGAATGAATATAAAGATTCTTGGGCGCGAATTATGGTTTCCTCATCCGGACGAAGCGCGCGATGACGGTTTACTAGCTATTGGCGGCGATCTATCTGCTGAGCGTCTCATTCTCGCTTACCGATCTGGTATTTTTCCTTGGTCCGTAAACCCCATTACCTGGTGGTCACCCAATCCACGAGCTATATTTGATATCGAAAACTTCAGTTTACCACGGCGCATGAGGCAAATTATGCGACAAAATAAGTTCCAATTCACTCTTAATAAAGCATTTACAGATGTTATGCGAGAGTGTGCTAAAGCTGTTCCCGGTCGAGAGGAAACCTGGATTAGTCATGAATTTATCCAGGCTTATACTGATTTACACCATCGAGGCATCGCCCATAGTGTGGAGTGCTGGCAAGATGGAATACTTGTTGGAGGACTCTATGGCGTGGCCATAGGAAGCTTTTTTGCCGGTGAATCCAAATTTCACCGAGTGTCCAATGCATCAAAATTATGCCTTGGCTTTCTCATGGATCATCTTCGGGATCAAGAGTTTATGTTGTTTGATACTCAGACTGCTAATGAACATACACTTAAATTGGGAGCTAAACTCATACCGAGAAAGGTATATTTGCAAAAATTAAAGTT
>JBCCWR010000070.1:0-11996 GCA_039193385.1 Verrucomicrobiota bacterium | reverse complement strand
CAATACAACGGAGTCTCCCAGTTCAAGCGACTAGATAAAGAAACTCTCACCACTTGGCTGGAAGATTACACAATGGGTGAAATTTGGAATAAAAACCTTATTGGAGGACGCCCAGAATGGTAAGACTAGCTATATCAGTTGAAGGTCTCACTGAAGAACGCTTAGTTAAATCAGTATTAAACCCACATTTTCAGAATTTAGGAATATATGCAAATCCTATTCTCCTCGGTCAGAATGGAGGAAATGTCCAACTTTTAAGAATTAAAAAGGATATCCAAAAACTTATACATAACTTCGATCATGTAACTACTTTTTATGATTTTTATGGATTCAGAGATAAGGCGCTTAGTGACACTAAAGAAAGCCTAGAGCATAAAATACTATATACCGTAGAGGAAAAATTTCATTCTAAGCTGACCCCCTATGTTCAAATGTATGAATTTGAAGGTATCCTATTTTCTGATCCCTTAGCTATCGCGTCTTGCTTACAAAATGAAACCTATCAAAAATGGGCTAGCGATATTTTAATAGCTCACAATAATAACCCTGAAAGAATTAATGATTCACAGATAACTGCACCTTCTAAAAGGCTCGAATCACATACAAACTATAGAAAAGCAGTTAACGGCCCAGATATTGCAGTAAAAATTGGCCTTAGTAAATTACGCTCTATGTGCTCAGGCTTTGATAAATGGGTAAATAAAATTGAAAGTCTTACATCTTAACCCCTCTTGAGCACAGCCCAATACGTATGTGCGTAACGGTTCAGATAGCACATAGTATTTTTAGTAAGAGTCTTGCGCACAAGCTTGTTTAAAGCATTTCTAGGTTTCTCTGTGGCAAAGGATTCAATTACTTCAAAACCATAATCCGGAGCTTTATTTTCCACAAAAAGACTCGCCTCTTCGATTGAAAAAAACCATTTGTGCCTGTCTTGAGGAGGCTCCAAAGGAAGTCCATAATGTCCAATTTTTCCTCTCCCCTTCTCAATAGCACGTCTGGCATTTGTCCAGTTATTGGGAAGAGAAAGGACAACGTGAGCCGAGGAAACTCGGAGTAATTCGCTGAAAATATAATGAAATTTATGGAGATGCTCTAATACATCGCAGCATACCACTGCTTCAAACTCCTGATCAGCAAATGGTAAGCTGTCTATTTCATCCAAATTTAAATTCAAGTCAGGACTGCCTCCAATATCTACACCTACATATCTTTTAGGTTCTATTAACTTTTTCAAATACGCTTGGTCACAGCCAACATCGAGCAAACTGCCCGAAAGATATTTTCCTAACCGTTTAGCAACAAATTCCGATCTGATTTTTCTCTCAGCAAACCATGCTGTTTCGCTTTTCATAAATGTGGTGAGATTAATCTCAATAAGTTTACGTATACAACTCGAATTTCGTGAGTCATTGTATTTCTTTTATGAAAATTCTTTTCATCAAGCTGAAGCATATTGGTGATGCTCTCATTCTTACTCCCACTCTTGAGGCCGTTAAGCAAACATACCCGAAGGCCCACATCACTGTATTAACACGTAAAAGCTGTGAAGGAATTCTCCAAGGTTGTTCTGCTATTGATAGGCTTGTTACATCTGTTCCTCCCGAAAAAAACAAGCGCTCCCTGAATGATATCCTGGGAGATTTTCCTATGCTGCTTAAACTGCGACAGGAGCATTTTGATTACGTTTTTGAACTGACGCATGGAGATCGAGGTCGCTGGATGGCTTTGGCTATCAATGCCCATAACACAGCAACTTACTTTCACGGACATCACATACTATGGAATTTTAATTTTAATTACCTTATTCCCCAAACTGACTCTTCATTACATTCCGTATTACGTGATTATCAATTGGTGAGCTCTGTTTTAAACCTTTCGAATGAGTCTGATTGTATCCCTGCTCTACAATTTTCTTCTATTGCCTGTGACTACAAAGAAGCTGTCGCATTAAAGGCTCAAGATAACATCGTCATACACCCTGCAACACGCTGGGAACGCAAAAAATGGGGGGAACATAAATGGATTAAGCTCATTGAAAAACTACTGAATAATAATGAAAAAATCCTTCTAAGCTCAGGTCCAGATGAACAAGAAATTCTGTTATGTCATAACATCAAAGAAAATTTCTCTGAGCATGATCCTATTAATTATACCGGTGGAAAGCTTACCTGGCAGTCTCTAGCCGGTATACTTTACAGAGCTAAAGGATTTATAGGAGTTGATACTGCGGCTATGCATCTTGCCGCCGCATGCAAGACACCCACGGTAGCTCTTTTCCTGCCTTGGACCATTCCAAAGTGGCATCCATGGAAAGTAAGTCATCAATGTATCTTCTCAAACGCTCATAAAACCAAGGATCCAAGCAAATTTGAACAACGAGATTACGCTACAAATGCTATGCAAGACATAGAAGTAGAAGCTGTTTACAAAGCCTATCTGGAAATCATCGCTAATGGATAATTTTTGTTACAGGCAAAGCTTTCTTGAGTTCCCTCACATGACTTTCAGATATGTCAGTTTGCCATAGATAGAGATTTTTAAGTTTTTTCAGATGTTTGATAGAAGCCAGACTTGCGTGGGTAATGCTTGTAGAATGAAGATTAAGATACTCCAGATTTACAGATTTAACTAGATAGCTGATCCCAGTATCCGTTACCTCAGTTTTTTCAAGATGTAGCACCCTTAAATTCTTAAAACCATCGATCTGCATAAGCTGTTTATCTGTAATATTGGTTTTTGAAAAATCTAGTGTCTCAACATTATCTTTGAGTGGCTCCAAAAAATTGAGAGCTATTTGATCTTCAGCTAATTCCGCATGACTGAAATCAATCTCTATTCTTTGACTCTCACCCTGAAGCAATCTGACAATAACACCTTTCTCTTCTATTTCATGAATGACAGCCTGCTGTTCGTTGCTCCACTTAAATGCGTCTCCTGGCTGTGGAGCTCTATCTGGAGGCTTGGAAACAACATCCCACTTGACATCTCCAACGTCAAAAGAAGCCCCTTGTTCGATCCATGTTTTTAAAATGTTGAGCTCTCTAGCTGTTAAAGGATCGCCTTTAGGTGGCATAAGATCTTCATGATCACGC
This sequence comes from Verrucomicrobiota bacterium, assembly GCA_039193385.1. Taxonomy (GTDB): domain Bacteria; phylum Verrucomicrobiota; class Verrucomicrobiia; order Methylacidiphilales; family JBCCWR01; genus JBCCWR01. The sequence goes on along the minus strand of JBCCWR010000070.1, from coordinate 8,901 downwards.
GGCAAAGCCGCTAGTGTATAAACCAGGCTTTTAAAAGGATCACCTGGAATAATCACCGGACCAAGTTTACTGCCTTTTTTAATAAACGCTGCGCTATCCAGACGCAATCCAACTTTACTTTTATCAGGGCCATGGCAATCTACACATTTAGCAAATAATATAGGATGCACTTCATTCTTATATGAAATTGTTGGCAATGCCTCATGGGCATTCTTTTTTACCGGATCAATTAACCCTTCCTTTTCATAAGATTGAGAGCTTGTGCTTTGATCAAATTTTAATGGAAAGTGTTCTGTTAGATAATTCTGACCATGTGCCATAACTCCGCCCTGATGTGCACCCACAACCAAAATGATAGAACTAAGTAATAACATCCCGCGGTAACTCCAACCCCACGATGCTTCCTTATAGCGATGGTATCTTCGCTTAATGAAAAGTGTTGCAAAAATAGCAACAGTGAGAAGAACTCCCATCCATTGATGAAGCGCAAGTCGCTCCTCATTATAGCCTCCTTCTTGAGCAAGACAAAAACCTACACCCACCGCCAGCAGACTAAAATAGCCTGACATCTCCAACAAAAACACAATAGCTGTATCAAGGTCCGTCGAACGACGCACAAGACTAAAACATTCTATTAGTAATACAGATAGCAATATACCAATGGGAAAATGAACCACCAGAGAGTGAAACCTGCCTATAAAAAGCACCCAGTCCTGAAGTTCTCCAAACATCAAGAAAATAGTTGTGTGATAGGCTTACCTTTATCAGCAACCGTAAAAGGCCTTCCGCTGGGCGAAATATATTCTTCTTCTATGGGCAAACCAACAGCATAGGCAATGGTCGCATTAAAATCAGGTACTGTGACTTGATTCTCAGTAACCATCTTACCTATTTGATCTGTATGCCCAAAAATCTGCCCACCTCGGATACCGCCACCTGCAAGCACACAACTAAAAGCCGAGGGCGAGTGATCGCGTCCTAAACTCTCATTAATTTGTGGAGTTCTGCCAAACTCTGTAGCTAGAACTACCATGGTTTCTTCGAGCATACCTCGAAGTTCTAAGTCGTTCAATAGAGTTGCTAAAGCATCGTCTAGCACCTTTGTCTTATCTGGTAATTTTTCAAAATTATCTGAGTGCGTATCCCAACCACCAAGTGTCACTTCGACAAAACGCACATCATGTTCCACAAGGCGTCTTGCCAAAAGACATCCTTGCCCGAATGAATTTTTACCATATGCCTGACGCAATTCTTCTTTCTCTTCTTTCAAATCAAAAGCTTTGAGATCTTCACTCTTCATAAGCTTCACGGCATCGTCATACATATCCGAGTAAGCGCGCACGAGCTTATAATCATAACGCTTGTGGAACTCAGTATCAAAGGCATCTGTCAAGGCCAGCGTTTGCTGCATCTCCCCTTCTGAGACACCTTTACGTAATTTACTGTTTTGTAATCCCTGTTCAGGATTTCCAATGACTAAGGGCGCATAACGCGTTTCAAAAAAGCCTGCGCCTCCTCCCACTGCAGACCCACCAATGCGAACTGCTCCTGGCAGATTTTTATTGAGTTTACCATCCATCTTTACCAGCCATGAGCCCAGTCCAGGATGACGAATCGTTCCACGCATTGTATAGCTGGAGTGCATAAAATAATTTCCCTGCTGATGTGCTCCTTGAGTCGAACTCAAGGAACGTACCACAGCCAATTTATCTGCCTGCCTCGCTAAAGAAGGCAGATACTCGGTAAATTGCATTCCATCCACATTCGTCTTAATGGTCTCAACGGGCCCCTGTTGCTCCATACCTGGCTTGGGATCAAATGTATCCAGGTGACTCATACCTCCTGCCATATAAAGATAGATGACATTCTTTGCCGAAGGCCTTCCAATAGGCGCTTCCTTGCCATGTAGTGTGTTGCGTATTAAATGTGGCATTAAGCCAACGCCCAAAAAACACTTTGCTGAGTAAGCAAGAAAATCTCTTCGAGGAACTTGACTATGTTTTTTAAAAAACGCTTTCATGCGGTCCTTTCTTTTATTGTATAAATCTGAATTCCTGAGAATTAAGCAGAGCCGTCACTACCATACGGTAAGCCTGAGCAGATTCCTTGCCTTCTATACCATTGACGATAGCTTCCAGTTCAACCTGACTTGGCTCTCGTGCTAAGAAACTCATAAACATAATCTCTGCTTTTCTTCCTGGTTCTTCAGCGCTCATCACATTGCGAGTCAGCAGAGATTCTCTTCGTATTAAGCTCTGCAAATATTGGCTATTCATCAGTGTCAATGCCTGTGGCACGGATGCTTCCTTATCAGCATTATCAATAATCTCTCGATCTGACTGCCCGAATTGCCTTAAAAAATGACCCGGATACATAGGTGACTGAAGTTCAGCTGCTCTGACAAAACTGATATGAAAGTCTTTCCAGCGTGGATCCGTTTCCTTGAGAATCTTTCTCTGCTTGCTATCAAAAGACATTACACCACCTCTATCCATACTCATCGAAGATATTGTCATATCTTTTTCCTCTTCAATCATTGGAGAGATAGCCGAGGCGATAATCTGATCCACCTCTTTTCGTGCTTCTCTCTGCAGCGATCTAAGCTGTTTATTAAGTTGATCTCTTTGCTTGGATTCTTCAATGCTCTGCATACTTTTGTGCAAGTTATGTCTTTGCGTAACGCGCTTCTCGAAAACCTGAACAACGGATTCTAACAACTCATACATTACCTCTGTCTCCATACTCTGCAATGCATAGGCTCTGGCCATCATGGACTCTTCTTGGGCTTTTTCTCTAAACACATTATAGTTTCCACCTTTGCGCTCATCCACGTCTTCTAAGACAAGCGTCCATATAGAGTCCCAGATCTGCTCTGCCGACATCCGTCGCAATAAAGGCCCGGCAAAAAGATAATTTTCAACTTCAACTTCTTCCTTCAAGCTGGATGCACTTTGGTAAGTTTTTGTATTATATAGAACGCGCAAAAATTCACGCATGTCATATTGGTTCTCTATCATCAAGCTAGCTAAATAATCCAATAATTCTGGATTTGACGCTTCGGTATCATCCGTAAAATCATCTAACGGTTCAATAAGACCAAGACCCAGGACATATTTCCAAAGACGGTTAACGATGACCTTCGAAAACCTGGGATTTGTAGGCGATGTCATCCAGTTCGCGTATTGATTTCGCAATTCTTCTGCAGATTCAAACTGTGGCGGCGTAAGTTCCTGCCCTTCCTCAGCAAACGGAAGCATTGGCTCAACGATTTGCTTCGGCTCAGCATTATTATATTGATAATCCTCAGGAAGACGTAATTTACGCTCGGTTTGAATGGCCCCTATTTGTAATGGTTGCAAGAGTTCGCGTACCATTTGACGACGAGCAGGCTCTCTATGTAGTTTCCTAACATCTATTCCATCTTTCTTTTGCTTCAGAGTTATCAAATACTTTTTCAATTCTTCAATCTGTCGTATGTCAACACGTGTTCGAACATTATAGGTAAAAGCTGCCATCTTATAATAATCCATCTGCGTCCAACTATCGAAAGGATGATCATGACACTGGGCACATTGCATACGAGTGCCTAGAAATGTCTGAACCGTACTGGACATATGATCCAATGGCATATTAAAGTCTCGTAAATAAAAGCCTACGGCGGGATTTTCCCAAGGGTAACCAGTAGCTGTAATGAGTTCTCTCACGAGTTGATCATAAGGTTTATTATCACGGAGTGATTGTTTAACCCATTCAGTATACGCATATAAGCCTGTGACATTGCCATTGGAGGTTCTTGTCTTTAAACGAAGTAAATCTGCCCATAGATGAAAGAAATGGCTAATATGACCTTCACTTTGAAGTAATGCATCTATCAGTTTCTGACGCTTGAATTGATCATCCGAATTTAAAAATTTGAGAGCCTCATCATAAGTAGGAATACGTCCCATAATGTCGAGATAGATACGCCGCACAAAAACTTCATCTCTAACTTCTGAGTTACGCTCTACACCCTTAGATTCAAGCTTGGCTTCCACTAGCTCATCGATATTCCTACTTGCCTGCTCTGTGGAAATTTTAGCAAAGCCTAAATTTAAGAGAATTGTTGAACCTAAAGAAGCTATAACAATTATTTTTTTAGTCATACCCAATACGGTTGCCTTCATAAGGTCTTCACTACTGGTATTCATACCAGTTTTATTAGAAGATTATACTAATATACAAACCTACTATATCGGTAAAAGTTGCACTAAAAATTATGGTTAAATTTTTTGCTCTCCATTTGCTTCCTATAAGCAAATTCTTTACTTTAAACGAATGTTGGCTCTTGAAGGGACTCTTTCTGTCATTGATTTCGAAACCACAGGTAGTGTACATGGGCACCCTAATGAACCTTGGCAAGTCGGAATAGTGACGATTGAAAACGGTCAGATTAATGCTTCTAATAGTTTTGAAAGCTATCTGAGAATTAAAAATAGAGAACGGCCCTTTCATCCTCAAAGCCCGGGACGTCACCACCTTCTGCGAGATAAACTAACCACTGCGCCCAAAATGGTTGAAATATGGCCAAAACTCAGCTCCTATTTCAAAAGCCATGCGTTAGTGGCTCACAATGTCAGCACAGAAAAACATATCCTACTTCAACAGTTTCCTATGCTTAAAGTAAGTGCGTGGATTGATACATTAAACTTGCTCCGTATTGCTATGCCCAAGTTACAAAGTTATGCATTACAGGATCTCATCCAACGATTAGATCTAACAAACAAATTACAGGAACTATGCCCCAACCGTGAGGCACACGACGCTCTTTACGATAGCTATGCCTGTAGCTTGCTACTTTTACATCTTCTCCAGCAAACCGGATGGCAAGAGTGCAGTATTAGTTACCTGACAGCTGCAAGTCAAAAAAGAAACTAACTCATAAACTTGCGAGATAGCGCTCACAGTCGATGGCGGCCTTGCAGCCCATCCCAGCTGCCGTAATTGCCTGACGGTAAACAGAATCTGCACAATCACCAGAAGCAAAAACGCCCTCAATGTTCGTGCGACTACTACCATCCTTGAGATCCAGATAGCCGGCTTCATCCATATCCAAAACTTCGTGGAAAATTTGTGTATTGGGAACATGACCAATGGCCACAAAAACGCCTGCACAATCCAGAGAACTCTCTTCTCCTGTCTTTACATTTTTCAAACGTACACCCGTTACCCGGTCTTCCTTTACATCCATAATTTCCTCGACTACGGAATCCCAAATCGGCTTGATCTTTTCGTTAGCAAGCGTTCGTTCAGCCATAATTTTTGAAGCACGTAGTTCATCACGCCTGTGAACAAGATAAACAATAGAACCAAAGCGGGTTAAATACATAGCCTCTTCACAGGCAGAATCTCCACCACCCACAACAACCAAAGGCTTATCCCGAAAAACGGGTAGAGCGCCATCACACGTAGCACAGTAAGTCACACCCTTCGTATCAAGTTCAGCTTCTCCAGGCGCACCGAGATGCTTATGCCCCGCACCTGTGGAAACAATCACACTCTTTGATTCAATTTCCTTACCATCGATTGTAATCTTGAATGGCGTCGATGAAAAATCGACCTTTTCCACTGTACTCATATAGCGAATGTCGGTGCCAAAACGCTTGGCCTGCTCCTGCATATTCATCATCAACTCATTTCCATCCACACCTTTAATAAAGCCAGGGTAGTTTTCCACGATTGTCGTCGTTGTAAGTAGACCACCAGGCTGCATACCTGTAACAAGAATCGGATTTAAGTTAGCTCGTGCAGTGTAAATGGCCGCCGTCCAACCGGCACATCCTGACCCAATGATGATTACGTTTTCCATATAATTTTCTTCTTAATCTTTAAAATAAGAATGTTGATATAACCCTGATTCAAAAAAATTCAACATCTATCCCTTAATTACTAGCGTAACACTTTACGATATACTTTTATGCAGCATGTTATTTTCCTCTTTTCTTTTAGCTCTACAGCATTAACACTTCCCAACATGAGTCAAAAATCTGATAAACTTGAAGAAATTTTTTGCCTACAGGAAACTCTCAATAAGCGTATAGGCGTCAACCTCGCTGACCTGAGCGAAGAAGAGAAAACCAAATGGGTGCTCAATTATACTCGCGCCATGAATCAAGAGATTGCGGAACTAGTCGACAGTGTGCCTTGGAAATGGTGGGCCAAATATCAGGAGTTTGATATGCAAAACGCTCGTGTCGAAGTTATAGATTTATTCCACTTTCTCGTTTCATTGGCTCAAACTCTTGGGATGTCAGCGGATGACGTCTACCAGGCATATCTCAAGAAAAACGAAGTTAATCATGCGCGGCAGGAATCCGGATATCAGGAAAAAGATCACGATGATTCCAAACACATTTGAATGCACTAGCCGATAAATTAGCCTAAAAATATACCTTTTCTCATTGAGTAATCATTCCGGCTGAGTAGCTTGTCTAAAGGTTTACAAATGCTCTTGCTGGGAAAAACACATGCGTGAAAAATTTGGCATTCACGAAATTTTATCTCCTCATGATCCTGGTGATGCACAAGTGTCTCTGGCGTTAATAAGTTTCAAAGAACAAGTCGAAGATAAAATCGTCATTACATCGCCCTGCGTCAACGCACAGGAAATTGACCAAGAGATAGATGGACTCATTGCAGACCTTGAGGCCCTACGCTTCTCTGCTAAACATAGCCTTGCGACCATAAAAAAATTCCCCCATCACGAATCTGCTATAGAAAAATCCTCGACCCAAAGGCCGCCTAAGAAAGCAGATACAAAACGTTCCTCAGTTTCTACTCATGAGCCATCAGCTCCATTACCCCACACAGAAGAAATTAAGACGATTAAGGAAACAGAAACAAAGAGAGAAAGAGATACGACAAAATCAAAAATACGCACCCACATTAAGGAGCTAAGCTATGAACAACAAGCAGCTGCATCTACCGCCAAAAATGAAGCCCATGCTTCAAATTCTAGCAAGAAATCTAATCCTCCTGAGTCTGTCTCACATCCCAGAGCCAGCACAAAAAAAGGAGACCGACGTAGACACAAAAGCTCACCGTAATCACTGTTAATGCCAACAAAATAAGTTCCACGGCAAATTCAATCGGTCTACCTGATTCATTATTTAGTTACAATTTTAACTCATGAGACTTTTCGATATTTTTTTGTTAATAACTCTGCTAAATACCCTTTTTTTGACCCTGGAAGCTCCATCAGCGTCTAAACGTCCATCTGATACGCCTCACGCTGATTTAATAGATGTGTCTGGAATTTTACCCACGGTCATCATCGACATGCGTTATGCTACGCCTCATAATTTCGTAGGCAGGGTCTTATATAAAGACAAACGCGCCTTCCTGCGCAAAGAAACAATCGAAGCGCTGAAGGTTGTAGTAGCGGAATTAGAGAATCAAGGATTTCGCCTCGTCATTTTAGACGCTTACCGCCCACCTAGCGTACAGAGAATTCTTTACAACAGCACAGATCTCAAAGAATTTGTAGCGCCCCCTATACCAAAGTATAACCGACATGGACGCGGTACGGCTGTTGATGTCACTCTTGCTGACATGAAAGGTAATCTTGTAGAAATGCCATCCGAATTTGATGAATTCACAGAAAGGGCCGATCAGGATTTTTCTGACGTGTCTCCAATTGCCGGCAAACACGGCCGCATACTCATTAGCGCTTTTCATAAAGCAGGCTTTTCCGGGCTGCGTAAAGAATGGTGGCATTTCGACCTACGCAACTGGCGCAAATTTGACGTAATTGAGGACTAATCAATTTTTACAGTTCACGAATTTGGAAGAAAATCTATCGAGAGAGATTTTTTGTTTTATGTAAGGCTCAAAGCCTGAAAAAGATATCTAAGCTATCTGTAAATGCTGAGAGACTGAGTAATGTAAATGAAAACGAAAGATCATCGGTCCTACGGGTGAGGCCAAAATCCCAGCTATGGCGTTGCCAGCTCAGTCATGTATTCATTGCCAAACCTTATATTAAAAAAATTTTAAGATTACTTTTTAGCTCAATATCATGTTTGATAGTTGTTAATGAAACCACTCACTGTCATTGCCAGGATTCAAGCAAAACCTGATACGATAGAAATAGTCCGTGAAGAACTCAAAGCTCTCGTAAACCCTACGATGAAAGAAGAAGGTGTGATCAACTATGACCTGCATCAGGACAAAGATGATCCAACCATCTTTATGTTTCATGAAAACTGGGAAACTGAAGCGGCATTAGAAAAACATTCACAGTCTGCACACTTGAAAGCTTTCCGTGAAAAATCTGAGCATCTGCTTGATGGAGAAATTGTCTTAAACCTTCTTTACAAAGTGGATTAAAAGACTCTATTAACCTTATCTTCTATATCTAATTTTTTAATAATAATTTCATGGCGCGTGTTCCAAGTAGTAAGGAAACCTGCCAATGGAGATAAAAGAGCAAAAATAATGGTATAAACAGGAATCATTTCCAAGCCTGGTTCTATATGCCCCATAGTGGATGCGATAGCAAAAATGCCATCAGCGAGAATACCACAGATCACACCACCTAGAAAACTTAGGAAAACAGATATAACTCTTTGTTGAAAGACAACGAGTGCAGGGGTGGTAAGGGCCGAGATAAGTCCAATAGTAATGGCCAGAAAGCAAGTCAGAAAACTCAAGGGTAAACCTGCAAACATGACCAGACTGTTCCAAGGCATAGCGGGTAAAGACTCAAACTTATCCTGAAAATAGAGAAAATACATGAAGCAACCAAACAGAAATCCCAGTGAACTAATGAATAAAAAATAGATAAAACTAAATTTAAGACCCACAATGATTTTCTTATTCATCCGAATATCTAAAGATAGTGAGAAAATTTAAAAATTCCAATCT
>JBCCWR010000069.1:0-12241 GCA_039193385.1 Verrucomicrobiota bacterium | reverse complement strand
GTTATTCTAGAAGCTGCTGATGAGGCTCTGGATGCTTTATCCTACGCAAAATTTGCCACAACCAAATCCGAAGCAATCTCAAGCTGGCAAGAAATTCTAGGAAGGTCATTTAGGTAAAAGCATATGTATACTACAACCCGCTCTGATTCCCATAGTTTTACTCTAACCCATGCAAAATACCTTGCTTCAAAAATAGCGACTGATATGCATCGCTGCTACCAAAACTACGGAGACCCGCAAAAGATAGAAGATTATCAAAAAGAACTTACTCAGTTGCTCAACAATGGATATGTGTCCGAATACGAGTTTGGCTACAAAAAAGATGGGTATCGGTTTTTATCATGGCACTACGTTATAGATGAAAACGGAATTGTGGATACAGATGATAGACCGGGTAAGATTGTTTCTAATGTAAAACTCGATGGCGCTGCGTATTTTAATTTTTTATGGCCTTCGAGTAAATGGCATGATTTAAGTCAATATGATAAGAGTTCGTTCTATGATGATCTTTCAATAGATCGAACCCCTGGTTCTGCACCGCAAGATGGCAATAATGGATGTTGGACTTCTTCTGATAAAAATTATTTTTCTGGCGGAACAGGCATTGGAAGAAAAACTTTTAGACCATTGAATTAGCTTGGGTATGGACGCAATTTTTCAAGATGTTCAGACGTTTCCTGATCCTATATTTCAGGAGCAATTTTATAGCCTAGTTGGATTAGATGATGTTAAAGAGACTCTGCTTAAAGAAGCTCAAATAATGCTTTCTGCAAATTCCCTAGATGAATGGAGTAAAAAACATCATAGCAAAAATTTAGCTATAGTTGATCGGTTTAAAAAAAGACCTCCGCTATTTATTTTTTCAGGAGATGTTGGCACAGGAAAAACTGCTTTAGCGCAATCAATTGGTGATCAAATAGCTAGGCAATTAAGCCATAGTGTTTATCTATATTCTTTAAGTCTTAACTCACGAGGGTCTGGTGCTGTAGGTGAAATGACCGGATTGATTTCAGCAGCATTTAATGAAATAAAGAATGAATCTTCATCTAGTAATTCAAAAAAATCTTTTGTTTTGCTTATCGATGAAGCAGATGCTTTAGCTCAGTCGCGTGAGTTAGATCAAATGCATCATGAAGATAGAGCTGGGGTAAATGCACTGATAAGAGGAATCGATGATCTTGCGTTAAATCGGTCTCCAGTTTTAATAATCATGTGTACAAATCGTTTAGATGCTATAGATCCTGCTGTTCAAAGAAGAGCTGCAAGAATTACTCATTTCAAACGACCTAATAGTGAACAAAGAGTAAAAATCTTAACGGATACTCTCGCAGACGTTGGCATTTCGGCAGATCAGATTAGTGATCTTTCCAATCTTCTTGGCGAAAGTCCTGATCGTAAATACGGCTATACTTACTCGGACATTACACAAAAACTATTTCCAGCTATAGTTCTTCAGGCGTTTCCAGATAAGCCCATTTTATTTGATGATATCAGGAATGTTGTTCAAAAAATTTCACCTACACCTCCTTTTGGATTAAGAAATGGACGTAATCCAAGCAATTCATAGTTTTGCTTATTCCGGCAATTTGATGTTCCAGATGTAAATGGCGGCAGCACACCTAGATTTCTCTGATTTTCGAAAGACCTCAAGCAGGGGGGATAGAGCTTTGGGGGTATGTGATTGTAGGGGTGTTTTATGGTTTCCTATGGAGATAGCAGTTAAATCGAGTGTAATTCACTTGAGATTTATGAAACCAGGGGTTCTGCAGATTCTATTGATTGGGATATAAACGATTCAACCAAGAAACAAGATCGAGGTAGAACGAAGTGAAAATGGTTGGTCTGTTAAGTCGCTTTTTTGTGTTTATGCGGTGTGAGAACAATTTTCAGTGAGAAACGAAGTTTGAGATCACCATCAAGATAGATCTCGATGGGATAGTCACCGAGGTGTTCAAACTCCAGCCCGCCAAAGACATTGACGTTGGTGGCGTGGTTGCTTTCATTTTTCAGTCGGAAGCTTGCTTCTGCGGATGCTATTTCTTCTTCGTCTTTGGGGTGAAGAATCCGTGTTTTCTGGTTGTATTTGCCCAGACCGCAACACCAGCGGGTGAAAACACATAGCTTGAGAATACGAATGGGCATGACAGGCGCACCGATGACGTTGATAACGCCTATCAGACTATTGCTGCCACTGACTTCCATGCGAACGTCTTCGCATAAGAGGGCGGCTTGGAGGTCAGGTACGATGTTATCTGTCAAATGTTTCTATTCTGTTAGATGTTGACTTGCCTAAGAGATGTTGATGTCTCTCTCTTTAAGAAAATCAACAAGTTCTTCAACTCCGAAGTCTGCGAGGATTTCTCCATCCCAGTCCATGACAGGCGCTTTGGTCTGTCCTGAGAGTTGCCGCATTTCCTCAAACGCTTCTTGATCACCCGTAACAGTAATCTTCTCGTATTTGATGTTTTGGTTCTTCAGGTATTCCATGACTGAGTCGCACCATGGACAACCCGTCTTAACATATAGTACAGGAATGATGTGGATCATGACTTGTTACTCTATAATGATATGATGGGAGGCTTTCGATGATTTGACAAGACTGTGTTACACGTTATTTTGAGCTAAAGGAAAGGTTAAGTTCTTGTCCAAGAAACATTTCGAATCATCTTACCCCGGCCACTGGAATCATATTAATCATGAACAATGGAACGACTGGCGCTGGCAGTTGCGCAACCGCATCCATACGCTTGAACAACTAGAAGAGTATATGGAGCTCACGCCGGAGGAAAAAGCCGGGGTCGCGCTGTCTCGATCTAAACTGGCCATGTCCATTACACCGCAATTTTTTAATCTCATTGATGTTGAAGATCCACACTGTCCGATACGTAGACAAGTCATACCTCGTATAGAGGAGACGCAGTATTCTCAAGAAGAGATGCCAGATCCTTGTGGAGAAGATGCCGATATGCCTGTGCCTGGATTGGTGCATCGTTACCCAGACCGTGTTCTTTTTCTGGTGACAGATCGTTGTGCTTCGTATTGTCGTTATTGTACGCGGAGTCGTGTGGTTAGCGGTGCAGGCGAGAATGATCTGGAAACGGACTTTGAACAGGCCTTCCGCTATATAGAAGAACATGAAGAAGTGCGAGATGTCTTGCTTTCGGGTGGTGACCCTTTGCTATTTAATGATGCTAAGTTAGGAAAAATTCTCAGCCGTTTACGTTCGATTGAACATGTGGAGTTTATACGTATTGGCAGTCGGATTCCTATTTTTCTTCCCCAGCGCATTACTCCGGAACTTTGCGAAATGTTAAAGCAAAATGGACCGGTCTGGATAAGTGTGCATACGAATCACCCCAAAGAGTTAACGACAGAAGTGCGAGAAGCTCTGGGACGATTAGTCGATTCAGGTGTTCCTCTAGGTAATCAGTCGGTGCTTCTCAAAGGTGTGAATGATAACCCAGAAGTGATGAAAGACTTGATTCATAAGTTGCTTCTGTGCCGGGTGCGTCCTTATTACTTGTATCAGTGCGATCTCATTCAAGGCAGCTCCCATTTGAGAACATCCATTCATGATGGATTGGACATTATGGAGAACTTACGTGGCCACACTACGGGATATGCTGTTCCACAATATGTTGTCGATGGTCCAGGGGGTGGTGGAAAGATTCCTTTGAATCCAGATTACATTGTGGCGCAGACAGGGGATCGCTTTGTTTTACGTAATTTTAATGGCGATATCTTTGAATATCCCAAGACAGATGAATCTCCTGCAAAGTGTAGTGAATCCACCAAGACTAAAAAAGACTGTTGTGAATCTTCCTCAAGGGATGCCAGCTAGATTCTAGTTGCACCATTTTGTTTATTGTAAACCCATGCCTTCTTTGAAATTAAAACGAGGGCGTAACCCCAGGGTTCTTAGTGGGCATCCCTGGGTTTACCTCGGAGAAGTGCAACGCACACTTTCTCAAGACCAAAACGGTGCTGCGGTGGCGTGTTTTGATTCTCGAGGGCGCTGTCTCGGTTCAGGTATTTATAATGAAAATTCACAAATAATATGGCGCCGATTTTCGCAGGATAGATGTGATTTTGATGAATCGTTTTTGAGGAAGGCCATTCATAACAGCCTTTCTCGCCGCAATCCTCATGAATCCGTCAAGCGTCTCATCTGGTCCGAAGCGGATAGCATACCGGGGCTCGTTGTGGATCAATATGACGAAGTGTTGGTGATGCAATGTTTGACGCTTGCAGTCGATCAAAGAAGTAAACTTATTGCGGATATTTTATGTGAGTTGACTGGGGCGTTGTATGTTGTGTTGCGTAATGATGCGCCGGTACGAACGCTGGAAGGGCTGGATAGGTATGTCTCTCTTTTAGTAGGGAATGATTTAAAGCCTTCGTGGATTAAAGTGGGAGACGTTGAATTTTGGATTGATTTTATGCAGGGGCAGAAGACAGGTTTTTATCTGGATCAGCGCTATCAATATCTGGAAGTTGCTAAGTTGGCTAAAGATAAACACGTCCTGGACACATTTTGTAATCAAGGAGGGTTTGCGCTTCATTGCGCCAGGCATGGTGCTGCCAGCGTTCTGGCGCTGGATAGTTCAGAGGAAGCTGTGAATTTAGGACGAAAGAATGCTGAACATAATCAATTAAGCGTAGAGTGGATGTCAGTTAATGTCTTCGATTATTTTAGCGCTAATAAAAACAAACATTGGGATCTCATTATATTGGACCCTCCCTCTTTCGCCCGAAATAAAAACAAAGTTCAAGATGCTGTGCGTGGTTATAACGAACTTAACTTGAGAGCACTGCAAGCATTGAATCCAGGTGGCATTCTGGCAACGTATTCCTGCTCGCATCATATTTCTCATGAGTTATTCGAGGAAGTATTAGTAAGTGCTGCTGCAGATGCGCATTGTCAGCCTCGTTTATTAAACACAGTTATTCAACCGCAGGATCATCCGGTCATTCTGGGAATTCCTGAAACGGAGTATCTTAAAGGAATGATTCTTGAAGTGTAAGCTTGAGCCGTCATTATGCTTTAGTATGGTTAGTTTATGACAGACGTGTCGATGGTTTCTTTGAGTTGTGTGCCGTATCTGTTGGCCAGCGGATACTCATGCTATTCATGGGGAGCAGGTAAATTTGTGCCTAAGCGGGTTAACTTTGCCTGTATTCTCATTGGTTTTTTGTTTCATAGCGCCTTTCTTGTTTTAAGAGGCGAGCAAATTGGTCATTGCCCCATTAGTAATTTATTTGAGGTCGTTGTTTTTCTGTCTTGGGCGCTAGTGCTTAATTATCTATTGATTGGGCCTACCTTTCAGGTTTCTCTCATGGGAGCTTTTACCGCACCAGTTGTTTTATTGATGAATCTGTTTGCATTGCTTATCCCTGGTATTGATGAGCCAAGATCGATAGAAGGTATGGGGTGGATGCTGGAGCTTCATGCTGCCTTGACTTTATTGGCTTATGGAACTTTGGGTTTGTCTGCTATCGCGGCATTTATGTTTCTACTCGTAAGGAGTTATCTTAAGTCACATAAGCTGCAATCCTTTATTTTGCGTATGCCAGCATTGGGCAAATTGGAAAAAGTGTCGCTACGTGTTTGTCTGTTGGGATTTATTATGTACAGTTTAGGTATAGGTGCAGGTTTTTTTGTTGAGGAGTTCTGGGTTGAATACACAAAAATTGTATGGTCTCTCCTTTTGTGGGTCGCTTACATCGGAGTGTTGGCGGGAAAGTTTTTTGCCGTTTTGAGTCCCGCTCGCTTTACATCATTAAACTTAGCTATTTATCTTTTTATGATAGGTAGCTTTGCATTAATTAATCAGATTTCAAATCAGCATCAGTTTTAAAGTAGATGAATTTGCTTTGCTACGGTACGAGTCATGAAGAAGTTGAAGTTGAGCTTCGTGAAACCTTAGCCCTATCGGGCACACGTCTTACAGAGTTTTCTTCAGCCTTTCATGAGCAGCTTCCCTCAGCGGAGCTGGCTGTATTGAGTACATGCAATCGCGTTGAGCTATATGCTGCCGGTGATGCAGAGTATGATGATCTTGTCCAAGCACTGCAGGTAGCCGTGGAAAAAGTCATACAACCTCGAGTAAGTTGGCGTGAGGTTATGAAAATCTATGAAGATTCTTCCGCAGCGCGACATTTGTTTCAAGTAGCTGCGGGTATGAAATCAATGGTTTTGGGGGAGACAGAAATTTTAGGGCAAGTGAAGCAGACATATGACCATGCTTTCAAAAACGGTTATACCGGCAAATATTTAAATAAGCTTTTCCAAACGGCATTTTCAGCGGCGAAGGAAATACGCAGTAAGTCTGCTATTACGCGCGGTTCTATTTCGGTAGGTTCTGTTTCGGTGGAACTGGCTGAACGTATTTTTGGTGAATTAAGAAAAACAAAAGTTCTTGTTCTTGGCGCGGGCGAGACGAGTGAACGCGTGCTTAAGTCGCTCGCTGGTCGTGGAGTTAAAAGCATCATTGTTGCCAATAGAACTTACCAAAAAGCCTGTGATCTGGCTAAAGAATTTAATGGCGAAGCCGTCAAATGGGACCAATGGGAAAAAGTTTTACTAGAGTGCGATATCATTATTTCTTCGACAGCAGCACCACACTATGTGCTTAAAAAAGAGGATGTTCAGTCCTTACTTAGTAAGAGAAACTATGAATCGCTTTTTATAATAGATCTTGCTGTACCTCGGGATATTGACCCTAAGTTGTCGGATCTGGATTCTATTTTTTTGTATGATATTGATGATATTCAAAGTTTATCCCGGACGCATATGCGTGAACGAGAGCTTGAGATTGAAAAGTGCCACAACATTATCAAAAAGTATGAAGATAAATTTATGATTTGGATGCAGGATGCTGTTTTATGTGATGATGAGGAGTTTCGCTCTCTTAAGAAACTCAAGAGAAGGTCAGTTTCAGTCATTGATTCCTGCTCAGATTGTCTTCGTAAATT
Source organism: Verrucomicrobiota bacterium (assembly GCA_039193385.1). Classification (GTDB taxonomy): domain Bacteria; phylum Verrucomicrobiota; class Verrucomicrobiia; order Methylacidiphilales; family JBCCWR01; genus JBCCWR01. Next base: position 5,266 of record JBCCWR010000069.1, on the reverse strand, counting down.
GATGGCAGGCTGATTTGTAGTTTTATGGGTAGGGAAAAAATGATTCTCGGCACACGTGGGAGTAAACTGGCTATGACGCAGAGCCAGTGGGTTGCAGGAAAATTACAAGAGATCCATCCGGAAATGTCTGTTGAGCTGGAGATTATCAAAACAGCTGGCGATCGTCTTCAGACAAGCCTGGATCCAGATTCCGAAAAAAATAAATTAGAGAAAGGTCTCTTTACTCGTGAAATTGAACAAGCTTTGCTGGATCAGAAAATCGATCTGGCAGTGCACAGCCTTAAAGACTTGCCGGTAGATAATCCACAAGGGTTAACTATTGGAGCTATTCCTCAACGAGAGGCATCACAAGATTTAATTATTTTGAAGAAAGGTATGGATCTTGAAGCCTTACCCGAAGGGAGTGTTATTTTAACAGGTAGCTTTAGACGAGAACTTCAGTGGAAAGAAATCTATAAGCATACTAAAGTTCAAAGTATTCGAGGTAATGTAAATACACGTCTGAAAAAATTGGATAATAATGCAACCGCTGCGGGCCTTATTTTGGCTCATGCCGGAATCAACCGGCTCGGCCTGGATTTGAAAAATTTTACAGTGCATGTGATTCCATCTGAAAAAATGTTGCCAGCACCTGGGCAAGGGGCATTAGCTTTGCAGGTGCGAGAGCATGATGACAAAACTTTAAAAATTATTTCTGCATTACATGATGATAAAACGGCGATGGAGGTTAAAGCTGAACGAGAATTGCTCAAGGCTTTGGGAGGCGGTTGCAATGAGCCTATGGGGGCTCTGGCGAAGTTTGATGGACAATATATCACAATCAATGCTGTTTACTATTCAGATAAGAATAATGCTATGACTGCGGTGCGCAGCGAAATGAGAGGGCATCCGGATGAGATGCAAAAAGTATGTCAGCGAATGGCCAAAGAGTTGTTGCGCTCGGAGTAATGAAGTAATGAGTAATCAAGGTGTATGTTATCTTGTAGGGGCTGGACCAGGCGATCTTGGCCTTTTTACGCTACGAGCCAAGGAATTAATTGAGAATGCCGATGTCATTATCTATGACTACTTAGCTAACAGTCGTTCTTTGATGTGGGGGCGCTCTGGGGTTGAAATCATCTATGTGGGGAAGAAAGCTGCTTCTCATGCATTACCTCAAGATGGTATCAATGAACTTATTGTACAAAAAACGAAAGAAGGAAACCAAGTAGTGCGTCTTAAGGGAGGGGATCCTTTTATTTTTGGACGCGGGGGAGAAGAAGCGGAAGCGCTTAAACAAGCTGGTTTAAAATTTGAAATCATTCCCGGGGTCACATCCGCGGTGGCGGCTTCTGCTTATGCTGGCATACCTGTCACGCATCGTGGTCATAATACTTCATTAACTCTTCTGACAGGGCATGAAGATCCTTCTAAAGCCGAGTCTGCCATCAATTGGCAAGCGCTTGTCGATATAAAAGGAACCTTGGCTATTTATATGGGTATGGGCCGTATTCGCCCGATTATGCAGAATCTGATGGATCATGGTCTAGTCAAGACTACTCCGGTAGGTGTGATTCAATGGGGCACTACTTCAAAACACAAAAGCATTACAGGAACAGCTGAGACCATCAGTGATCTTGTGGAGCATCACAAATTTGGTGCTCCAGCTATTATCATTGTCGGCCAAGTTGCTGAGTATAAAAAGACTTTAAGCTGGTTTGAAGATAAGACATTACTTGGGCAGAGAATAGTCGTTACACGCACTCGCAAACAGAGTAGCGCATTGGCAAAGATGTTGACGGATCGCGGTGCAGAGGTGCTGGAGATTCCCACGATTCGTGTTACTTCAGTGAAAAATTCTTTGGAAACTCTTGTATCGTTATCCGATAGTGATTGGTTTGTATTCACGAGCCCGAATGCAGTTGAGTATTTCTTTGAGCAGTATTTGCAGCACTATGATATTCGATCGCTTTCCGGTAAAAGGATAGCAGTTGTGGGTCCTGCTACGGCTAAGAAAATACAGGATTATTATCTTAAGATTGATTTACAGCCTGAGACATATACCGCAAAAGCACTTGTAGAGGCGTGGGCTGATGACCAAGCTGGCGCACATGTTGTTTTTCCCTGTGGTAATTTGGCTAAAGATGAAATTGAAAAAGGCCTAAGCGCTAAAAACTGTCAAGTAAGTCGGCTCGAAGTATACCGCACAGATCCTGAGATGGACGACTTGACTGGGCATCGAGAAGACCTGTGTGATCATGGTGCAGACTGGGTCATCTTTAGTAGCTCATCCGCTGTGGAAAATTTCCATGCCTTGAATCTCGATTATCCGAAAAATAAATGTAAATATGCATCGCTAGGGCCTGTTACATCCCAGGCTATGCATACACTTGGATATAATGTTGATCTGCAAAGCAAAGAGAGCACCATACCTTGTCTTGTTGAGGAACTGGAAAATTTTGTGGCAACTTAACCTGTTGTCCTAAGTCCGCCCGCTATGGCATTGATAGATAGTAGCACATCTTTGAGAGTGTCAGAGGATTCCTGAGTCGTTTTTGAGACGCGCCATTCGCGCAATAAGTTTATTTGTTGATCATGTAATGCGTTCAGGGCCTTTTCTCGTAAAGCAAGGGTTCTGAACATCCGGGGACGGCGTTTCTTTAACTCTTCACCTCCAAAGATGTCGTCTAACATCTTACGTGAACGACCCCATTCGCTTGATATGTCTGTATAGAAATTATCTCTAAGATCAGGATCTTCCACAAGTGAGGCATATTCTTGGGCAATGTTCATATCCGCGCTGGCTATATTTGTTTCAACATTGGATAAAACGTAGCGCATAAAGCGCCATGTTTTAATTTCTTTTTTGAGCAAGTTATATAACTCCTCATTTTCGTTAGATAGTTTTTCGAGGGCGGTGCCAACTCCGTACCAACCTGGCAAATAAAAGCGTGATTGAGTCCAGCTGAAGACCCAGGGAATAGCACGTAAATCTTCAAGAGAACGCACACCGGTGCGTCTGGCAGGTCGGGAGCCTATGCGGCTTTGTTCCAGGGCATCGATAGGCGTGGCTTGTCCATAAAAATCAATAAAGCCCTCTTTCTTGAGAAGAGATTTATATTTTTCTGCACTAAATGATGCTAGCAGGTTGGCAATATTGTCCAAGTCACTGCGCTCGTCTTCAAAGCGTTTGTGTCTCAGGGTTGTGGCTACAGTTCCCGCTGATAGGAGCTCAAGATTGAATGTAGCTGTGATTTGATTGGCGTACTTTTGAGCAATGACTTCCCCTTGTTCGGTAACGCGCAAGGCTCCGGTTAAGGTGCCGTGGGGCATAGCTTCTAGAAAACGGTGAGTCGGACCTGCACCTCGGCTAATGGTGCCTCCGCGTCCATGGAAGAACTTAATTCTGATTCCCGTTGCATCAGCTTCTTTATTTAAATCTCGTTCAGCGAGGTGTACCCCCCATTGGCTTGCCATGATGCCCGCATCTTTGTTGCTGTCGCTATAACCTATCATCACCTGTTGGGTGATTTTTTCGTGCTTCATTTTGCAGCAGTATTCCAGTGTGTTTTTGGTTACGGGGTGGTGAATAAAATGATGAATAATACTTCTGCATGATTGTAAGTCATCTAGAGTTTCAAATAAGGGCACGACAGGTAACATGCAGGTGAGTCCGTTGGGGGTGTTGACAGCCAGACCTGCTTCTCGAGCCAGGAGATAGACAACGTAAAGATCAGAAGTTTGCCGCGTCATGCTAATAATGAGCGACCCCAAACCATCGCTTCCATATTTACCAATGTGTTCTACAAGAACGCTGTAATAACCTAGAACGTTGTTAGCTTCATCACCTACGAATCGATGTGTGTTCAGAAATGGACGAGGCGATTTCAACTCTCTTTCAAGCAACTCAAGTCGCTTAGGCTCTGGCCAGTTAGCGAAACCACTGGCATCAATACCCGAGGCAACCATCAACTGTGTGATCGCCTTGTCATGGAATTTACTGTTTTGGCGAATATCAAGAACAGCAAGATGAAAGCCAAAGGTTTCCATAGTGCGAATAATTGGATTCACGTCGTATTCCGCCATACGGTGCGCGCCCACCTGTTCCAAGGCATCGCGTAAGATCATTAAATCATCAATAACTTCTTCAGATCTGCTGTAGCTTGCTTCATTTTCATCAAGGACAACTTTTTTCTCTTCATTTATCTGCACGGGCAGTTTGGCCATAATGAGGCGGGCCATTTGTTTCCATGGTTCATTTTGACAGCGTTTGCAAATCGTTTCTCCTATGTCGCCCAGTTCTGTTGTTATGCGTTCAATACTTTGGCTGAGAATTTCTGGTGTCGCATTGATTTCATCGTTGAGACTGACTTTACGAGGTAAATCCGTGAGGCTGTCATGAATAACAAATAAAGCCTGTGTGCGCAGTTCATTTAAAGTCTCTCGTGTGACCTCAGGCGTAACGAAAGGATGGCCATCTCTGTCTCCACCCACCCATGTGCCAAACTTAAAGCGAGGTTGGTATTGAGGTTCATTGATTTTAGCTTCTGTCAGACCAGCCTTAGACCATGCCTGACGCAAGCGTGTATCCAGCTTAGGTAAAGCAGCTGGGAAAACTTCACGGAAGTAATAGAGCATGCCTTTACGCTCTTTTGTGACTTCAGGTTTTCTTATGATGAGTTCGCCGGCGCGCCAGATATGCTCGATGACTACTTTGATTTGTTGACGATTTGTTTCAAGTTCCCAGGGAGTCCACATCTGGTTTTCACGTTCAACAATTAGCAGATAAAGTTGACGATACTGGGCGAGTACCGTGGAACGTTTGGCCTCGGTAGGATGTGCGGTAAGCACAGGTTCAATCGTTGAGGTGGCTATGGTTTCGAGAATTTGGTCTTCGGTGAAGCCTTCCTGTTTTAGTTGTGTGAGGTAGTAAGTCCACAAGCCAGGTTCAGGAATGTATTCAGGTTCATTGGCGCGTTGGCGGCGCAATTGAGCGGCAGCATTTTCTTCGAGCAGATTTAAGATCTGAAATGAAACAGACAGGACTTGAGAAAATTTTTCTGACGTCAGTGTGGTTTTAACGTCGGAGTCTTTCAGCCAGGGTAAAGATTGGGCCGCTTCTTTTTCTCCAATCTCATCAAGAACTTCTTTGAAGCAATTCATAAGAAATTCCAGATCGCGGTCTATCTTAGAGAAGCCAATTTCAATGTATTTCAGAGAGCGTGATGACATGACAGGATTTTTCTTAGTTCAAGTAATAGACTAGCTTTCTTCTATTGCAATAGGC
>JBCCWR010000068.1:0-12316 GCA_039193385.1 Verrucomicrobiota bacterium | reverse complement strand
TCCAGACTTCCGTAAATCTCCGAAGGTGCTCCACTCACCACCCGATTCAAAGCCGCTGATGTTGCCCCGGGTTGCAGAAACTTCGTCAGTTCTCCATGGCTGATGGAAAAGTCTTCCCAGTTGATGATGACTTTTTCCGATCCCTGCGTAATCGTCAACGTTGAGCCATTACGCTCAAAACTCGCATTGCCCCGAATAACGTTTTCTCCAAAAGGATTAGCCCATAAGGCCAAGGGCATCCATTGCCAACCTAGCACCAGACTCATCAAAAAAACTCGAGCTAGCCTGAGAAACAAGCCTGCTTTTACACGTATTACGATCTTGCTTGTCATTATACTTCAAAAAATTCCAATATTTATCATATATTTTAAATTTGATACAAATTATTAACGACTTAACCCGAGTCAACTAACTTATGCAAAAAATTTACCTGATTGCCTCATTACAGGTGAATTTTATGATTGTACATATTTTCCTAATAAAATCGGAAATAAATTCCATTTCTTAACTACTATCCGCTTTTGTAAAATTTTAGGGATGTGCTACTTTACAAAATCTTACAAAATACTAAACCACCTCTATGAATTCAAAAATTGTTGATGCTTTACGCCTTGTTGTTGCAGACACATATGCTCTCATCGGCCAGACACATTTGTGTCATTGGAATGTCCGTGGAGCATCCTTTTTCTCGCTTCATACCGCCTTTGAAGAACAATACAACGAACTCTTCATAGCTGTTGACGGCATCGCGGAACGCATCCGAGCTATTGGTGGGTTAGCTCCAGGAGGACTAAGCAAACTTGCCGAAATGTCCGGCATTGAAGAAATATCTGAAGATGCAACGGCACGCGAAATGGTGCAGCATCTATTAAAAGTCAATGAAAAGCTACTCAATGATCTTAAAGCAGCCCGAGACATTGCCGGAGAAATCCGTGATTCAGAGACCGAAGATTTAATGGTCAGCCGCGTTCAGATTCATGAAAAAACCATCTGGATGCTGAGTAGTTATCTTGATGCCTGAGCACATCAAACCATCGCTCTTTACACTTACCAGTTAAGCGGAGTGTCATGAATTTTTTCATCAAAAATACTGTGCGGTGTCTCTTGACTCTTACGGGTAGCATATGTTGTGCAGGCTGCCAAACTTTCATCGATCTCATCCAAAAGATAATGTTCAAGGCGAGCCGATTTGTGTTAAGAGAAATAAATGCTCAATATTCTCTGGCTTCTCTTTTTTGTGCTGTCCTTTTTCGCAGCACTTTACCAATGGCTTTTCATGGCCAGACCGGAAATTTTTAATGCGATTATTCAAGGCATCTTTAAGGCAGCGGAGCTTGGCTTTGAACTTGCCATTGGTCTAACGGGGTTGATGTGCTTATGGCTCGGGCTATTACGCATCGCTGAAAAAGCCGGCCTCGTCGCCTTAATAGCCAGAGGGCTGACGCCTCTTTTTCAACGCATTATGCCGGAAGTGCCCAAGGGACATCCAGCTATTGGCAGCATAACCATGAATCTGGTTGCCAATATGCTTGGGCTTGATAATGCGGCCACGCCTCTGGGACTTAAGGCGATGAACGACCTGCAGGAGCTCAATCCGAAAAAAGACACGGCCTCAAATGCGCAGATTTTCTTCCTCGTACTGAACGCATCCTCCGTCACCTTACTACCTATGACCATTTTTATGTATCGGGCAAAAATGGGAGCAGCGGAACCGACCAGCGTCTTTGTTCCTATTCTGCTGGCGACGACTTGCTCCACTCTGGTGGGGTTTCTTTTCGTCAGTCTTGTACAACGGATCAGACTCTTTGACCCGATTATCCTGGCTTACCTGTCAGGCTTTGCATTATTTATTGGAGGCTTTACCACATACCTTGTTCAACTGCCTCAAGACCAACTCAACCAGCAATCCACGCTTATCGGCAACCTCATTCTACTGTCTCTCATTACGTTCTTTTTAGTAGCAGGCTTTTATAAAAAAGTGCCTGTTTATGAAACCTTCATTGAGGGAGCTAAGGAGGGTTTTGGCGTAGCTATTAAAATCATCCCCTATCTTGTCGCCATGCTTGTCGCTATATCCGCGCTTCGTGCCAGTGGTGTTCTGGATGGTATTCTGTTTTTAATCGAAAAAGCTGTCATCGCTCTGGGCTGGGACACTTCTTTCGTTGATGCCTTGCCTACGGCACTCATGAAACCCTTTAGCGGCAGCGGCGCGCGTGCGCTTATGGTAGAGACTATGGAACATCATGGCGTCGACTCACTTGCGGCGCAGATTGCCACGATCATTCAAGGCAGCACAGAAACGACCTTCTATGTGCTGGCCGTTTACTTTGGTAGTGTTGGCATTACCCGAACACGCCATGCGGTTGCTGGCGGCCTCATTGCAGAATTAGCAGGAGTCGTTGCGGCCATTCTGATCGGCTACTGGTACTTTGGCTAAAACTGGCTGTTCCATCGTTACCCATGCGACGCAGAAATTTCTTATCACCTCCAAGTCAAATCCTCTTATTAGAGTAATAAGTAATAACAGAAGGTTTTGCTGATGAAACTGACGCGGGGTTTAGCAAATTTATAGTCATAACAGGATACCGGAGGTACCCTTAAAAAAAGAAATGTAACATTCATTTGCTTTATTGCTGCCAGCGTATAATAAATTTGCGCACATCAGGATGAATGAGAGATAGTCATATGTTAAAGCTAGCAGTTATTATCGGACATAATGCACAACAGCCAGGAGCAACGGCTGTTGCTCCTGTAAGTGAGTCAGAATACCCTTTCAATGTAAAAATTGCGGACTTGATGGTTCGTCTCGCTGAAGCATTTGGCATTGAAATAAAAAAAATCGAACGTCCTTACCTGGGGCCCTATCGTCGCTTTGGGGTGGCAACTGGAAACTACACCAAGGAAGTAAAAACGGCTTACCAAGAATGTGATGCCTGGGGAGCTGATATTTCTACAGAGCTGCATTTTAATGCGGCGGGTCCGACCGCCCGAGGCAGTGAAGTTCTGGCTAGTGGCTCAACCAACTCTATGGAGTTCGCCCGTCTCACCCAAAAAGGCCTTGTTAAAGCCTACAATCGACAGGGACGTCACGACCGTGGCGTCAAGCCGCGTTCGCCCAAGGAACGTGGAGGAATTTCTCTGCATTCTGGCAAAGCTCCTGCCATACTCGTTGAACCGTTCTTTGGATCGAATGACGAGGACTGCGCGCTTACGAACAATCTGGGCGCTGAAGGCCTGGCCAAAATATATCTCACAGCCGCACAAGAATATGCCCAAGCCAAAGGCTTTGAGGTGCCCGCTGCCGCTGCACCTATAAACGCTCTCGATAAAACACCACCTGAAATAGAAGACGCCATTGAAACAAAAGAAGCAAAAATGGCTGTTAACGCACCTGAGAAAATTAAAGACACAAAATCCACAGAGCCTGTTTCTATTTCCCTGACAACTGATATTCCTGCTGAAACGGAACCCCAAAAGTTAGATGTTGTAGAGCAAGCCGAGACACCCAGTGACGAAAACCAAAACCAAAACACAGCAACCACGAATTCATCTGAGCCTGTACAAGCTGAAACTGATGCATTTAAGCCTGTTGTGCCCTTAACCATCACACCACCCGAACCTCGTCCTGCTGAAGATGATACAGACGTTAAAGAAAGCAAAGAAGAACCCGTAACTGCTAATGAAGCAGATACTGATATTCTCTTTGCTTCTCCGTCCCCCCAAACTAAAGATGCCCCTGCAACTTCGGAGCCATCTGCAACAACTATTCCTATTCCAACACCGCCCGCTTCAGTCACACCTCTCGTCCTGACACCTTCTTCGCCCGCAATAAGCGAAGAACCTAAGCCTGCAGAACCTGTTCCTGCACAACTTGCAGAACCACCTCAACCTTTGCCGCCTGAACCTGCTCCATCATCTACCACACCTCTGGTAATACCACCTAAAGAAGAACTCACTGAGCCTGCAACAGTCACATCTGATTCAGAGATGATGGAAGCCCCTTCCATGGAACCAATCCTACCTTCCATTACACCTCATCCAACAACTCCTCTATCCAGCGATGATGCCTTACCCACTGCCTCCATATCCAATAAGCCCATTGATTTTGTCTCTCAAAACCTGACTAGAGACGAATTTCTAGTTCAGAACGATGAAGCATTTCTGAGAACCATCGTTGAAGTGAATATGAAGCTGGCGAATCAATATTCTCCCGTTATCCAGCTCACTAAGACAGATATTTGGGTCGTGGGTTATGCTGAGATAGGACTTAAAGAAGACTTGGTCGATCCTGACCACCTGCATAGCGAAGGTGCGCGAGGGCTCTTCCCTCTGCCCAGTAATATTACTTTCTGGAATGGTGGAGATGCGCTCAATCCCAACCAATCCATGTCATTAAAGCTCAACATCGAACAATTTCTTCTCTACCTGGGAAATTTAAAAAATAAAGTGGTCACCACCGTGCAAGGACGTGCGCTTTATCGAGATCTCTTCCTCGCCGAGGGTATCAAAGGGGATGCTGTAAAAGAAGCGGCTATCCTGACTGCCGTCGTTCATGGTTATTTTTACAGCGGCGCTTATACGCCACGCCAGAGTCCGCCTTATGACCAGATCCTTTCACGCATTGCAAAAGGTGATAACATCTCTTCTGTTATGGCTCAAACCAAATACAAACATGCAGGCACCCCCGTTATTAACCAGCAGGAAAAAAATATGAAGCATGCCCTCGAACTTGTAACCCGGAACTGAAAATTGCATACATCTTCTTTCCATTCTTAAACTATTATGTCAGTCCTTCACATTCGCATAGCCATTGGCGTAGCTATATTCATTATTGTTGTAGCAGCAGGCTATAGTTTCGCAGTATCACTCCCCAAGATTTACAGTGCTAGCACTGTCGTCCACATTATCCCTTCAGGTAATCCTGAAAGTATCAGCACCACGGAGCAGATGAATTTTATTCAACGTCAAATCGACTTATTACAATCTGACGCTCGAATTGCCTCTCTCATCGAAAAATTGGATTTACGGGAGCAAATTGCAGAAGAAATCAATGCTCGCCCCTCGTTACTAGAAGACGACCAACTTATCCAGTTCATCAAGCAGTCGCGCTTGAAATTTAAGCCCTATAACAAACCTAATCTTATTATCATTAAAGCCTACGCACACTCTAAGTCCAAAGCTATGGCTATGGCTCAAACGATGGCAGAAATGCATGACGCGTCCAGTGCCACTGGAGCTGTAGAAATAAAACACCCGGCCAAAGCTGCATCTCGACCTGAAAAACCGAACATTCCTGTTATGTTACTGGGTAGCGCTTTATTAGGGGGTATTGTGGGCCTCTGCATAGGGGCAGGTTTTCCGATTTCCACAAACAAAACCAAAAGCTAAACCAGAACTTTTTTCCCTCTAAAAACACAATTTTCATCTAATTTGATTCTTCCACAAATTAAAATCTTAAAGCTGTAAATACACAGCTAGACTATACGGCATGAAACTCCTATCCCGAGGGAGCATTTTTTCCTCTAATCATTAAGTTAGCCAAGGTAACGAAACTAACTGTGACATGGATAAGAAAATTTTAATAATCGAAGATGATTACCTTATGGGAAAAACCCTCTCTATCATGGTAGATCGTATAGACTACATACCAGTGCAGACGAATTCCGGCAAAGATGCTTTAGCCGCCCTTCGCGAAGATGAGACATCAAGTATTATCGTTGCGATTATTGACCTAAACCTGCCTGGTGAAAATGGCGCGGACCTTTTGGGTAGCATTAAAATGGCTCGCCCTAATCTTTCAGCTATCCTGTGCACAGGAATGGTTGATGATCCGATTGCCAATGTAAGCTATGATCTCTTTGGTTTCGACAATGTTCTCAAGAAACCCTTCTCTGAGGAAGATTTCGGTAAAGTGGTTCGTAAAGTTATCGACGAACAAAAACAAAACGAGTCTGTCCTGGCATAATGAGCAGCTAATTTTTTCTAAATTCACTGGTTAAAATTTGAAGGTATCAAGCATCTTTTGCTTGCTATCAGAATGAATGACATTCATTTTGATAAGCAAAGTTAAGTTAGTATGAACAGGCCTTCGTTATTCCATCTATTTTTATCTATTCTTATTGCAGGCTTAGTCTGTGAGTCTCCCTTGCGTGCAGGAATTGATCTTTCAAAACAAGATGCCAGCCAAATTGATATGCTAAAGACAACGACGGATCCAGGTTATGACATTGCTATAGAACTGGGCAGCGGTGCTTACTTCGGCAACGTCCGCGTATCCGATCTACAGGATATGACAATTGTGCCTGTCAACTTTACCATAGCTATTCCTGTTGATGAAATTTCACTGGACGATCAGTGGGGCGGCCTTGTTCGTGGTTACACGGATTTTCTGCTACGTAGCAATAACTACTTTGTTTTTGACGCGCGAGAAAGTCGCTTCAATGGTTTCAGCTTCGGACCTCGATATAATTTTGTACAACCTGGCTGGAAGCTCATCCCATTTGCCGAAGGTATGGTGGGATTCGGGTTTCTGGACGCTGATCCCACAACAGGACCTGGTGAGCAAGTTGGTGCCGGCCAAGACTTCAATTTTATGTTCTCTGTTTCCGTAGGAGCCCGCTATGACTTGACCGATAGTTTCTTCCTTCGCCTGGCGGCAACATACAGTCACATCTCCAACGCAGATCTCTCAGAACCTGATTTTGAAAATAAAGCTTTTGACGTTGTAGGTCCTGAACTCTCTCTTGGGCTCAAGTTTTGATAACAAGCTCTCTTGTTATAACAACATTCATCAAGATCTAAGAAACCAGGTTCTTTCCAGAAATAACATACGATGATTTGTTGATATAAAGATGTACATTCTTGGATTTTGATGCGATTTTTTAGGCTTATCAAAAATTCTACCAAGATGCTTATGACTATACGCCTAAGTTACCTCTTATTCATCACTCTTTTATTATTTCTAAAATCACCCCTCCTAACTCAAGCTGAAGTTCCTGCCTACAATAAGAATCTTAGCTTACTGGGGGCGCCTCCTGATTGGTCCCAATTGGATATTTATCAACATACTATACCGTATGATGAATTCTATCGTCTACTTACTCACGTCTATGCGCCACGTAATACCTGGAAGAAAACAATTCGACTCAAGCAAGAGTATGCTCTCATCCTGACGGATGCAAATGACTGGTCCAAAGCCTACCGGTTAAATTTTTCCTCAAAAACCAAGGGGAACCTTCTTCATCAAGACTCTATCTATTCGCGCACTCCAAATCAACTCCCGCCCATCATCATCACAGAAGATGGCGTCATTCCAGAAAGCCCCATGAAAGGGGCGCGTATCTTACTGGACCCAGGGCATATAGGTGGTGAATGGGCCAAAATGGAAGAACGGTGGTTCCAGATGGGGAAGGACCAACCTGTTACTGAAGGAGATATGGTGCTCAGGGTATGCCAACTTATCCAAAAACAACTCGAAGCTCTGGATGCCGAAGTCTTGCTGACACGAGGCAATGCTACGCCTGTCAATCGACTGCGTCCTAAAGATTATGAAGAACTGGCCCGCTCTAAACTCAAAAGCTGGGGACTGCAAAATCCAGCTTATAATTATCAGGATCATTTCAATAAAAACCGCACTCGAACTATTCAATGGCAAAGTGAAATGATGTTTTACCGCGTTGGAGAAATTCGTCAGCGTGCTCAATTGATTAATAGTGAACTCAAACCAGATATAGCCCTGTGCCTCCACTTCAATGCTGAATCATGGGGAAACCCTAATAGCCCCGACTTAGTCGATAAGAACCATCTGCATTTCCTCATCAACGGTTGTTACTTACCCTATGAACTAGATTATAATGATACACGTTTTGAAATGATGCGGAGACTTCTATCACGTGTTTATTCATCTGAAGTTAAAGCCACAAAATCAATCTCCAGCTCCTTCGTCAAAACATCCGAACTGCCACCGTTCCGTTACCTCGGGCACAACGCCTCTGCACTCACCTATGATGGCTATATCTGGTCGCGCAATTTAATAGCAAATAGACTTTACCAGTGCCCCACGATTTTCATTGAGCCTTATGTCATGAACAGTAAAGAAGTTTATGCTCGCCTCCAGGCTGGTGAATATGAAGGGCTCAAAGAGTTCAATGGAAAACAACGAAAAAATATTTATCAGGAATATGCAGACGCTATCGTTCAGGGACTGTATGATTACTATGCACAAAATCGGCGTTATCTTTCTTCTGATAACTCGACATTCATACCTGCCGCTAAACTTCGTCCCGGTATTTTGAAATTTAACTTACGCCAGGAAAATTAGGATGTATCAAAACCATCCTCTATTGCACCTACGGAATTTTATTGCATCAGTTACGAGGCACCAAACGCAGCAGATTATTAGGATTAGCTGTCTCATCCTGTAACTTATCTTCGTAATACAGACGCAGTAAATAGCCATAATAACGACGTCCTTCTGTTGGAGTATAACGTGTCGTCAAAACCTCAATGGGCCCATCAAGCCAATCCGGCGAGCTATCTTTGAAAGCAGCTTGGAGCCTGGCGTTTGCAGGCTTTAATTCTCCTGTCGGATCCATTTCGTAGTACAAGACCTGGATACGCATCTTGGAAGGATCCGGCATATAATAACGATCCCTCAACTCCAGGTCAAAATTCCTGCGAATCTCAGGAGCATCAGAAGGGAGCTCCATAATTCTGCCAACTTTCAGCCATAATCCATCATCCGGAGCTGTCTTGATTTCAAACTTTGGCTTCTGAGGCAAATTTTCTTCAGATCGCTGTACTACAGCAGCATCCTTGGAGCTATCATCTGATGCCACTGATTCAGATCGCTCACGCTCTAAAAGCGCTTTTTCTTTATCTAACTCACGCTGTTGGAGAAGCATAACTCGCTCACGCGCCAAAGGAATGACACTCGTCGCTTCCGGACTTTCCATTTCGAGAATTTGATTCCAGTATTCTAATGCCTTGTTGTCATGGTCTTGGGCTTCTTGCAGCATAGCCAAATTTGCCAGGGTACCAGCGTGATCCTGTTGAATCTCGAGAGCCTCTCTCAGTTTTTCTTCAGAAGCGACATAGTCTCCTTTATCCCGTAATTGCACCGCTTCATCATTCAAGCGAGCCAATTGTTCTTTGATACCATCAACTTGCTCTGTGTCCAAACGACTCAACCCTTCAGGGGCTGGCAGATTATTCATATCTTCATCAACGGCGACTTGCTCAGTTAATTCAGGTCCCTCGGTATCAATTTCTACTGTCTTGCGGAAATAAAAGATTAGTCCCACCGCAGCTAATTCGATCAAAATGAAAAAAGCCACCACATAGACAGCCACAGAGTATGTCTTGGGCCTCAGCCTTTTGATAAGAGTTTTTTGACCTGATTCCTGCATTGGCGAAAAGCTAACAAAGAATGCCCCAACCGTCACCTGTCTTTATTATTTAACCTTATACTCGGCTAAAGTCGGCGAATATTAAATATTTGGCTCATACATTTTCCTTTTGGCAGCCGTCCTAAAGAGTTGTACTGTTATTTCTTATGCAAGGAAAACGTGTCAGCATCTTTCTTGGCCTGTCATTGCTTATACATGTCTTCGTGCTAATCATCATTTTCTCCAATATAATTCAAAGCATCTTCAAACAGCCTGCCCCTGTTAAAAAGCAGAATAAAGTGGTCGTCAAACTTGTTGAGCCTCCGCCTAAACCTCAGCAAAAACGACCGCAGGAAACTATCTTTGCCGATGCAGCGCAGTCACAACCAACCGATAAACCCATTGAGGACACCTTTTTCGAGGGAGAGCGCGATACCCTTGCCTCATCAAGAACACCCACTCAGGGAAACGAGTTTATGCCCACCCTAGATGGAATAGAACAACAGGGCCTGGACATTATGACCACACCTCACACGCCTGAGATACAATCTCAAGCTGCCGCTGATCAACCCGTGACAAAACCAACTGAAGAGCCGCAAATCGAACAAAAAAAAGTTGAAGAAAGCCCCAAGCAACCAAGTTTTAAAGATAAGGTCGCCTTCCGTACAGATAGCCTCGTAACTCTAAAGCCTGAACCTGAAGAAGAAAAACAAGACAAGAAAGAGGAAATAAAAGAGGTCATACCAGGAGTTGACCCTTCACAAGCACAAGCTCCATCCAGTAGTTACATGCCTGAATTGCGTGCAAACAAAATGGGAGGAGCGGCACCCAATTTAGGCACAGATTCCTTAGCTATCAAAGGCAGCAGCTTCGGACTCTACAAAGCAAAGCTTTGGCGTGCCGTAGGATCCCTCTGGTACTCTTATATTCATGAGCACCCCGAACTTTACTCCATCGGCGCCGTAAAGATTAAATTTTTTGTTTCATCGGATGGAATCATTAAAAACATGCAAATAGTCTCTGGCCGTGAATATCAATTACTTTCACAAATTTCCCTTCGCTCCATCCGTGAGGTTAGTGGTCAACTGGAACCGTTTTCGGAACAAATGAAGCTACAGCTCGGAGAGGGCTATGTGGAAGAAATGAGCTTCAGCATTTATTAAAACACTAGGTGCTGTTCACGAATATCAACGTTTACTCCAGTCAGCCTAATGACTTAATCAAAAACGGTTACATGCCTAATATCCTTGGCGGTATAAAGATAATAGACTTCCTGGGCAATGTATTTTGCATAATCCCCCACGCGTTCTAAAGACCGCGAAATAAGAATATAATGGATACACTGAGATACATTTTCCGGATGTTCGCGCATATGTTGATTTAACATTTCTTCATGATCTGAGTTCATTAAATCAATATCCTTATCCATCTTAACAATCTCAGGCACGCGATCCGGATCGACATCCACCAAAGCATCAATACCCTCCCGCATCATGCGCAGGACAGTCCTGGCCATAATGGGAATCTCCAAATCAAGAAGGACTTCGGGAAGATCATTTAGCTTCTGCACACGACGCGCGATGCTCACAGACTGATCTGCTATATTCTCAAGAGCTTCGGAAATTTTAGAAGCCCCAAGCATAAATCGACAGTCAGAAGCAGCAGCACCACGCATGGATAGATGCTTGACTACCATGTCATCCAGATCTACCTCGAGCTTATCGATAACTGCATCTTCTGATTCAACGAGCTGGGCTTTGTCCGTATCTCGCTCAAGTAGAGCATTCATAGCCACGGTAAAGTTTCTATCTGTGAGACTTGCCATCATCAGCAATGTTTCACGAAATTTCAAAAGAGGCCCTCTGAAAATCCCCTTCATATACTCTTTGTCTTTGTCATTCATTTTAAATCGGCCAACTAAACCAATAGCACTCTGAATATAATCTCCCTCAATTTTAAAGCTAATGGGCTATTACTTTTGAGCAAGAAAGAACGACTTGTGATTTAAGCCGTCAATTAACCGAATCGACCCGTTATATAATCTTCTGTTTGCTTCTTGGAAGGGTTGGTGAAGATTTTGGTCGTCTCATCGAACTCAATCAGCTTACCCAGGTAAAAGAAAGCCGTTCTGTCCGAACAACGTCCCGCCTGTTGCATATTATGCGTAACAATTACGATAGTATACTGGCCCTTAAGCTCAGCTATAAGCTCCTCAACCTTGGCCGTAGCAATAGGATCAAGAGCGGAACAAGGCTCATCCATCAAAATAATTTCTGGTTCAACTGCAATAGCCCGCGCTATGCACAAACGCTGCATCTGTCCTCCAGAAAGCCCTGTCGCTACATCATCGAGACGGTCTTTAACTTCGTCCCACAGTGCCGCTGCACGGAGACTTTTTTCCACAACTTCATCCAGCTTCTTCTTATCATTCTCTCCCTGAATACGCAGACCATAAATAACGTTTTCATAAATAGATTTAGGAAATGGATTTGATTTCTGGAATACCATACCAATGCGCTTACGCAACTCAATAACATCAATATTCGGGGCATTGATATCTACACCCTCAATACGAATTTCTCCTTTAGTAACACGAGCACCGTCAACAAGGTCATTCATACGATTAAGACATCTGAGTAAAGTTGATTTACCACAGCCAGACGGTCCGATAAACGCGCTAACTTCTCCTCGAGGAATTTCAAGTGATATATCGTATAATGCCTGCTTTGAACCATAGGAGAAATCTATGCTATCGATTTCAATAATAGTTTCAGGCTGTGCTGATTGACCGTTTTTATTTTCAATGGTTTCTGATTTTGCTGCTGGCTTATCCATGACGTTGTCTTCTTTCACTATGCTCATTGAGTTTTCCTTTATCTATTAAATTAATCAGGTTCTCTATCTCAAAAATTTTACCACTTCAGGTTTTT
>JBCCWR010000067.1:0-12357 GCA_039193385.1 Verrucomicrobiota bacterium | reverse complement strand
ATGAGCAACCTGAAACTGATTTTTGCTCCTCAATTCAAGCGCAATCCTTATCAATTTCAGTTAGCTGAAAACCTCAAATCGCAGGGATTAACAGTTGAAGGTGTCAATTATCTGGATTATTCTGTATTCAACTTGATCCAAGATAAAAAGGCTGACATTCTTCATTTACATTGGCTTCCCATTTTCTTTATTAGAGATGAGATTTGGGAATCATCGCTTGCACTCCTGAATTTGTATCTTAAAATAGCTCTTTTGAAGATTTCTGGAGTGAAAGTTGTTTGGACTGTACACAACCTCAAAGATCACGAAAACCCTTATCCTCAGTTGGATCGACTATGTAATTTTTTGGCTTCTAAGGCGGCCGATGCAATTATTGTTCATTGTGAAATTGCGAAAGCTAAGGTTGTTGAATCTTTTGGTATTAGTAACCATAGACAAAAGGTTTTTGTAATCCCACATGGTAATTATATAGGTTGTTATGAGAACGCAATATCCAGGCTGGAAGCAAGGAAACTGCTGAAAATTGATGCCTCTAGAGTTGTTCTGCTATTTCTAGGAAAGATTCGTCCTTATAAAGGAGTGCTGGAATTAATTGAAGCTTTCAAGAAGATGAATATACAGTCTGGCCAATTAGTAATAGCCGGTCAGCCGTTTAGTGATGAGATGAAAACTTCACTTGAAGAGAAAATATCTGACAGTAGTAACATTGATTTTAAACCTACTTTTATCCCAGAAGAGAAGATTCAGGTTTATATGAATGCGAGTGATGTAGTTGTATTTCCGTATCGAGATATCTTGACCTCTGGGGCAGTCGTTTTAGCCATGTCCTTTGCTAAGGCTTGTATTGCACCTCGCATAGGGTGCATTGATGAGTTGCTAGATGATACAGGTTCATTTCTTTACGACTCGGAAAGTAAAGGCGGTTTGGCAGAAGCAATAGAGTCGGCGATTACGCAGAAAGAGGAACTACTGCAGATGGGTAAGCATAATCTGCAGTTAGCTCAAGAGCTTGGATGGCCAGAAATAGCAAAGAAAACTTTGGAGGTTTACAAGTGGTGTTTAGATGTAGAAAGATGCTGAACCTTTTTTGCTGGATTAAATACTTGAATGTTGATCAAGCATTAGGACATACCTTCCATCTGTATTCTACAGACAACTCTACGGAAAAAGATTATGTTCAACAAATTCCTAACACACTTTGACATCAAGACATTCCAAGACATATCTACTAAGACAATAAACCTTGTCCAGGGCGGCTTGGAGCAAAGGATTTATTTTCACCATATTCCGAAGTGTGGTGGAACTTCTATTAACAGAGCACTCCAGGCTTGTTATGTCAAATGGAGTCTATGGGAGTCGAGTAATGTATTGAATCTAAACTCTGCTGCATCTTGGAATGCGGCCCAAATTTTATTAGGGGAAGAACTCCCACCAGATACAGCCAATGATTCAACTGTAATGAAGCTTCGTGAAGTATTGTTGGTTTACTTCATGAATCTCGATCATATTCACTATATCTCGGGGCATTTTCCCTTCAGCACGCTAGCCTATCAACACTGCTCACATCGATACGAGTTCATAACCATTCTTCGTGATCCAGTTGATCGCTGGATATCAAGTTATTTTTATAATAATTATAGGCAAAAATCTTCTTATCGCAAGATTGAAACTAGCCTCGAAGATTATATTAATTCTGATTTTGGTAAGTCTCAAGGTTATGAGTATGCCAAATTCCTAGGGGGAATTGCTGAAGATGATAATTTCATGACTCCAGAAGCTGTTCAACATGCCAAAGAAAACTTACATAAGTTTCATTTGATTGGCTTCTTAGATGATATGGATACCTTCGAAGACCAATTTGGCAAAAGGTATGGCACAGATCTTCAGATTAGTGCTCTGAATAAAAGGCCAGACTCAGAGAAGAAGCTTAATGAAGTAATCACCTCTGAAATGATGCGATCGATTAAGGAAATTTGTCAGCCTGATATTGAGGTGTATGAGTATGCGGTTGAAAAGTTCAAAAATGTTTCATAGAGTTCCTAAATTCCAATTGTTGTTCGCTGTAATTGATTTGCCTACCCTTGTAAAAGATCTTCAAAATTTCAATGGTTGAGAAATGGCTCCTACTTATTATTTTTTATCCAATGTCAAAAAACTACGCTCGAAGCTTCGTGACAGCATAAATAGCTTAAGGCATGAGATAGAAGATGAAATCAAAATGACAAGGGCTGTTTCTGAGAATACGTTGATTGTCAACGAAAAGGAAATCAGAGTGACTGGTCTCCGTCGTTCTGGTAATCATGCCATCATGAATTGGGTTCGAAAGCAACATAAAGGTGAGGTTTTTTATATTAACAATGCCCGTGTGAAAGTGAATCCTTTCCGACATGTTTATGAAGAACAGGTTCGAAAACTGGAAGATGACGATATACAGGGCTGGCGTACGGGAGATATTGAGCGTTGGCGACGAGAGGCGCTAGGTGAGTTTTTGTTTAAGAATTGCTTGATTTACAGTTACGAGGATCAGCCTATAGAGGCATTCAGTGATCGTACATTTGAGGCAAGGCATGATCTTTACTTTGGCAAAAGCAAAGTTCGTTATGACTTAATCTTAATCAGAGATCCATTTAACCTATTCGCAAGTCGGCTACGAGCTAGTGAACGTGGTAAATCCGTTGATTATCAAATGGATTTCATGAAAGTCAAGTCACACAAGAGCTCATTGCCAGAACTTTGGATAGACTATGCACGTGAGTACTTAGATGAAACTCGCTATTTGCAGAATATTAAGGTTCCAGTTAACTACAACTTATGGGTCTTAGATAAAGAATACCGTCGGCAAGTTGCTGAGAAACTAGCGATGGATTTCACTGATGCTGGGTTTGACGAAGTTATGACAAATGGGGGAGGAAGTTCATTTGATGGAGTAACTTTGCATGGTAAAGCGTCAGAAATGTCAGTGCTTGAGCGCTGGAAACATTTTGAAGAAGACGATCGCTTTCAAGCACTGATAAAGGATCCTAAAATTCTTGATTATTCTTCTAAGATATTTGACGATATCCCTGGAACGGAAGCTCTTTATGAGTAATAGGAAAGTTTGTTTTTGCTGGTATTCCTTGCATCTAAGCCTGAATTTCGGCGATTTTTCTCAGAGTTAAGAGGTTCACTATGTTGGCAGTTGATGAAATTGAACCTGTTGTCTCAGTCATTATACCTGTGTATAACGATTTAGTGCGGCTACAGAAGTGTTTGAATGCTGTAGATGCACAGAGTTACCCCAAAGAACTGTACGAAGTTATTGTTATTGATAACGGCTCATTGGAGAGTCCCAAGCCAGTCACAGCTCAGTATGAATATATTAAGTTACTAAGCGAACTTGAGCCTGGTTCCTATGCTGCAAGGAACACGGGTGTTCTGAGTGCAAAAGGCGATATTCTTGCATTCACTGATGCTGATTGTATTCCTGATAAAGACTGGTTACAGCAGGGCGTAGAGTGTCTGAAATCCTCTGATAACTGTGGACTAGTTGCAGGTCGTATTGAACTCTTTTTTCGCGATGCTGAGAATCCAACGGCAGTCGAGATTTATGAAAGTATTGAGATGGGGTTTTCACAGTCGGAACTTTTACAGGAGCAGCATTACGGTCTAACTGCTAACTTATTTACCTACCGAAGTGTTGTGAATAAAGTCGGTCTGTTTGATACTAAGCTGAAATCAGGTGGTGATAAAGAGTGGGGCCAGCGCGTCTTTAATGCTGATTACCAGCAAGTCTACTCTCATAATGCTTATGTTTATCACCCTACCAGGCACACCTTCAAGGAGCTATACAAGCGAGTAACTCGAATTGTAGGTGGAAGATATGATGCTACAAAAGACCAACTATCAGGTACAGGACACTTCAGAGCCTTGCTTAATGATATTGTTTTGGCTTTTACACCGCCTGGGAGAAGCATTTTAAGAGCTTGGAATAAAGAAAAGCTGGTAAACCGTAAACAGAAAATCCAGTTTGTCTCGACACTCTTTTTTGTTCGATATGTGAGTGCTTGGGAAAGAATCAGACTTAGACTAGGAGGGCATTCTAGAAGATGGTGAAAAATTATTTTGGTGATTTACATCTGTTTCATTAATACTTCCAAATATGCCTTTAGGAGGCTTGATTTAGATGGAACTTGCTTATGTTACGATTAAGAATGCCCAACAGTTGGGGAAGGGAACCGAATGGTCTGGCACTGGCTTTTACGTTGCCCAAGCCCTGAAAGAACAGTCTTTATCTGTAGATTATTTAGGTCCCCTGCAAGATGAGTTGCAGATGCGTATTATACGAAAGATAAAACGTCACTACTATCAAACCAAAAATAAGCTCTATTTGAAAGACACTGAACCACTTATTTTGAAAAGATACGCTACTCAAGTATTGAAGAAGCTTTCGAGTAAATCGTACGATGTCGTATTAAGCGCTACGGTCAACCCAATTGCTTATCTTGAATGCAAGCAGCCTATCCTTTTTTGGGCAGACGCCACATTTCAAAATACTGCTGAGTTTTATCCTAAGTATAGCAATCTCTGTGAAGAAACAATTTCTAACGGCCATAAGATGGAGAAGTTAGGCATTCAAAGATCGCGGTTTGCTATCTATTCATCACATTGGGCAGCAAAGACAGCCATTGATTTTTACGGCGCTGATCCTCAAAAAGTACGAGTCGTCCCTTTTGGAGCAAATTTAGAGTCAAATTTAACACTCTCTGAGGTGAAAGACTTGATTGAGAATCGTCCAGCTACCACGTGCAAGATGATTTTTATTGGTGTTGAGTGGCTGCGTAAAGGAGGAGACAAAGCTTTGGAGATTGCCAAAGCTCTGAATGATTCCGGTTTGCCAACTGAATTAACACTTGTAGGATGTCAACCGGAATTAGATTCCCCATTACCCAACTTTGTGAAGTCTTTGGGATACGTTAGTAAGCTGACTGATGAGGGCCGTGAGCGGATATCAAAGTTGATTGCCGAGTCTCACTTTTTGATTCTACCAACCCTAGCTGATTGCTCACCAATTGTGCTTTGCGAAGCCAATGCTTTTGGTGTTCCTTGTCTTTCTACGAATGTGGGTGGCATTCCAACAATTATCAATGCTGAGTCTAACAATGGTAAGTTGTTCGATGTTAACTCAAGTTCAGTTGATTACTGCAGCTACATCACAGACGTATTTGCTAATTACTCCCTTTATAAAGATATGGCCTTATCTTCTTTTAGTGAATATAAGCGTCGTCTTAATTGGAGGGCTGCTGGAGATTCCATGAAGAGCTTGTTGTCTGAGGCATTAGCTTAGCCGTTAAAGAAGAATTAAGTTATTATTGCTATATACTCAAGCATATTTTTATGTCATGAACTCTCAACCGCTGGTCAGTATTATTATCAATAACTACAATTATGAGGCATTCATTAGAGACGCCATCGATAGTGCACTTTCTCAAAACTATGAGAATGTCGAGGTTATTGTGGTGGACGATGGCTCGACAGATGGTTCACGCTCTATTATTTCTAGCTATGGTGATCGCATAATCCCCGTCTTTCAAGAGAACGGTAAGCAGGGAGCAGCTTTCAACAATGGTTTTGCTAGGAGTCGCGGTGATATTATTCTTTTCTTAGATTCTGATGATTTTCTGTTCGAGCATACTGTCGAAAAGGTTGTTGCGGTTTGGCAGCCAGAGATGTCTAAAGTGCATTATCGACTCCAGATCGTGGACACAGATAGTAGGGCTCTTGGTCCATGTTATCCACCTCAAAATCAGCCCTTGGCAACCGGTGAAGTCTGGAAAGAGCTGTTTGAAAATGGTGCTTACACAGGTGTTTCAACCAGTGGTAATGCTATTAGCCGTCATGCGCTAGCCCAAGTCACCCCGATACCTTACGAGTATCGCCTCACCTCAGATGACTACCTCTCAACTCTAATTCCCTTTTATGGTGAGGTTGGAGCTGTTAATGAACCCCTTGGCGCTTATCGGATACATAACAGCAACCAATGGGCTCTAGTGAGTGTTAGTGGCGATCGCTTTCATCGGTTTGTGCATCATCATATTCAAAGCCATAAATTGATCCGCCAGAAAGCTGAAGAACTAGGCCATCAGATCCCATCAGATTTGGAGCAGCGTAATCCTGGATATGTTTGGTGTCGCCTATCATCACTACGTTTGGGTCCTCAAAAGCATCCTGTTGAGTCCGATAGTTCTTTGATGTTGATGTATTGGGGTATCCGGTCGCTTTGGAAGTATTCAAAGTTCAATATCAAGAAACGCTTAATCTACACCCTATGGTTTGTTTGGGTCGCTCTAGCGCCCTTGCCAGGTGCAAGGGTTGCTATAAGTTGGCTATATGTACCTCAAAGTAGACCGAAGCTATTCGATTGGCTTAAGCAGACAGTATCGCAGTCGGAAACAATCCCTGAGACATCCCCATCGGTTGAAACAATGGGCTAGCAATGAACTCATTGATAGCGTTCCAGACGACATTACTACTGTTTTGAGTCGACGATTTGGGTCCATGTTAGGCATATCTAGAGAGGTCACAATTCACGATGAAAACTTCTGATCAAGAACCGACGAGTAAGTATGATATCTCGCTTCTTGCTGATCTCTATGGTGATACTGCTCACTCTCCACTGCGCCGCCATATATCGCAAATACGACATGAACTGCGGCGCAAGTTTGTCAACTTTCCAGCACTATACGTTCCATTTGCCCGCTGGAAATACCCACCAGGCAAGCTTCATCGTCCTGAAGCTTTGTTGAAAGAGACGAACCTTGTTATTGAGGGATATCCTCGGTCGGGTAATTCTTTTGCGTTTACGGCCTTTAACATGGCTCAAGGCGAATCAACGGTACGTGTAGCTCACCACCTGCATACGGCTTCAGTCGTCATTGCTGCTATACGAGCAAATGTACCATCGCTGCTTCTTGTGCGTAATCCTGAAGACGCTATTATCTCTCATATTATCTACTCACAGAACCTGACGATTCGTCAGTGTTTAAGAAGTTATCTGGACTTTTATCAGCCGCTTTTGAAGTATAAAGATTATTTTGTTGTAGCGAAATTTGAAGATGTCATTACTGACTTTGGTGCTATTACACGTCAAGTGAACGAAAAGTTCTCGACTTCTTTCAGGGAGTTTGATCATATTCAAGACAATGTTGATAAGTGTTTTTATATCTTAGAAAACTCCTGGAAAGATTTAGGTATGAGTCAGCAAAAGGCTGTAACCAATTCTCCCTCGGAAAAGAGGAAGCAATATAAAGGAATTCTGCGACATCATTTTCGCTCTAATGATCTTAAAGACCTGCGTGAGCGTGCCTTTGAAGTGTACCAAGAGTATGTGTAGTTTAATCAAAAAGAAAAGTGTGAGGAATGAATTTAATGGAAGATTTATTAGATCGTATTTACAGACCTATTAGAAATAAGGCCCAACTTTTTAGGCATAAGTGGATGGATAAATTTGTTTTCATCCATATCAATAAGACGGGTGGTACTAGTATAGCTAAAGCTCTAAATATACCTCCCAAGCACAACACGGCCCTCGAGAAAATTGAGGAGATTGGTCGTAAAGAGTGGAATGACCGGTTTACCTTTGCAGTTGTTCGCAACCCTTGGGATAAGGTGGTATCGCATTACTACTATCGAGTACAGACGAATCAGACAGATTTGGGCTCTAACCAAATTGACTTTCAAGAGTGGGTGAAACGGGTTTATCTAGATAAAAGTTTGCCCTACTATGACAAACCTAAGATGTTTATGCCTCAAATTAACTGGGTTTCCGATGCTGAAGGGAAGATAATCGTTGATCATGTTTGCCGATTTGAATCTCTTGAAGCTGATTTTCGAAAGGTCTGTGAGCACCTCAATATTGTCTACGCCTTACCTCATTTGAAGAGCAGCAAGAGAGGTAACTATCGTGATTATTATGATGCGGAAACTCAGGGAATCGTTGCTGAATGGTATAGTCAAGACATTGAAAAGTTCAATTATAGTTTCTAGCTCTTCCGGCTATGTGATGGATTTACTTAAAGATTAATGTGGTCAAAACGCCTATGCGTATTGCTATTTTGCAGAGTACTTCCCCATCTTCGTTCAGCATGAAGGTGTATGCAAGGAATGTTGCAGAAGGTTTGCGAACTATTCACCCTGAGTGGGATATTGTATCTCTCTCTCCGATGATCCCATCACCTTCGTTGGGTGGAAGCGTCAGTAATGCTATTGACAAATATTACAAGCGCTATTGGTATTACCCATTATCTTTCAGTCAGCAGACAGCAGACATCTTCCATGTTGTTGATCATAGTGATGGCCATCTAATTCCATGGTTAAAGCGATTTGGTAAAACTGTTGTCATTACTTGTCATGACCTAATCAACTTAGTGCAGCCACAAATGTATAGTGGCTTGTCTCTAGCGCCCATGATCAGTCTTAATACTTGGCGATGGTCAGTTCAGAAGATGAAACAGGCTGATCACGTGATTACAGTTTCTTCGCACACAGCTAATGATGTGACTGATCAACTACAGATTGATCCGGCGTTCATTACAACGGTTCCTAATGCTGTCAGTTCTACATTTCATCCAACGACACGTGAGGAAATTGCCTCCTTACGGCAACAGTTGAATCTATCTCCCGAAACCTTTTGTATTCTCAATGTTGGTTCGAATAATCCTCGAAAAAACGTTTCCACAATCTTGGATGTCATACGGATTCTCAAAGAGCGCCAGCAGCCTGTGCATTTTTGGAAAATGGGCAGTGACTTCAGCCCTCAGCAGTACGAGTTTATTGCTACCTACGATTTAGGTGAGCACGTTTTATATTTAGGTAAGCCTGACGACTCTACTCTAATCAACTTCTACAGTGCGGCTGATGTGCTGCTTGCACCCTCACTATACGAAGGTTTTGGGCTTACAGTACTAGAGGCCATGGCCTGCGGTACTCCCGTGGTTACCTCTAATGTAAGTTCATTGCCTGAAGTTGCCGGTGATGCTGCCATTCTTGTTGATCCAAATGATAGCCGAGCTATGGTTTTAGCCGTAGAAGGTTTAATTCGAGATGATCGCTACCGTCATCATTTGATTGATCAGGGTTTGAAGAGAGTCCAAAAATTCACTTGGATCAATACTGCTAAGCAAATTGCTGAGGTCTATGAGCATGTCCATCAGTCAACCTCGTAAGCCGCTTCAGATTTTAATCTCAGCGTATGCTTGTAGACCCGGTATGGGGTCTGAACCGGGCGTCGGATGGAACGTGGTCCGGGAGCTTGCTTATCATCATGTACTCTATGTCCTTACGCGAAAAAATAATCGCCCAGCTATTGAATCTGAATTGAGGAAACATCCCCTTCAGAATCTTCATTTCATTTATCTCGATCCACCCGTTTGGGCTGCATGGCTCCCCTCCGCGCAGGTTCCCCATTACTACTTCTGGCAAATCGAAGCCTATTTTGTCGCGCGCAAGCTACTCGAGCAACAGCATTTTGATCTGATTCATCATGTCACTTATGTGCGGTATTCAACCCCCAGCTTTTTGTCCCTTTTACCAGTTCCTTTTGTTTGGGGTCCAGTTGGTGGAGGTGAACAAGCTCCGGAAGCATTTTGGCGAAGTTTTAGCATTAGAGGAAAAGCATACGAAATACTACGAAGCCTGTCACACATGATTGGCGAATACGATCCATTCACTAAGGTGACAGCACGCCACAGTCTATTAGCTCGTGCAACGACAGATGATACAGCTAAAAGATTGCATAAGCTGGGAGCAACGCATGTCGAGACGGTTTCAGCCCTAGGGTTATCGCAAGCAGAAATCACTCAACTAGGGCAGTATGGAACTCCTGCAGCCTCACCTCTGCGATTTATCACGATAGCGAGGTTGCTGCATTGGAAAGGTATTCATTTAGGGCTTCAGGCATTTGCCCAAATCGCTCAGCAAGGTGACTACGAGTATTGGATTCTTGGCGAGGGGCCTGAGCGTAAAGCTTTAGAGACATTGGCCCAAAATATGAAGTTGGCTGATCGCATCAAGTTTTTAGGGCAACGATCGCGTGATGAAACGCTGAAAACCCTTTCTGATTGTCATGTTTTGCTGCATCCAAGTTTGCACGATTCCGGTGGGTTTGTCTGTCTCGAGGCTATGGCGGCAGGACGCCCGGTTATTTGTTTAAATATTGGAGGTTCTGCTGTTCAAGTGACTCAAGAGACTGGTTTCTTAGTGGCGGCCGATAATCCTCAACAAGCTATCCGTGATCTGGCTAAAGCTATGTCCGATTTGGCAACTAATGCTGAGCTGAGAGGACGTATGGGCCAGGCTGGTCGCTCCCATGTGCAGGCAAACTTCTCGTGGGAAGCGAAAGGTACACAACTGGCTAAGCTTTACCATGACTATGTCGCTATAAATACAAATATTCAATAGTACAAAGACTCAATTAGGAATCCTAATAAATGCGAATTTTAAGCGTCCACAATAGCTATCAGATTCGAGGAGGAGAAGATGAGTCACGGCAAACAGAAGAAAATTTGTTGCGTAGTCATGGTCATCAAATTGAAACCTACGAGATTAGTAATGATTTAATCTCAGATATGTCTTCCATACAAGTGGCCGTTCGGACATTATGGTCACAAAAAACATATCAAGATGTTAGCCAAATTCTGAAGAAAGATAAATATGATTTAGTTCACGTTCAGAACTTCTTCCCTCTCATTTCTCCCTCTATATTTTATGCTGTGAAATCGGCTAATGTCCCTGTAATTCAGACCCTTAGAAATTATCGACTGCTTTGCCCTAATGCACTCTTTTTTCGTGATGGAGGTGTTTGTGAAGATTGTTTGGGTAAAGTAATTCCCTACCCAGGGGTTGTTCATAGCTGCTATCGCGATAATATGGGAGCTAGTACTGTGACAGCCTCTATGCTGGTTCTTCATCGCTTCCTAAGGACCTGGCAGAATAAAATAGATGGCTATATTGCCCTTACCCAATTTGCTCAGAGTAAATTCGTTGAAGGAGGCTTTCCAGCTGAAAAAATCTACGTAAAACCTAACTTTGTCGATCCTGATCCTGGTGTCGGTGATGGTTCCGGTGGCTATGCATTGTTTGTCGGTCGTCTTTCGGTTGAAAAAGGTTTGGATACTTTATTGCAGGCTTGGGAGTTGTTAGGCTACAGTATTCCATTGAAAATTATTGGTGATGGTCCTTTGGCAGAAGAGGTCAAAGCCGCAACTCAAGAATCGAACCGAGTAGAATGGCTAGGACGTCTTCCAGTGCATGAAGTTTACGATTTGATGGGGAGAGCACGGTTTCTCGTGTTTCCCTCTAAGTGGTACGAGACGTTCGGCAGAGTTGCTGTCGAAGCGTTTGCCAAGGGCACACCTGTGATTGCTTCCAAGATAGGCGCGATCGCAGAAATAGTAGACACGGGTAGAACTGGGTTACTCTTCGAATCTGGTAACCCTTCCGATTTGGCCGCTAAAGTGAATGAACTGATTAGTGACGAACATCGCCTCGCTCAGATGCGCGTTCAAGTTCGGGATGAATTTGTGAATAAGTACACAGCTGAAAAGAACTACAATGCTTTGATGGACATTTATACTAAGCATCTCGCTCGTTGAGTAGTAAGTGCAATTAAATTGCTGAACAGTTTGGAATCATCTGACTTCGCCTTGTTTCTCTAATAATAGAAGTATGCCGCTGGGATTTTGATCGTAAAGAGATAATATGAAATCTTCCTATAATACAGAATCAACTCAGCGATCACCTTCCTTGGTAAGCAAGCAGAACTTTGTTAGAAGCTCTGTCTTGTTATTGCTTGCATTTGCTTCTGCTTTCTTTGCGCGACTCGTTGATAGCGCTGGAGCGCCCTCCCCAGTAAATTTTTTGCATTTTTTGACAGTTCCTGTCGCAACCTACTACGCTCTTACAAAATCTCGAAGCAAAAACTTTAGACAAGTCAAGGTTTCTCAAGAATTACTCTTTAGTCTGTTGGCGTTTCTATGCACCTTGATGATTAGTGCAATTATTAATGATGCAGGTGTTATTAATATTATTTTATCTTACCTTTTATGGGTAGAAGCGTATTTCTTTCTATGTGCTATTATCTGTATCCCTCTGAGTGAATATAGCTTCTCCTTTTTAAGAAAGTGGCTTATCAGATTTTCGGTATTTCATATTAGCCTAGCTCTCCTGCAAAAAGTCCTGTTAGATCTTGGGATTATGCGCACCGGGGCAATGAACATCTTACAAGATAACATTCAAGGCGTTTTCTATCTATCTGGAGGCGGCCATGTTGTTGGTGCATCGGTCTCTCTGTCGTTTGCTATTTACTGCTTCACCCAAACTGAT